>DASSOA010000047.1:0-35620 GCA_035701115.1 Gammaproteobacteria bacterium
CGCGACAGCGGGACCGCGATGCACGCAGCGATCAGAAAAACGGCGGTTTCCTGCAGCAGGTTCATGACGGGCACCTCCGGACAGCGTGCCCAGCTTACGCAAGTGGCAGGTTATTGGGTAGCGCGGTGTTTCCCTGCCTGATGCGCGCAACGAGCGACGGCGTGCCGCGCACTGCAATGTACCCGCGGCATCTAGCAGGTTTGTGAATGGATAAACTGAACTGAAAATTCACCCCGACAGGTATTCTGGGTGCGCACCACTCGGCAATGTCATGGCCCGTGAACGATGGCTAATTCGCCTTCTTCGATCATCCGGTCGAGCTCGGGCTGGGACGCAGTATTGAGGTGCTGAAGATCCAGGTTTTGCGTCGCGCACAGGCCGGCCCAGTTGTTGCGCCCGTGCTGCTTGACGAAATACAGGGCATAGTCGGCCAGCGAAACGAGGGTTTCCCAATCGCTCCATTCCGGTCGGGACTGGCAGAACGGGTGTTCGACGTAGCCGACCGAGCAGGTAACCTGCAGTGGTTCGCCGCTGCTGCCGACGAATGGATCATTCGTCATCAGTCGCTGAACCCGGCTGACGACATGTGCCACCTGATCGCGCGGCATGGGTCGGAATACAATCAGAAACTCTTCCCCACCCCAGCGCACGACATAGTCACCGGTTCGCACCAGGCGTTTGAGTCGTGTCGCGAATTCCTGCAGCAATTGATCGCCGGTGTTGTGCCCGAGGGTGTCGTTGACGCGCTTGAAATGGTCGATATCGGCAATCGCGAACACCATGACGCGGTTCGCGTAGTCGGGGTTCTGGATTTCGCGCCGGAAGAACGCCAGGTCGGCCGGCAGCTGCTGGGCCAGGTAACGGCGGTTCTGCAGACCGGTGAGCGGATCGGATTGGCTCATTTCGCGCAGGCGTACTGTCAGCTGTTCCAGTTCGCGGGTGCGATCGTGCACCATGCTTTCCAGCCGCTCGCGCTGCCTGTGCAGTTTGCTGATCTGGAAACGGTAACCCGCATAAATCAGCAGCGCAGTGAGTATGCCGATCAGCACCATGAACCAGAGGGTCTGGTAGAAATACGGTTGCAGCGAAATCTGGATCAGCGCGGGATGCAGGCTCCAGATGCCGGCGCTGTTGGCGGCTCTGACCATGAAGTGATAGTGCCCGGGCGGCAGATTGGTATAGGTGGCAACGCGGTGCTGGTTGTCTTCCAGGGTGATCCAGCCGGTGTCGTAACCGGTCAGCCGATACTGGATCGTGACGCCCTGTGGGTCGCGATAACTGAGCGCGGCGAACTTGAATTGCAGGTCACGGTTGCCCGGTTCCAGCGTGAACCTGTCGATTGCATCAACGGCGTGCCAGGTGCCCGAATAGTGAATGGACTGGATGTCGACGCTGGGCGGCAAGGTTTCGCGCTGGATGTTCTGCGTGTTGATAATCGCGACGCCGCCGCGTGTCGGCAGCACCAGGTTGTTATTCTGCAGAAAACCCTTGGCGTTGCCGGCACCGTCGCAGCAATACGCTTTCTGGCTGCCCGGCCAGTCACCGCGCTCGCTGACCAGTGCCTCGGGATTCAGACGTCTCACGCTGCCCGAGGCCCACGCCCTCAGCTCATTCAGCCGCAACCGGTACACACCGCGAATGCCCGCAATCCATAGCCAGTTACGCGCATCGGCCGTGATAAAGAACGGACTGTTGGCGAGCAAGCCATCCTTGGTGGTCAACATTCGCCAGCGGGTCCCGTCGTACCAGTAAAGCCGGTCTTCACGCAAACCGCCGACCACAAGTTCGCCGTCCTTCAATTCGGTGATGGCGGTGATATCGGCATGATCCGGTGTGTCTTTGCCGTGAGCCAGCAGTTCCAGCCGGTTACCGTTCAGACGATAGAGACCCGATTCGGTGCCGACCAGTAACTGTCCATCTCGCGTTTGATACAGGATGCGGCAATACGTGTTTGCCAGCCCGTCGGCGGGTCCGTAGCGGCGCAGGCCACCCTTGGCGGTGTAGCGGAACAGGCCATCGAGCGTGGCAATCCAGTAACTGCCATCGCGCGATTTCACGACTCCATTGACCTGGGTTCCAGTCAATGCGTGAAATACCGGCGGCGTAACCAGCTTTCCGTGGGCGTAAATCGCCAGGCCGGCGCGCGTGCCGATCCAGATGCGGCCGCTGTCGTCGAGCAACGTGTAAGCATTGGGTTGCGGCAGACTGCTTCCGGTAACTGCAAGCGTGAAACGCCCGTCCCGGAATCGGTACATGCCATCGTTACTGCCAACCCACAAACCGCCCGTGTGTGCGGGCGTGACCGACCAGATGATGCCGTTCGGCAGGCCATCCCAGGTACTCAGGTATCTGACATAGCCGTTCCAAAGTCGCGCCAGACCTTGTGAATGACTGCCAAGCCACAAATTGTATTCGCGATCTTCGAAGATGCTTTCGACGCCCTGGAATGCCGCGGGATCCGAATTGGGAACGAATTCGGTCATGGTCGTGCCGCGCAGCCTTGCCAGTCCGTCGGTGGTGCCGACCCAGACGTTATGGTTGCTGTCGGCATACAGGCTGTTGATGAAAGCGTGCAGGGCAGGGGGGTCATTCCGGGCCCGCAGCCATTTGCCGGCGACATAACGGTACAGGCCGTGGTTTGTGCCGACCCAGAGCACGCCCTGGTCCACGCACAATTCCTTGATGACAGTAGGGGTTCTGTTCTCCGGCGCCGGGATCACGCTGAGCCTGGTGCCGTCCATGTTGTACAGGCGGCCGACGCTGCCGATCCATATGCTGTGATTCCAGCGCAACAGCGCGAAGGCCGGCGTATTGTGCAACGGGTTGTACCCGACAATTCCCTGCGGCGTCGCAACAAACACCCCGGTGGTCGTGGCCACGAGCATGCGGCCATCCCGCATGTCCAGCAGTCCCTGAATATTCAGATCACCAACGTTCCGGCTTTGCGAGGTCGGCCTGACCCGAAAAAAACGGTGTCCGGTATAGCGCGCGAGTCCCTTGTAGGTACCGATCCAGAGCGTGCCGTCTTTTGCGAGCAGCAGGGTCTGGATTTGCTCGCCGGGTATTTCGGGGGTATTGGCCGGGGAATAGCTGCGAAATTCGATGCCGTCGAAGCGCGCCAATCCGGCCTGGGTGCCAAGCCAGATGTAGCCGTCGCTGTCCTGCGCGATCGCCGATACAGTGATCTGCGGCAGGCCTTGCTCCAGTGACCAGGTCGTTTTGGCGTAGTCGTGGAAACGCTCGTCGGGGGCGAGGGCCGAGGCGGCATGCGGCAGGAGGCTTCCCGCGAGCAGGCTGCCAACGGTCAAGACAAGAGACATTCCCGCTTTCACGCCTGCGCTATCCCGTCGGTTGGTGCACTATTTCACTTAACATAATTATACCCCACATTTTGACATATGCTTCCGCCTTGGGTTCCACGGCGGACAGCCCGAAACCCCGGAATTGCCGCGCACGGGCATGCGCCGGAGCCGGTCAAGCGGTCCGTGCCACGTCCTTGAATGTCCTGGATTGATAGACGATAGTTTAGGAAAGCCGATGCGCAGGGAGCCTACGGCCCGATGACAGCACCTCCCGACCCCAAATCAGGGCAACGCCGTCTCCTGCTGGAGCAGACCTCCCGCTACGCGCTCTATGGTACTGGAATCGCCGCGTTTGGCGTAATTGTCGGCACGCTGCTGGTCGCCTGGTATCAGCACGGCGCCTTGAACGTGGATGCGATCGCACTGGCGCAGACCGGGGATGTCGGCCTCTGGGCACTGGACTGCATGCCGTTCTTTTTTGCCGCCTGGGGCCAGTACGCCAGTGTCCAGCTGGCACGCGAGGCGGACACCGTCATCCAGAAATCCACGCGCGATCTGCGCGATGCGCTGCAGCGGGCGGAATTCACCAGTCAGGCGAAAAGTGACTTTTTTGCCAAGGTCAGTCACGAACTGCGCTCGCCGATCAACGGGATTCTTGGCATGAGCGATCTGCTGCTGGGGGAACGGCTCGCTACCGATCAGCAGAAGCGCGTGCAGGTCATTCACGACGCGGCCGGCAACCTGCTCAATCTCATCAACGATATTCTGGATTATTCCCGCATCGAGGCCGGCAAGCTTCAACTCGAGAGCATCGAATTCGACGTGCACGAGTGCATCGAAGGCGCGGTGATGCTGCTGGCGCAGCAGGCGCAAGCGAAGGGCCTGGAGCTCACGGTTGTCGTGCAACCCGATACACCGCGGCAGTTGATTGGTGACCCCGGGCGATTGCGGCAGATGATCATCAATCTGCTCAGTAACGCCATCAAATTTACCGAACGCGGCGAGGTTGTGCTGAGTGCAAAATTGCTGGCGCGCGAGGCAGATCGCGCGATCAGCATCCGCGTCGAAGTTGCCGATACCGGCATCGGTGTGTCACGCAAGGTGCTGCCGCAACTGTTCCAGCCGTATGCGCAAAGCAGCAGTGCCACGGCGCGCAAACATGGCGGTACAGGACTCGGGCTTGCCATTACGCGCGAACTTGCCGAATCCATGCATGGCGAAGTGGGTGCCGAAAGCGAGGAAGGGCGTGGCAGCCGTTTCTGGTTCCGGGTTCGGCTTCAGGAACCTGAGCACGCGCAGCAGGCGGTGGCCGGTGTCGTAGTCATCGAGGCGCTCAAGATTCTGGTCGTGGATGGCAACGCCGACGCGCGCGCGGGATTCGCGGATCAATTGCGCGCGCTGGGCTGCGACGTGGACGAAGCGGGCGACGGCATCGAAGGCCTGCAATTGGCCCTGCGCAGCATCGAACAACACCGGCCGTTCGACCTGGTCTTCATCGACATGTTTCTGCCGCATCTGGATGGCGAATCGCTGGGCCGCGAACTCAAAACCCGGCCCGAAACGCGCAGCATGGTATTGAGCATGCAGACCAGTACCGGCGCGCGCGGCGACGCGGCGCGATTGCACGCAGCGGGATTTGCCGGCTATTTCAGTACCCGCATTCCGCCCGCCGAATTGCGCGAAACCCTGGTTGCGCTGATGGCAACGCGCGACATGAGTTCAGCGGAACGGGCGCGCCGTGGCCTTGTTACGCGTTACACACTGACAGAAAAACGACGCGAGGCACGCCGGGTGCTGCTGGTGGACGACAGCGCCGTGGATCAGGAAATCACGCTCGCCCTGCTAGGACGCGAAGGCTGCATCACGGATATCGCAGTCACCGGTGCGGAGGCCGTGTCGGCCGTGCAACGGGCAATGTACAGCGTGGTGGTGCTCGACATGCAGTTGCCGGACATGAGCGGCATTGAAGTGACCAGCCGCATCCGCACACTGCCCGGTGACGGCGGGCGGGTGCCGGTATTGGTGCTGACCGCCGGTCTCACTGACGCCGAGCGCAAGCGGGTTCGCGATGCCGGTGCCAACGATGTATTACTCAAGCCCGTGGAGGCGGTGCTGTTTCGTCGCGCGCTGTCACGCTTTGTGTCCATTTCCAACCAGCCGGAAGTGGTGACACAGGCACAAAAGGACAAACAGCTTGTTGAACTTTTCTGTCGTGAAACTGAACGGCGAGTGGCGGCAATGCGCATCGCGCTGGGTGATGGCGACCTCCGGAGCATTGCGCGTGAGGCCCATACCATGAAGGGGATTACCGCGCACGTTGATGCCGGCAGTATGCGACTCATTGCGATCCGTCTTGAAGAACTTGCGCGCGACGGCGCGGAGAACGGCAGGATAGGAGAGGCAATCGGCGAACTTGAGCAGGCATTCAGTGACTACCGCGAGGCCTTGATCGCGCAGCGCGCTGAAACCACCCAACCGGTGCGTTGACGCGTCCCGTCGCGGCTTGCCTCCGGGTCTGAGGCTGTGGAGAATGGGCCTCCGTGCTTGCCAGGCATGAGCAACAACGATGAATACGGGAAACAAAGTGTCTTCACCTTTCAAGCGCATTCTCTGGTATGTCCTCCTGCTGATTCCGTTCATCGGCGCGCTCTGGGTGCCGTTCTACAACCGCATTGATCCGGCCCTGTTCGGTATTCCGTTTTTTTACTGGTTCCAGTTCGTGTGGATCATCGTGACTGCGGTCATCACCGCGGGTGCCTATCTCGCCAGACTCTGATAACAACAAGACGGGTGACAACATGAATTGGGTTGCTCTGACGGTTTTTGTGCTGCTGTTTGCGCTGGTAACCGTGCTGGGATTTGTTGCCGCACGCTGGCGCGCGGCAAGCCTTGATCATCTGCATGAGTGGGGGCTGGCCGGCCGCCGCTTCGGAACCGTCGTCACCTGGTTTCTGCTGGGCGGCGATCTCTATACGGCGTATACATTCATCGCCGTGCCAGCGCTGGTGTTCGGTGCCGGTGCCCTAGCGTTCTTTGCGCTGCCTTATACCCTGATGGTGTACCCCTTCGTGTTCGTGGTATTTCCGCGGTTGTGGTCGGTGTCGCGCAAGCATGGCTACATCACGGCCTCGGATTTCGTGCGCGGCCGCTACGACAGCGGCTTGCTGGCGCTGCTGGTGGCGATCACCGGCATCCTCGCCACTATGCCTTATATCGCCCTGCAGCTGGTGGGTATCCAGGTGGTGATTGCCGCGATGGGGTTTACCGGCAAGGGTCTGGCGGGCGATCTGCCGCTGATCATCGCGTTCGCGATTCTTGCCGCCTACACCTACACGAGCGGATTGCGTGCGCCGGCGCTCATTGCTGTGGTCAAGGATCTTCTCATCTACATCGTGATAATCGCCGCGGTGATTGTGATTCCGATGCAGCTCGGCGGCTACGGGCGCATCTTTGCAAGCGTGCCCGCGGACAAGCTGTTGCTCAAGCCGCCCGTACCCGGCAATGTCGGCGTTTACAGCGCCTATGCCACGCTCGCGCTCGGCTCGGCGCTGGCCCTGTTCCTGTATCCACACTGCGTCACCGGGCTGCTCAGCGCCAGCAGCCGCCAGGTAATCAAGCGCAACATGGCGCTGTTGCCGGTCTATTCGCTGGTGCTCGCGCTTATCGCATTTCTCGGCTACATGGCGATTGCCGCCGGCGTGCAGCACGATCCGGCCTACGCTGATTACTTCAAGCGCTACGGTTCGGATTTTGCGGTTCCCGCGTTGTTGCTGCATTCCTTTCCCGCATGGTTTGCCGGTGTTGGGTTTGCCGCAATCGCAATCGGCGCGTTGGTGCCGGCGGCAATCATGTCGATTGCAGCTGCGAACCTGTTTACCCGCAACATCTACAAGGAATACCTGAAGCCGGACGCCACGCATGTGCAGGAAGCCGGCATGGCCAAACTGGTGTCGCTGGTGGTGAAAGTCGGCGCATTGGCGTTCATTCTGTTCCTGCCGCAGAAATACGCCATCCAGCTGCAACTGCTCGGCGGCGTGTGGATCATTCAGACGCTGCCGGCCATTGTCGTTGGACTGTACACACGCTGGTTTCATCGCTGGGCACTGGTGGCGGGATGGCTCGCCGGCATGCTGTGCGGCACGGCCATGGTCGCCGCCCAGCATTTCAAGGGCACGATTTATCCGCTGCATGTCGGTGAATTGACTGTTCCGGGTTACGCTGCGCTGTATTCGCTGGCGTTGAATTTCGCCGTCGCGATTCTGATGACGCTGATATTGCGCATCCTGAACGCGCCGGCAGGCAGCGATGCCACTGTTGCCGGTGATTACGAGCATGATCCAGCGTGAGTGTTGATCGCTACATTGGTCTTGCGGCAGCCACGCTCACCACGGCGGCCTTTGTGCCGCAGGTGTACAGGTCGCTGCGCACGCGCAACACGAAGGGCATTTCGCTGCTGATGTATTGCGTGTTCACCGCGGGAATTGCCTTGTGGCTGATCTACGGTTTGTTGCGCCATGATCTGCCCGTCACGCTTGCTAACAGCGTCACGCTGGTTCTGGCGGTGACCGTGTTGGTTCTCAAGCTCCGCTACCATTGAATTATTAGCACTCACCATTCGCGGCTGCTGCGTTCGCCGCCGGTCGCCGACAAACGCACCTTGCAAATTCGATGCCAGCATCTATGCTCGAAACAGGGACAACGTTTTTGTTTCGGGAGGAAGACGCAATGCGTGATGAAGGCAAGGTCATTCCTGTCAGCACACTTGACGGCTGGTTCGAGGCCTCCCTGAGCCAGGCACTGGCCGAGCGCCGGGTCAGCGCGGCCGCCGATACCCGGCGTTATATGGTGCAGTTGCTGTCTCACTACTCGCGCAGCGAAAACCTTTATCAATTCACGCCGGACGGCGGGGCCGAGCTCAAACCGCTGGCGTTGATGCTGTCCGATGCGCTGTCTACCGATTCACCGGAACAGCGCCACCAGTTGCTGCGGCGGCTTGGCGACGTCGCCTTGTTCATCGCGGGTTTTTTTGCCGATTATCTGGCACGCCGGCCGGTTGACGTGGATTACTACAGCCGCATGGGTGGCACGGCATACGAGACACTTTCTTCCATGGCGCCGCCTTCGCGTCGCGCCTCGGTGCTGCATGACGTTTTCGCGGAACTGGCGGAAAAATTTTCGGCGCTGGTGGACGTCCTCAACGACATCGCGCAACAGGCGAAAGTCTTCGACCAGCGCGACATCTTGCGGTTGTATGAACTTTGGGTGCGCACCGGCAGCGCACGCGCTGCCGAGAAACTCAAAACGCTTGGCATCATGCCGGCGCTCGGCGCGCGCAGCTGCCTGAGTCATTGAGGGTGGCGAATCAGGATCAGGCAGCATCTGCGGTGGTGGGCGCGCTGCAGCAGGATCTCATGCGCTGGTACGAACTGGATGTTGCGTTTCATGCACATGATTTTCTCCTGACCGATCCAGCTGTCATGGCCGCGCTGTCCGGCGCTGGCTACCGGCCTGCGGTCGAAACCTTGCTGGTGCGCGAAACCACCGATGCACTTGAACTGTCGCTGTTCCTGGATGCCGGGCTGCTGAAGCGTCTGCGCAGCAGGCGGCAGACCACGCTGTCCGATCCCGCCGCACTTGAAGATTTCTGGTCCGCATTGGAAGGCATCAGCCATTTCATCTATCTGGTGTTCAATGCGCAGCGGAATCAGTCGGTGCGCGCGGTCGAACTCGAATTGCAAGCCGAGGTAGACAAATACGTGATGACTCTGCTCAGCAGCACCCGCCATGCGCTGCCGGACGCGGCGACGCAGATACATCGTCTGCTGTTCGAATGCACACATCTTGATCCGGCGCTCGATGCCGCCGGCAGGCAGCGTTATCGCGACGCCGACCGCCATGCCGCGCGTTACTGTCTGAGTCTGGCGCGCCGGTTTGCCGACGCGGGCAATCCCGGCCTGCAGCGTGAATTGCGGCGCTTTTACCGACTCGACCATCACGCCAAACTGCGCTTCATCAATCAGTTCGCCTGAGCCGGAACAAACGCTGCTACACTGCTGCGGTGTGGTCAGGTACGGGAAAATGCGATGCGCAGACAGATGATCGTTGCCGTTCTGTTGTCGGCGGGTATGCAGTTGGCGCATGCCGACAATGGCTTCTATCCCGACGGCATGACGGCAGCAATCGATGTTGGGCGTTATCACACCGGATTTGCCTATCCCGGAAATGTGTACGCGGCCGATATTGACCGTTACGCGGTCGTCATCACCCAACCCATGGCGCAGGACGTGGATTTCGGGATTACCGGCGCCTATGTGCTCGCGAGTGTGAACAGTCCAACGCTCGCCGCGTTGAAGCAGTCGGACGGGCAATCGCTCGGGTTGTCGATTGGCTGGCATCCCCGCCTTGGCAACTATTTCGGCCTGGAACTGCAAAGCGGATACAACTGGAACGACGTCAGTTTTTCCGGATCGTCCGGACAGCCTGACGTCACCTGGTACGAAAGCTATGCTGCCGCAGGCCCGGTCCTGTATCTGTTCAATTGGCGTATATCGGCAGGAATGCGCTGGCAGCACTACGAGGGACACGAAACCGATCCGGGAACGGTGCCATCGAGCCGGGATTTCCGCGCGGCGCGCAGCACCAGCGCCTATCTCGGGGTCACCTATTACCTCGATAGCACCGGTTCGCTCGCATTCCATGCGTTCGGCGGCGGGCAGCGCGGCGGCGAACTGGTGTTCAAGCGCGAATTCCAGTAACGCACGCTTGCGTAAAAATTTCCCGCTCAGGGCCGCGCACAGCAGTGTGAAACCGGCTATAACTTGCGCATCCGGAAACGGCCTGATTCGGGGAGGGTGGTATGGTCGTGTTTCTATGGCTTGTGTTGGTAGTGGCGGTGTTGATTCTTGTGGTGGCGATTCACGACATCACGCAACGCCGGCACGCCATCACGCACAACTATCCCGTGATCGGTCATTTTCGCTACTGGCTGGAATTCATCGGCCCCGAACTCAGACAGTACTGGGTTGCCGACGACAAGGAAGAACTTCCTTTCAATCGCAGCGAACGCAGCTGGATTTACGCAACCGCGAAACAGCAGAATAATTTTTTCGGCTTCGGTACCGAAGAACAGATTTACGGCACCGGTTATCCGATCATCAAGAACGCAGCGTTTCCGTTTCCCGAGCACCAGGCAACCTGGCCGGGTGACGATCCCAGCGCGGTGCCGTGTCTCAAGATCATGGGTGCGAGCCATGGCCGCAAACGCCCCTATCGCCCGACCTCGGTCGTGAATATCTCCGCCATGTCGTTCGGCGCGCTCGGCAAGAATGCGATCAGCGCGCTCAATCTCGGTGCCAAAATGGCGCACTGCTATCACAACTCCGGTGAAGGCGGCGTCAGTCCGTATCATCTGTTGGGCGCCGACGTGGTGTTCCAGATCGGCACCGGCTATTTCGGTGCACGCGGCCCTGACGGCAATTTCTCTCTGGATGTGGTCGCGGAGAAATGTGCCAAGTACCCGCAGATTCGTGCCATCGAAATCAAACTGTCGCAGGGCGCCAAACCCGGCAAGGGCGGTGTGCTGCCGGGGGCGAAAGTGGTGCCGGAAATCGCGCAGGCGCGTGGCATCGAACCGTTCAAGGATTGCATTTCGCCGAACGCACACAGTGAATTCGGCAGCGTGGACGAGATGATCGATTTCATCGAACGCATTGCCGCCCGCACCGGTCTGCCGGTGGGCGTGAAGGCGGCGATCGGCGAAACCGATTTCTGGGGTCAGCTGGCCGAACGCATGAAAGTGCGCGGCGAGGGGCCGGACTTCATCACCATTGACGGCGGCGAGGGCGGCACCGGCGCGGCGCCACTGACCTATGCCGATCATGTGTCGCTGCCGTTCAAGATCGGGTTCGCGCGCGTGTATCAGCTGTTCCAGAACGCCGGCGTGTCACGTGACGTAGTCTGGATCGGCAGCGCCAAGCTCGGCTTTCCGGATCGCGCCGTGGTCGCGTTTGCCATGGGTTGCGACATGGTCAATGTGGCGCGCGAAGCCATGATGTCGATCGGCTGCATCCAGTCGCAGAGCTGTCACACCGGGCATTGCCCGACAGGTGTCACCACCATGAGCGAATGGCGGCAGGCGGGCCTCGACATTGATCACAAGGCGCAGCGCTGCGCGAGTTATATCAAAGGATTCCGCAAGGAGCTGATTGCGTTGGCGCATACCGCCGGTTACGAGCATCCCTGCCAGTTCACGGCTGCCGACATTGAACTCTCGACCGGCATCAACAAGTTCTCCACGCTGGAATCGGTATTGGGCTATCGCGCTGACCCGGCGCGGTTTGTTTCGATGCGCGAGCTCACGCCGGTCTGACGCGACACGCTGTCACAGGGTGCGGGGAGCTGTTGCATGGGCGAAGGAGTGCCTGGCGTGAGTGTGCCGCTGATCAATGCACGCTGACGCGCCCGACTCAAGGCAGATGCGCGCACCGTGAACGAGATCGGTTGTCCGATCAATGAACTGCAGTGCCCGCCTTGTGTTTCCATATCTGAGACAATTCCGCGCGACGTGAAGGTCGTCCCGTCGGCGCGGCCGGGATTCTCTCGCGCGAACCACGCGTATGTATCCCGCCATGGAAATATCAGGAACTTGAAAGCTTGAATGACGTCGCGAACGTGACAACACCCACTGCCATTGTTGTCGGCGGCGGTCCCGCGGGCCTCATGGCGGCAGAGGGCTTGAGCGGCGCCGGAATCGCCGTGGATCTCTACGACGCCATGCCATCGGTGGGGCGCAAGCTCCTGCTGGCGGGCATCGGGGGGCTCAACCTCACCCATTCCGAAGCGCCGGAAAGTTTCCTCGCTCGCTACGGTGTAAGCGCCGCCTGGGTACGTTCCTGGCTCGACGCGTTCGGTCCCGTGGCATTGCGAACCTGGGCGCAGTCACTGGGCGTCGAAACGTTCGTCGGCAGTTCCGGCCGCGTGTTCCCCAGGGAATTGAAGGCTGCGCCATTGTTGCGCGCCTGGCTGCGTCGTCTGCGGCAGGCCGGCGTCCGGTTTCATCTTCGTCACCGCTGGCAAGGCTGGCAGGGAGACGAATTGCTGTTCGAAACGCCCGCGGGACGGCGGACGGTGCGCGCGGATGTCACGCTGCTTGCCCTGGGCGGCGGAAGTTGGCCGCGGCTCGGCTCGGATGCCGCATGGGTGCCGTGGCTGCAGGCACGCGGGATCCCGGTGAATGCACTCAAACCCGCCAATTGCGGTTTCGAGGTGGGCTGGAGTGACTATTTCCGTTCGCACTACGCCGGTGAGGCGGTCAAGCGGGTGAGCGCCTGGCTGGATGGCGGCGCGCCGCAGACAGGGGAATTCATCGTGACGCGGCACGGCGTAGAAGGCGGACTCATTTACACGCTTTCACATGAATTGCGTGAGCGCATCGAGAGTCGCGGCAGCGCCGTTCTGCATCTGGATCTCAATCCCGCCAAAGATATGGCCAGATTGGCGGCAGATCTTTCCAAATCCCGTGGCTCCCAATCCCTCGCGAACCATCTGCGCAAGCAGGCTGGTGTGGACGGCGTGAAAGCGGGTCTGCTGCGCGAAGTGTTCAGCGCGGACGCGCTGGCAGAACCCGCGCGCGCGGCGCGCGCCATCAAGGATCTGACAATCAAACTCGTGGCACCGCGTCCGTTGGAAGAAGCGATCAGCAGCGCCGGCGGTGTCGTATCCACCGCGCTGGACGAACACTTGATGTTGAAAGCGATGCCGGGCGTGTTCTGCGCCGGTGAGATGCTGGATTGGGAAGCACCTACCGGCGGATATCTGTTGACGGCCTGTTTCGCCAGTGGCTATGTGGCGGGGCAGGGTGCGATCCAGTGGTTGCGGAACAGAGCATGAGAATCTGGGTGGACGCGGATGCCTGTCCGAACGTGATCAAGGAGATCCTGTTCCGCGCGGCGAAGCGCGCCCAGGTGCAGGTGACGCTGGTGGCGAACCAATTGTTGCGCACACCGGCATCGCAGCACATCAAGTCACTGCAGGTGTCGTCCGGTTTCGACGTGGCGGACAACGAAATCGTGAAACAGGTGGCCGTCGGCGATCTGGTGATTACCGCAGACATTCCCTTGGCTGCACAAGTAGTGGAGAAGGGCGCTCACGCGCTCAATCCGCGCGGCGAACTCTATACCACCGACAACGTGCAGGCGCGGCTCAGCTTGCGGGATTTCATGGCGAACCTGCGCGACAGTGGCGTAGCCACAGGCGGGCCGCCGCCCCTGAGTCTGCGTGACCGGCAAGCCTTCGCCAATCACCTGGACCGGCTGCTGGCAAAGAGAAACAAATCCTGATGCGCTGGTCCCGGGCCGCGCACCAGGGCATATAGCGTTAAAATGGCCGGCCAGTAACGGCGACTCCGGATTGCGACAGTGAACAATTCAGGCGAAAAAACCTCGGTGAATCTCCGCAAGCTCGACAAGCGGCTGCGCCGCAACGTCGGTCAGGCAATCCAGGATTTCAACATGATCGGTGAAGGCGACCGGGTGATGGTGTGCCTGTCCGGCGGCAAGGATTCCTACACCCTGCTGGACGTGCTGCTGGCGCTGCGGAAAAGCGCGCCGGTGAATTTTGAAATCATTGCCGTGAATCTCGACCAGAAACAGCCGGGGTTTCCCGAACACGTGTTGCCGGACTATCTGACGCAACTCGGCGTGCCGTTTCACATCATCGAGCAGGATACCTACAGCGTGGTCAAACGGGTGGTGCCGGAAGGTAAAACCACCTGCGGCTTGTGTTCGCGTCTGCGACG
Organism: Gammaproteobacteria bacterium; assembly: GCA_035701115.1. Taxonomy (GTDB): domain Bacteria; phylum Pseudomonadota; class Gammaproteobacteria; order Natronospirales; family REEB76; genus DASSKW01. Next base: position 14,098 of record DASSOA010000047.1, read on the forward strand.
GGGCGCGCTGTACAGTTTCGCGGCTGAACACGGCATCACCTGCATCGCGCTCGGCCATCATCGTGACGACATCATCGAGACCCTGTTCCTGAATCTGTTTCATGGCGGCAAGCTCAAGGCCATGCCGCCCAAATTGCTGTCCGACGACGGCCGGCATGTGGTGATCCGGCCGCTCGCCTATTGCACCGAGCGTGACATCGAGAAATACGCGGCGTGGAAACAGTTTCCGATCATTCCCTGCAACCTGTGCGGTTCGCAGGAAAACCTGCAGCGCAAGGCGATCAAGACCATGCTCGCGGATTGGGAGAGGCAGGCACCGGGCCGGTTGAATTCGATTTTCGCCGCGCTGCAGAATGTGGCGGCGTCACATCTCGCGGATACCCGGCTGTTTGATTTTGCATCCCTGGGCGCTGAAGGTGTCGCGCAGGCACGCTGGATCGGCGATGAGTCTGCTGAACCCGGGGCAGATGATCCGATTGTCGCGACCGTATCGGTGAACGAGTTGTTGCGCGCTACGCCGCGTGCGCGCGCTGCGGCAGGAGAAGTCTAGCGCGACTCAAACCGGTCCCAGATCGGCGTTACGCTGTCAGGTAATGCCGGCAATCCGCCGGGTTGCAGATGCGGATTGTCCGGCGTGTGAAAATCCGAGCCCACCGAACCCGCCAGTCCGAAACGCACTGCGAGATGTGCGGCATTCATCAGTTCATCGCGGTTGCTGCGGCCGCAAATCACTTCCATTCCGTCACCGCCCGCTTCCTTGAACGCGGCCAGCGCGCGTACCAGCCACGATCGCGTCATGCCGTAACGCAGCGGATGAGCGAATACTGCATGACCGCCGGACGCGTGAATCCAGTTGATACTCTGTTCGAGAGAGGCCCAGGTGACCTGCACATGGCCGGGTTTGCCGTGCCGCAAGAAGCGCTTGAATGCGTCCTGAAACGTGTGGGCGTGACCGCGTGCCAGCAGGTGCCGGGCAAAGTGCGTGCGCGTGATTTCCGCGCGGCCGGCGAGTTCGCGCGCGCCTGCGTAAGCGTCGTCTATGCCGCGTTTCGCGAGGCGCCGTCCGATTTCCTGTGCGCGTTCGTCGCGCAACGTCTGCAGTCCGGCAAGCCCCTCTTGCAGCACAGGCGTGTCTGCCTTGATCCCGAGGCCGACGATATGCAGTGTGCGATTCTGCCAGGTGACGGAGATTTCGACGCCGGGGATAAACCGGATACCGTTCGCTTCCGCCGCCTTTGAAGCTTCGGCGAGCCCGTCGGTACAGTCGTGATCGGTAAGCGCCAGCGTGCGCACGCTGCAGCCTGCTGCAAGCGCGACGAGTTTGGTGGGCGTCAGCGCGCCATCCGATGCGCGCGAGTGAAGATGAAGGTCAATCATGCGTCGAGGTCGGGAATCAGCATGCTTTGCAGCCGCGAGATCGTGTCCTTGAGTTGAAGTTTGCGTTTCTTGAGCCGGGTGAGTTGCAGTTCATCGCTGGTCGGGTCCTCGACGAGCCGGCTGATGGCCATGTCGAGGTCGTGATGTTCCAGTTTGAGCCGGACGATACGCTCTTTGAGCTGGTGTTTTTCCTGGAAATCCATGCCCTGACCCGATGGTGGCCATTCATCAGCAAGACAGGGTACGTGCCGGCCGCGGGCGGTGCAACTGGGAAGCGCGGATTGGGGCTAGAATGGCACGGTTTTTTCGTGGCCGCAGCCGGAGCCTGCAACCCGCATTATGGAAATATTCAAGGTCTTTCATATCGAGGCGGCGCATCGCCTGCCCAATCTGCCTGCGGCGCACAAGTGCAGCCGCCTGCACGGACATTCATTCCGCGTCGAGATTCATGTCCAAGGCGAGCCCGGCGAGCAAAGCGGCTGGATCATGGATTTTGCCGACCTCAAAACGGCATTTGCCCCGGTGTTCGACGCGCTGGATCATCGTTACCTTAACGAGGTGCCGGGGCTGGAAAATCCCACCAGCGAAGTACTCGTACGCTGGATCTGGCGCAAACTCAAACCTGCGCTACCGTCGCTGTCCAAAATTGTGATAGCGGAAACATGTACATCCGGTTGCGTTTACACGGGTGATTGAGACGGCTTGAGACGAAACTCCTGAGGAGCATGTCATGCATAAGACGTTGTCGATATTGGGCATGGGGATACTGTTGTTGCTATCCGCGCCGGGTTTCGGAATGAGTGACGCAAGCTACGTCGCGGCCATGGCGGCGATGCACGCCGGCGACACACCGGTGGCGAGTCCGATTGCCGGGGTCGCGCCGCGCCAGCCGGTGAACGGGCGCGACGTGATTTACGCAACCGTGGATGGTCAACCGGTACATGGCTATCTGGCGCAACCGAAAACCGTCAACGGCCGGTTGCCGGCGGTGATCGTGATCCACGAATGGTGGGGGTTGAACGATAACATCACGCACATGGCCGACCGGCTCGCGGGTGAAGGTTACACGGCGCTCGCGGTGGATTTGTACGGCGGTCAGACGGTCACCGCACCGGCTGACGCCCAGAAATTGATGAAACAGGTGTTCGCGAATCCGGGCGCAGCCGGGAGCAACCTGAAACAGGCGTACGCCTATCTGCACGACACCGCGCATGCGCCGCGCGTCGGCGTGATCGGCTGGTGTTTCGGCGGCGGCTGGGCGCTGCAGACGGCGTTGATGCTGCCGGACAAGATTGATGCCACTGTCATGTACTATGGCCGCCCGGTGGACAACGTCGCTGCACTGTCGAAACTGAAGATGCCGCTGATCGGATTCTTTGGCGAAGAGGACCGCGGCATTACCGTCGCGGACGTGAAAGCGTTTCAGCGTGCACTCAAACGGGCGCACGTCAGAGCGGAAATCCACGAATACCCGGGCGCCGGCCACGCGTTCGCCAATCCGTCCGGCGAGAACTACCGGGCCGCCGCCGCCAGCGATGCGTGGCGGCGCACGGTAGCGTTTCTGGACCGCTACCTCAAGCCCGCAGCGTGATACTCTTTCGCAACCGTTTACTCACTCTGAGGTGTGACCATGCGCAAATTTCTCGCCTGTTCGCTCGGCATCCTGACCTTCGTATTTGCGACCGGTGCGATCGCTGCAAGTCTTGAAGGCGTCACGCTGCCCGACACCGCGACGGTGGGCGGCAAGAATCTGGTTCTGAACGGACTGGGTCTGCGCGAATTCCTGTGGGTGGACGTGTACGTGGGCGGGCTGTATCTGGAGACCAAGGCCACCACGCCGGACGCGGTGATGGCGGAGCAGGGGCCGTATCGCGTCGTCATGCATCTGCTGCACGACGTCAGCCACAAGCAGTTTGCCGACAACTGGATGGACGATCTCAAGAACAACAATCCGGGCATCATGGACAAGCTGGGCGAACAAGCCAAACAGTTCACGACGCTGTTCGATGATGCCAGGAAGGGCGACGAAATCGTGATGGATTTCGTACCCGGCACGGGCCTGAGCGTCACGCACAACGGCAAACTGATGGGCACGGTGGCGGGCGACGAGTTCGCGCGCGATGTGCTGCACTGTTACGTCGGGCCGAATCCGCCGACCGAAAAACTCAAGAAGGGTATGCTGGGCGGCAACGACTGAGTGTTACCTGATTTGAATGATGCAACGCCGGCGTCAGCCGGCGTTGTTTTTTTACCGGAACAAAATGCTCAGAGATATCGCCGCCAATTAATACTTGCATCTGCATACGCAATAAAATACGGATTCAACAGTGACTCTTTCCGGTTGTAGGTCAGTGCGCCGCCATCCACTGTAACGATCTGGCCGCCGGCCGCCAGCAGCACGGCATGACCGGCTCCGGTGTCCCATTCGCAGGTCGGTCCCAGCCGCGGATACACGTCGGCTGCACCTTCCGCCACCAGACAGAATTTCAGCGAACTGCCCCGCGACACGATTTCATGTGCGCCGAGTTTTGCCAGGTAGCCGTCGAGCAGTTCGCCTCGATGCGAGCGGCTGGCGACCACGCGTACCGGATCGCTGCTGTTGCGCTGCACGTGAATGGCCTGCTCTGCGCCGTCGGCGTGGCGGCGGAATGCACCGACACCGACGCTGCCGTAATACGCGGTTCGCTCCACCGGAATGTAGACCACACCTGCCACCGGCGCGCCGTGCTGGATCAGCGCAATGTTGACCGTGAAGTCGCCGTTGCGGCTGATGAACTCCTTGGTGCCGTCGAGCGGATCCACCAGCCAGTAACTGTCCCAGCGCCGCCGTTCCTCGAACGGGATTTTCGACGACTCCTCCGAGAGCACCGGAATATCGGGCGTGATGCGCTCGAGGCCGGCAACAATGGCTTCATGCGCCGCCATGTCCGCTTCGGTCACCGGAGACTTGTCGGCTTTCGTGGTCACCGTGAAACCGGTGCCGTAGATGGCCAGGATGCGGTCGCCGGCGTCGCGGGCGATGTCCAGCACCGGACCCAGCAGCGAGGAGTCGTGTTGTGTCACCGGGGATTCCTTGTGGAAGCGCAGCGGGGTATATGATAGCGGTCATGCTCATGACTGCCCAGCCGATTCCTGACTGGTCCCGTATCCACACCGTCCTGCTTGACATGGACGGGACGCTGCTGGATCTGCATTTCGACAATCATTTCTGGCTCGAACACGTGCCGCTGCGTTACGCCGAGCGCCATGGCCTGGCGCCTGACGAGGCCATTGCCGAACTGATGCCGCGTTTTCGTGCGGCGGAAGGCACCCTGCAGTGGTATTGCCTCGATCACTGGTCGCGGGAACTCGATCTCGACATCGTCGCGCTGAAACGCGAAGTGGCACATCTCATCCGTGTCCTGCCGGAAGTGGAAACGTTTCTCGGCCAGATGCGCGCCGCCGGCAAACGTCTGGTGCTGGTGACCAACGCCCATTTTGACGCGCTGGCGCTCAAAATGGAGCACACCGGGCTGGAAGCGTATTTCGACGGCATCGTGTCGTCGCACAGTTTCGGTACGCCGAAGGAAACCCCGGATTTCTGGCACAGCCTGCAGGCGATCGAACCGTTTGACGGGGCAACGACATTGTTTGCCGATGACAGTCTTCCGGTATTGCGCGCGGCGCGCGATTACGGCGTGCGTCATCTGGTGGCAATGCGGCAGCCCGATTCGAAACGCCCGGCGCGCGAGATCGAAGAATTCGTGTCAGTGCAGAATCTGGCGGATTTGTTGCCGTAACCTGAAACGCCTAGCGGCGCGATCCACTGTGTCTGCGCCGTCCGCCTTTCTGGTTGCCGCCGTGACCGTGCCCATGCGGGTGCGGCTGATAGCGTTCGCGTTTGGCAGGCGGTTGCAGTTCCGGCAGCATGTCCGGTGTCATGGGTTCGCGCGGAATCGAATGGCCTATGTACTGTTCGATGTCGGGCAGCGAGAACGCATATTCCTCGCACGCGAAACTGATGGCATCGCCTTCCGCGCCGGCGCGCGCGGTGCGGCCGATTCGGTGCACGTAATCTTCGGCATCCTGCGGCAGATCGAAGTTGACCACGTGCGACACGTCCGGAATGTGCAGGCCGCGCGAGGCGACGTCAGTGGTGACCAGGATCGGCAACGCGCCTTCGGTGAATTCCTTGAGCAGGCGCAGGCGCTTTTTCTGAGGCACATCGCCCGAGAGCACGGCGGCATTGAAGCCGTTACCTTTCAGATAGGCTTCCAAGGTTTCCGCCACGCGTTTGGTGTTCACGAACACCATGGTGCGGTGCGCTTCCAGCCGGCGCAGGATCCCGATCAGCAGGGAAATCTTTTCGTTGGTGGCCGGCATGTACAGCACCTGTCGCACGCGGTCGGCGGTCACCTTGTCCGGTTCGACCCGCACCAGTTCGGCGTTGTTCATGTGTTCGTAGGACAGCTCCATCACGCGGAACGAAAGCGTGGCGGAGAACAGCATGCTGAGCCGCTCCGTCGGCGGCGGCAGGCGCCGCAACAGGAAGCGCACGTCGGCGATGAAGCCCATGTCGAACATGCGGTCCGCTTCGTCGAGCACCATGACCTCCGCCGCACGGAGGTCGAACACATGCTGCTTGAAATAATCGATCAGGCGGCCCGGCGTGCCGATCAGCAGGTCCACGCCCGCGGCGACCTGATCACGCTGCTTGTCGTAATTTTCGCCACCGTAAACCACCGTCATGCTGAGGCCGGTGTGGCGGCCGAGGAGTTCGGCGTCCTTGTGAATTTGCACCGCCAGTTCGCGGGTGGGTGCGACCACCAGTGCCCGCGGCTGGTTGGCGCGACGTCCGGGGCGGGGCGGTGTGGTCAGCAGGTGCTGGTAAAGCGCGAGCAGGAACGCGGCAGTCTTGCCGGTCCCGGTCTGCGCCTGACCTGCGACATCGCGTCCTGACAGGAGCAGCGGCAGGGCCTTGGCCTGAATCGGCGTACAGCGGGTATAGCCGGCTTCGGCCAGACTTTGCAGCAGCGGGGCCGCCAGCCCCAGGGTCTCAAATCGAAGGTCGGTCAGATGTTGATCCATGGCTCATTTTACTTGTCGGGGACAGGGGGACTTGCATTCTGGCGTCAGTTGGGCTCAAATATCCGCATCGCCTTATAGCCCGTGCCCAGTGCGGGACTTTAAATCAAAATCTCAAGCACCCATATTCAGAATCGCAAGCAAGCCGCGCTATTGTGCCTGAACCGGCACCACACGTCATACCACCCCTGGCAGTTTTACCGACGTTATGCGCGATCAGCGCCTTGAGATTGAAAGTTATGTTCAGCCAGTTGGAGGCCCTTGAACCGTGAGTGACCATATCGTCTATACCAGCGATTCGAATTTCGAATCCGACGTTCTCAAATCCGATCTGCCCGTGCTCGTTGACTACTGGGCGGAGTGGTGCGGCCCCTGCAAGATGATCGCGCCGATCCTGGACGAGATCGCTGCCGACTATCAGGGCAAGCTCAAGATCGCAAAAGTGAATGTAGACGAAAACCAGCAGGTGACCCAGAAGTACGGGATCCGCAGTATCCCGACCCTGATCCTGTTCAAAGACGGCAACGTGCAGGCGCAGAAAGTGGGCGCCATGTCCAAATCGCAACTGACCGCCTTCGTCGAGACCAATATCTGATTACGCGCGGAACGGGCGGTGCTCCGCCGCCCGTTCCGGTACGCACCGGGTGGGGAAGTTTGATGCGCCCGGGCGTTTCCTGATACTGAAATCCGTTTACCCGCTCCGGCAGCCGCCGGGCGCATGACCTATCCCGAGAGACCGAAAACAGAAACCTTATGAACCTGACAGAACTCAAAAAACAGCCGGCTGAAGCCATCATCGAACTTGCCGAATCCATGGGCCTCGAGAACATGGCGCGTTCCCGCAAGCAGGACGTGATTTTCTCGATCCTGAAGTCGCGGGCGCGCAATGGCGAAGAAATTTCCGGCGACGGTGTGCTGGAAATTCTCCAGGACGGTTTCGGTTTTCTGCGTTCCGCTGAAGGTTCCTATCTCGCCGGTCCCGACGATATCTACGTTTCCCCGAGCCAGATTCGCCGCTTCAACCTGCGCACGGGTGACACCGTTGCCGGCAAGATCCGGCCGCCCAAGGAAGGTGAACGCTATTTTGCGTTGCTCAAGGTGGATCACATCAACTTCGACCCGCCAGAGCACGCCAAGAACAAAGTCCTGTTTGAAAATCTCACGCCCTTATTCCCCAAACAACGCCTCAAGATGGAACGCGGTAATGGCAGTACCGAGGACATCACCGCGCGCATCATTGACATGATTGCGCCCATCGGCAAAGGCCAGCGCGGTCTGATCGTCTCGCCGCCCAAAGCCGGCAAGACCATGATGCTGCAGAACATTGCGCAGAGCATCACGGCGAACTATCCCGAGGTGTACCTGATCGTACTGCTCATTGACGAGCGTCCCGAAGAAGTGACGGAAATGCAGCGTTCGGTGAAAGGCGAGGTGGTGTCGTCCACCTTCGACGAGCCGGCCACCCGTCACGTGCAGGTCGCCGAAATGGTGATCGAGAAGGCCAAGCGCCTGGTCGAACACAAGCGCGACGTCGTGATTCTTCTCGACTCGATTACCCGTCTGGGACGTGCCTACAACACCGTGGTGCCGGCGTCAGGCAAGGTGCTCACCGGCGGCGTGGACGCCAATGCGCTGCAGCGTCCCAAGCGTTTCTTCGGCGCCGCGCGCAACATTGAAGAAGGCGGTTCGCTGACGATTCTGGCCACGGCGCTGGTCGAAACCGGTTCGCGCATGGACGACGTCATTTATGAAGAGTTCAAGGGCACCGGCAATTCGGAAATCCACCTGGATCGCCGCATCGCCGAGAAACGTATTTTCCCCGCCATCAATATCAACCGTTCCGGCACCCGCCGCGAAGAACTGCTGGTGCCGCAGGACGAGCTACAGAAAATCTGGATTCTGCGCAAGCTGCTGCATCCGATGGACGAACTGGCGGCGAGCGAATTCCTGCTCGACAAACTCAAGGACACCAAAACCAACTCGGAGTTTTTCGATTCGATGAAGCGATAATTGCCCGGTCCATCGGGAAAACAAAAAGGCGCCCCGGGCGCCTTTTTGTTTTTGCCATCCCTCAGGAGGACGTTTCGCGATTGAGTGCGCGGTGTCCGATGTCGCGGCGGAAGAAACGTCCCGGCCAGCGGATTCCGTCGGCGATGTGATAGGCACGTTGTCTGGCGTCGGCGATCGTTTCACCAAGCGCGGTCACGCACAGCACGCGCCCGCCGCTGGTGACGATCTGGCCCTCATGTTCCGTGGTGCCGGCATGGAATACTTTCACGTAGTTGTTCGGAAAGGGCGGCAGGCCGACGATGGCATCGCCTTTCTGGTACTCGCCGGGATAACCGCCGGCCGCCAGCACCACGCCCAGCGCAACGCGACGGTCCCATTCGGCCTTGACGTGCTGCAACTGGCCGTCGAGCGCGCCCTCACAGAGGTCCACCAGATCGGATTCGAGCCGCATCATGATCGGCTGGGTCTCCGGATCGCCGCTGCGGCAGTTGAATTCGATCACGCGCGGGCTGCCGTCGGGCGCGATCATCAGGCCGGCATACAGAAATCCGGTGTAGGGCGATGCTTCCGCCGCCATGCCGCGCACCGTCGGGATGATGATGTCGCGCATGATGCGTTCGTGCACTTCAGGTGTGACCACCGGCGCCGGCGAATACGCACCCATGCCGCCGGTATTCGGGCCGGTATCGCCTTCGCCCACGCGCTTGTGATCCTGCGATGTCGCGAGCGGCAATACGTGCTCGCCGTCGGCCATGACGATAAAACTGGCTTCCTCACCTTCCAGGAATTCCTCGATCACGACGCGGTGACCGGCATCGCCGAAGCGGTTGCCCGCAAGCATGTCGCTTACGGCGGCCTCCGCTTCGGCGTCGGTCTGCGCCACGACCACGCCTTTACCGGCCGCCAGACCATCGGCCTTGATCACGATGGGTGCGCCGTTTTCACGAATGTATGCCAGCGCCGCGCGCAGCTCGGTAAACGTGCCGTAACGCGCCGTTGGAATATGGTGACGGGCGAGGAAATCCTTGGTGAATGCCTTGGACCCTTCCAGTTGCGCAGCGGTGCGGCTTGGGCCGAAGCAACGCAGGCCAGCCTGGGTGAAAACGTCGGTAATGCCGAGTACCAGCGGTTGTTCCGGTCCGACGATGGTCAGTTCGACGCCCTGACCGAGTGCAAAGTCCAGCAGGCTCTGGATGTCGTCTGCCGCGATGCGGACGTTCTCACACTTCTTCTCGTGTGCGGTACCGGCATTGCCGGGCGCCACGTAGATTGTGTCCACGCGCGGTGATTGAGCCAGTTTCCAGGCCAACGCATGTTCGCGTCCGCCGCCGCCGATGACCAGAATCTTCATGCCAGGAATCCCCGGATCTGCATTTTCAGGGCGCTATGTTACGGATTTACGCCGCGCCTGTCCCCGTAATCTGTCATGGGTATCACGGCCTTTGACAGCAGCCCCCGCTGTTCAGTCACACTAGCGGCATGAGCAAATCCGATTCCGGGTCATTACCGGGTCCGCGTCATGGCGTGGCACGCGTCTTGTCGAAACGTGGGCTGTGTTCGCGCAGCCAGGCCGCGGCTTGGGTGCGGGCCGGGCGGGTCCGTATCAACGGCCGGGTAGTGCGCGATCCCGAATATCCGGTGCACACCGGGCGGGATCAGGTTGAAGTTGATGGCGCCGAGGCCCGTTCCGGCCCACCGCTCTATGTGATGCTGAACAAGCCGCGCGGACTGGTTACTACCGCGCGCGACGAACAGGGGCGGGACACCGTGTACCGATGCTTCGAAGGTGCGGGGCTGCCCTGGATCGCACCAGTCGGCCGTCTCGATCGTGCCAGCGAGGGGTTGCTGCTGTTCAGCAACGATCCCGTGTGGTCGGCGCGGGTGACCGGTCCCGCCGGTGTCGAAAAGCTCTATCACGTGCAGATCAATGGCATTCCCGATGCTGCGCAACTGGCGCGCTTGCAGAACGGCATCGAGGACAACGGCGAGATGCTGAAAGCGAAATCGGTACGGCTCTTGCGTCAGGGTGCGCGCAACGCCTGGCTGGAAATCATTCTGGAGCAGGGCCGTAACCGGCAGATTCGCCGCATGTTAAGCGCGCTGGATATCAGCGTATTGCGCTTGATCAGGATTGCCATCGGTCCGCTCGCACTGGGCGACCTCGGCAAAGGGCAATGGCGGTATCTTGACAGGCAGGAGATCGAAGCCCTGGGCAACGACAGAATCGCGTAACTGATAGACGTCAGTGTCTGAAGTGGCGCATGCCTGTAAACACCATCGCAATCCCGTGTTCATCCGCCGCCGCAATGACTTCCTTGTCGCGCATCGAGCCACCCGGCTGGATGATGGCGCCGATGCCGGCCTCAGCCGCGGCATCCACGCTGTCCCGGAACGGGAAAAAGGCATCGGAGGCCATCACCGAACCGCGTACTTCAAGCTGTGCTTCAGCCGCCTTGAGTGTGGCAATCTTCGCGCTCATGATGCGGCTGGGCTGGCCGGCGCCGATACCGATGGTGCGGTTGTTCCCGGCATACACGATGGCGTTCGATTTCACGAATTTGACGACACTCCATGCAAACAGCAGATCGCCGAGTTGTGTGTCAGTGGGCTGTTTTTTTGTGACGATCTTCAATTCGGCTCGCGTGACATGTCCACGATCCGCGTCCTGTAGCAGCAGCCCGCCGCTGATCTTCTTGACTTCGAATGTATCCGGGGTCGCGGCGAATGCGCCGGTTGCAAGCACCCGAATATTGGGTTTTGCTGCGAGCGTCGGCAGCGCGTCGGCCGCGATTGCCGGTGCAATGATCACTTCCACAAACTGGTTGGCGATGATTATTGCCGCCGTTGTCCGATCGAGTTCGCGGTTGAATGCAATGATGCCGCCGAATGCGGAGCTGGTGTCCGTCGCGTACGCCGATTCGTATGCCTGCAACAGCGTACTGCCCAGTGCGACGCCGCAGGGATTGGCGTGCTTGACGATGACGCATGCGGGCGTCTCGAATGCACGCACGCAGGCGAGCGCGGCATCGGCGTCCGCGAGATTGTTGTAGCTGAGTTCCTTGCCCTGCAACTGCTTTGCGCCCGCCAGGGTACCGGCCAGATCGCCGCGATCCGCATACAGTGCGGCACGCTGGTGCGGATTTTCGCCGTAACGCAGTTGGGCCTGTTTGCGGAACTGCGTGCTGAAGAATCCCGGAAAATCCGAAGCCTGTCCGTCCGCGGAACGTGACGACAGGTAATTGGCGATGGCACCGTCATACGCCGCCGTGTGTGCAAATGCCTTGGTGGCCAGGGTGTAGCGGGTCGCAAACGGAATCTCGCCCTGTTCACGCAATGCTGCACCGATGCGCGCGTAATCAGCCGGGTCCACGACCACTGCCACGTGGGCATGATTCTTGGCGGCGGCGCGCAGCATCGCCGGCCCGCCGATGTCGATGTTTTCGATCGCGTCTTCCATGCTGCAGCCGGGTCTGGCGACTGTGGCCTCGAAGGGATACAGATTGACGACCAGCAGATCAATCGGCGCAATGCCGTGTTCGCGCATCACCGCATCGTCTTCGCCACGCCGGCCGAGCAGGCCGCCGTGGATTTTGGGATGCAGCGTCTTGACGCGCCCGGCCATGATTTCCGGGAATCCGGTGTGGGCGGAAACTTCGATCACGGGAATTCCGGCATCGCGCAGCAGTTTTGCGGTGCCGCCGGTAGACAGCAATTCGACGTTGAGCTCGTGCAGCGTGCGCGCGAAATCCAACACGCCTGTTTTGTCGGAAACACTCAATAACGCGCGGCGAATGGGCACGGGATGTCCTTGAAGTTGTTGGCGTGTATCGGCCGGGCGTGCCGGCCTGCTCCGCGAGGCGGGCCGAGCCATGGCGCCCTCGGCCACGGCGGCTCAGCCGGCGCTCAGGTATTTATCTTGTACTGGCGCAGTTTCTTGCGCAGCGTGCTGCGGTTGAGACCGAGGATTGCTGCGGCCCGCGACTGGTTGCCACGGGTGTATTCCATCAGGGTTCGGAGCAGCGGTGGCTCGATTTCAGCCAGCACGAATTCGTAAAGGTCGGCAGGGTCGTGCCCGTCCAGATCGGCGAAATAGCGGCGCAGGGTTTTTTCGGCGCAATCGCGCAGCGAATGACCGGTTCCGACCCTGTCACCTTCCACCACCTCAAGTATCCGTTGGGCTCCGGTTCTGTTTGTCATGCTGCCAACTCCCTGATGTTGTTGTTCCGATCCGCGAAAGCGTCACGAATCAGCTGCTGTTGTTCGGACGCGGTTTCCACTCTGACCAGCCTGTCGCGCAGGGGGTTCATGGCAGTTTGCGTCTTCAGATACCACGTAATGTGTTTGCGGGCCACACGTACCCCGGTGTATTCACCGTAAAAGCGGTACAGGTTGTCGAGATGACCCAGCATGATGTCGCGAATTTCACTCTCGCCTGGCGCAGGCAGCGTCTGCCCGGTTGCCAGAAAGTGTTCGATTTCGCGAAATATCCAGGGTCGCCCCTGTGCGGCACGCCCGATCATGACCGCATCGGCGCCGGTGTATTCCAGCACCTGTTGCGCCTGCTCGGGACTGGCGACGTCGCCGTTGGCCAGTACCGGAATCTTCACCGCCGACTTGATTTCACGGATAGTGTCGTATTCCGCGTCACCACCGTACAAATCGGCGCGGGTCCGGCCATGCACCGAAAGTGCCTGAATCCCGGATTGCTCCGCGAGTTGCGCAATGCGCACGCCATTTTTGTGCTCGCGATCCCAACCAGTGCGGATCTTCAATGTCACCGGCACGTCCACTGCCTGGACCACCGCGTCTAGAATTCGTCTAACCAGGTCTTCATCCTGCAACAGGGCGGACCCTGCGGCCTTGTTACACACCTTTTTGGCCGGGCAGCCCATGTTGATGTCGATGATCTGCGCGCCTTCCACGACGTTGTAGCGCGCGGCTTCGGCCATCCTGTCCGGTTCCGCGCCGGCAATCTGCACGATGCGTGGCTCGACTTCACCTTCATGGTCCATGCGGCGGCGGGTCTTGAGGGTGTCGCGCAGTTCGCTGCGCGAGGTCACCATTTCCGAGACCGCCATCCCGGCGCCCAGCTGTTTGCACAACTGCCTGAACGGCCGGTCGGTCACGCCTGCCATCGGCGCCAGCACCAGATTATTGCGAAGCGAATAGGAACCTATACGCATAGTGCGCTGGCGATGATTCTGATCAGGAACAGGTCGAAGATGATAGCGGCAATCGGCGCGGAGTCAAACTTGCAATTTCCAGCGAACCGGTTTACCGCAGACCGAATCAATCTGTTAAGTCACGACGAAACTGTGATGCGGTTCCGCGTTCAATCATGTTCATTGTTGCTCGCGCAGACGCGGCCAACCGGCAGATCGAGGCATGCCGTGACCTCGAACCCCACGGCATCCGGACCCGGGTCCACCACATCAATGCGGAAATGCGCCGCGCTGCCGGGGGCAGGCAAGGTGCCCGCCTGGTCGGCCGGCAGGTATTGCGCGGGCGTGAAATCGCGGGCCCGCAGCGCATCGCCGTAGCGATCGGTCAGCTCCACGCGCAACAGCGGCCAGCGTTGCGCGAAGCCCGCAGTGTTGGCGAGGCTGCCGGTAATGGAGAGCGCGCCCGGCGCCTCCGGGTCGGATGTCACGTTGGTGTTGGTGATCTGCCAGGCATCAACAGCATGGGGCGCGGCCAGGGGATGGCCGATAAGCGAGTAAATTGCGCTCAGCGAGGGGCCAATGACCAGATTGCGGCTCAGCGAATCGCGGTTCGCGTTGACCCACTGGCCGAGCAGGATCAGCGCCAGCACAACCACGCCGGTCGTCCACAGCATCCGGTGGCGCCTTCCGTGCGTGCGTTCCGCGAAATGATCGTGGGGCGGCAGTTCGGAATCGTCCGGCAGGCGCTCGGTCGTGTTCGACTCCGTCTCCAGCGCCACGAGTTCTTCAGTCAAGGATTCGTCCGTTTCGGGCGCAGGTTCGAATTCCAGTGGCGGCTCCACCGATTCTGCGCCGGTATCGAGCTCGGCAAACAGATCATCAATGCGAGGTTCCTTGCGTTCTGCCGACGCCAGCAGCAGGTCATCGGTGTCGCCCAGGCGATCGGGTTCACCGGCTTCAAGACCGGGTTCGATCGCTTGGTCGTCCCGGGGCAGCGGCTGGGTGGTTTTGGTCTCGGACTCGTCGGCAGGCCCGGGTGCCGACCAGGGCGTGCCGTCGTCGCCCTGGAGGTGAGCGAAGGCATCGAACACTTCACCGCAACGCCCGCAGCGCACCCGGCCCTGCGCCTGGCGCAGCTGTTCCGCAGACAGCCGGAAGCGGGTACCGCAGGTGGTGCATGTTGTCAGCATTCAGTTCATCTCCCGGCGCCGCGCATCGACACGCAACCACTCGTCGCGGCGCGCAACGCCTTCGATATCGAACCAGGGGGCATATGCCGCGCGGATGTCCCGTTCCTGGTCGGCGAGGATACCGGATAACGTCAACGCTCCGCCCGGTCTGACCAGTCCGGCGAGCCGCGAGGCAAGCGAGACCAACGGTCCGGCCAGAATATTTGCCACGAGAAAATCCACCGGCGTGACCAGCAGGCCGTCCGGTGCACACGCTTCTATAAGCCGTTCGACCCCGTTACGCGCCGCGTTGTCACGGGTTGCCAGAAGCGCCTGCGGGTCGTTGTCCACCGCCCATACCCGGCGGGCGCCGAGCTTGGCCGCAGCGATGGCGAGTATGCCGGAGCCGCAGCCGTAATCAATGACGTCGCGGCCCGTGAGGTTGGCGCCATCGAGCCGTTCCAGGCACAGCGCGGTCGTCGGGTGGGTACCGGTGCCGAACGCCAGTCCAGGATCCAGCACAATATTGACCGCATCCGGCTCAGGCGGCGCATAGGCAGTGGGGCAGATCCACAGCCTTGTCCCGAACCGCATCGGTCTGAAATCCTTCAGCCACTCGCGTTCCCAGGCGCGATCTTCAAGCGTCTCGATCCGGTGCAGCGGCAGGCGCGCGAGCCCGAGCCTGACAAGCAACATGACGCGCACGGCGTCCATGTCGGTATCGGCCGCGAACAGGCCGGTCATGCGCGTACGTGACCACAAGGGCATCTGCTCGGGATCGGGTTCGTAGATCGGTTCGTCACCGGCATCTTCGTAGGTCACCGACACGGCGCCGGCCGCCAGCAGCGCGGCCTCGACCTGTTCCGGATCGAGATGGTCGAGTGCAAGTTGGAAGGAAAGCCAGGCCATTGAAGAGCTTGCGAATCCGCGAGAATCACTTTCTTGCCTGTGATGCCGGCGCAAACCGGCATCACAGGCAAGAAAACGTATTAACAGGTTTCCGGCTTGACAGATTTTTGCTCCTGCAAAATCTGCACTCCTGCGTTTCAAGCTGCGCTTCGTGCTCCGCCTGAAAGCCCAGGGGGTACTTCCTTGCACACCCGTACGCCGCTTGCGCAGCTCACCCCTGGCAGTCGCGCACGGAATGACGGTGTTGCTGCGCCGGGGAAATGTATACGGCTTTCCCGTGTCACGCTCAAAGCCCCAGCTTCTTCTCCAGATAATGGATGTTGGTGCCGCCGGCGATAAACGCGGAGTCGTTGAACAGGTCCTGATGCAGCGGCACGTTGCAATTGATGCCTTCCACCGCGATTTCCATCAGCGCGGTGCGCATGCGTGCCAGTGCCGAAGCGCGGTTATCGCCGCAGGCGATCAGCTTGCCGATCAGCGAATCGTAATACGGCGGCACGGTATAGCCGGTGTAGGCGTGCGAGTCCACACGGATACCGGGGCCGCCCGGCGCATGCCAGCGTTTGATGAGGCCCGGCGACGGCGTGAACTTGCGTGGATCCTCGGCATTGATGCGGCACTCGAATGCGTGACCGCGGATCTCGATGTCTTTCTGTTTGAGCGTGAGGGGTTTGCCGCCCGCGATCATCAGCTGCCACTTCACGATGTCCACGCCGGTAATCATTTCCGTGACCGGATGTTCCACCTGAACGCGCGTGTTCATTTCAATGAAGTAGAAATTGCCGTCCTGATACAGGAACTCGAACGTACCGGCGCCGCGATATCCGATGTCGCGACAGGCCTGCGCCACGCGCTCGCCCATCACGCGCCGCTGCTTTTCCGTGATCCCGGGAGCCGGCGCTTCCTCGATGACTTTCTGATGGCGGCGCTGCATGGAGCAGTCGCGCTCACCGAGGTGGATGGCATTGCCTTCGCCGTCAGCGAGTACCTGGAATTCGATATGACGTGGCCGTTCCAGGAATTTCTCCATGTAAACAGAATCGTTGCCGAACGCGGATTTGGCCTCTGCCTTGGTCATGCCGATCGCGGCAACCAGTGCCGCTTCGCTGTGCACCACACGCATCCCGCGCCCACCGCCGCCGCCCGCGGCTTTGATGATGACCGGATAACCGATTTCGCGCGCCATGCGCAGCGATTCCTTGGGATCGTCCGGCAGTGCGCCTTCCGAACCGGGCACCGTCGGGACGCCGGCCTTGACCATCGCCCTTTTGGCAGACACCTTGTCGCCCATCAGGCGGATTGTTTCGGGACGCGGGCCGATAAAAATGAAGCCGCTGCTTTCCACGCGCTCGGCGAAATCCGCGTTCTCGGACAAAAAGCCGTAGCCCGGGTGAATCGCCACCGCATCGGTCACTTCCGCGGCGCTGATAATCGCCGGCATGTTGAGATAACTCTCGCTTGACGGCGGCGGGCCGATGCAGACGGATTCATCCGCCAGCAGCACATGCTTGAGATCGCGGTCAGCAGTGGAATGGACTGCTACCGTCTTGATGCCCAGTTCGCGGCACGCGCGCAGCACGCGCAGCGCAATTTCACCGCGGTTTGCGATAACGACTTTATCTAACATGTTGCGTTCTTCTTTAAATGTTTCAGCGCACGCTTACTCAATTACAAACAACACCTGTCCAAACTCCACCGGATCGCCGTTATCGGCCAGAATGGCCTTCACGGTGCCGGATTTGTCGGCTTCGATCTGATTCATCATCTTCATCGCTTCGATGATGCAGAGTGTGTCACCTTCCTGGACCGACTGGCCGAGTTCAGCGAACGGTTTCGAACCCGGCGCCGACGAGCGATAGAACGTACCGACCATGGGTGATTTCACCTGATGACCCGGTGGAATTTCCTTGCCGGTGGGGCTGGTCACGGGTGCGGCAGCGGGCGCCGCTGCCGGTGCGGCCGCAGGTGCCGCGGCGGCCGGCGCCGACATGACCACCGGTGCGGGAGCAGGAGCGGGCGCAGGACCGCTGTAGCGGCTGATGCGTACCGACTCTTCGCCTTCGGTGATCTCGATTTCGGCAATGCCGGATTCTTCCAGCAACTCAATCAGTTTCTTGACCTTGCGAATGTCCATGGAGTCACCCCTGTTGTCAGGTTTTATGGGTGTTCAGATAAGTATCGGCAGCGAGGAGGGCAAGTTCGTACCCCTGCGTGCCGAGACCGGTAATCGTGCCGACCGCGAGGTCGGAGAAATACGAACGCCGGCGAAAGGCTTCGCGCGCGTGAACGTTGCTGATGTGAATTTCGATGAACGGCAGCGAAACGGCCGTCAATGCGTCACGTAATGCGACGCTGGTATGGGTGTAGCCACCCGGGTTGAACAGGATAAAGGCGGTGCCGTCAGTGCGGGCGGCCTGGATGCGGTCAATGAGCGCGCCTTCGTGGTTGCTCTGCAGGCAGTCCAGCCGGTGCCCCAGCGCAGCCGCGCGCTCGCGCAGGGTTGCTTCCACCTGCGCAAGGCTGACCCGACCGTAAAGCGCCGGTTCGCGCTCGCCGAGCAGGTTCAGATTGGGTCCGTTCAGCAGCAGTATCAGTGCCACGATTCGCCTTGGTTCTCTGAGATTAACGACAGTTCGCCGCAAGAATGCGTATTTTTATCAGACTTCAAACGGCCTGTCGTGTGACGCTCATCCCGGTATTCAAATGTCGCCGCGTCGGCCAGGCATCAGACGTTCGAAACGACTCCCCGGCGACACTCCGACAATCAGTTTAGGTTCCTGATCCATGGAGATCACGGGAAATTGGCCTCAAAATCCGTATCGAGGACCCCGATGCAGCGTAATTGTGGTCCATGGCTTCGGATTTGTCCATGCCAGGCCAAAAGAAACCTTCGAGATCGGCGTAGTTGGGTGCTATTTCGTGACGGTTTGATTTCGGGGCGGGGTCGAGGCCGCCGCTGGGGCGGGGGTGGTGCCGTCCAGGGCCTCACTGATCCATTTTTCAGTTTCGCCGGGGTGGAGCTGGCCGGGATGCAACCGGATGACCTGGCCCTGGCGATTGACGAGTACGGTGTAGGGCAGTCCGATGAGGTCGCCGCCCAGTCCGGCCACCATCTGTTCCACCTGTTCATTTCCCATCAGGATCGGATAGTTCACCAGCATGCGGCGCGTAAACGTGCGCACGCTGTCTTCGCTGGTTTCGTCGGTGGCGATGCCGACGATCTGCAGGCCGCGCGCGGCGTACTTGGCTTGCAGTTTCACCAAAAGCGGAATTTCCTCGCGGCAGGGTGGGCACCACGTGGCCCAGAAATTGACCAGCATGACTTTGCCGTGCCAGTCGGCGAGCGTGTGCGGTGCACCGTCGAGATCGTTCATGGAGACGCTCATCGCCTGCTGCGGCGTCATCGCCGGTGCTTGCTCCGGCGTTGCCTGTTCCTGCGCAAGCTGCGCGTTCCGATTCGGCTGCATCCACTGATACACACCGAATCCGGCAGCGGCGGCCGCAATCAGGATGGCTACCACGAGCCCGGTGGTCTGGACGGATTTCATTCGTGATCTCCCAACGCACTGCGGACATGCGCGGCAAACTGTTGAGCGTCCATATACCCGACCACGCGCATGTCGCGGAGTTCCTGTCCGTCGCGGCCGAAGAACATGATACTGGGTGGCCCGTAGATGCCGAAGTGTTTCAGCAAGGCCTGATCTGCCGCGTCATTCGCTGTGACATCCGCCTGCAGCAGCACGCTGTCGGCGAGTGCGGCGTGCACGGATGGATCCATGAACGCACCGTGCTCCATTTCCTTGCATGACACGCACCAGTCCGCGTAGAAATCCAGCATCGCGGTTTTGTGTTGCGCGGCGGCGCTCGCCAGCGCCTGCTGCAGATCGCCCACGCTCTTGATGCGGGTGAACGAAAGACCGCTTACTGCAACGGTATTGGACTTCGCCTGTGCAGACGCAACTGCGGGCAGGCGAAAACGCTGCAGCGGCTGCAATGGATCGTCGCCGCCGGTTGCGGCACCGATCAGCAGAATGATGCCGTACAGCAAGGCGAGCACGCCGAGTCCTTTCCAGAGTTTGCGCCAGCCGCTCGCGCCGTGCGGCACCTGTTCGAGTGCGCCGAGATAGATGCCGCACACGATCACCAGCGTCGCCCACAACAGCAGCGCTATCGGTCCGGGAATCACACGCGAGAGGAACCAGATCGCGACGCCCAGCATCATCACGCCGAAAATCGCTTTCACCACATTCATCCAGTGACCGGCTTTGGGAACCAGTTTGCCGGCGGAGGTGCCGATGATGAGCAACGGAATGCCCATGCCGAGACCGAGTGCGAACAGCGCGAGTCCGCCACGCACCGGTTGTGCGCTTTCGCCGATAACGATCAGCGTCGCGACCAACGGCGCGGTGATACAGGGCCCGACGATCAGGGCGGAAAGCACGCCCATGAAGGCTACGCCGGCAAACGCGCCGCTGCGCGCGCGGTTGCTGTGATCGGCGAGCCGCGTCTGGAGGGCGCTCGGCAGTTGCAGGTCATAAAAACCGAACATGGACAACGCCAGCGCGACAAAGATCGCCGCGAACACGCTCAGTACCCACGGACTCTGGAACCAGGCCTGAATATTTGAACCGAGCAGCGCGACCAGAATGCCGGCGACGGTGTACGTGAGTGCCATCGCCATGACGTAGGTGAGCGAGAGCAGGAACGCGCGCAGGGTCGTGATCTTCTTGCCCTGGCCGACAATCAGGCCGGAAATGATCGGCACCATCGGCAGCACGCAGGGCGTGAACGTGAGCAAAAGGCCCAGGCCGACAAAAGCGAGGAATACCCACAGGGGATTGCCGCTGCGGATCAGGTTCGCGAGCTTGTCCTGTTGCGAAGTTGCGGCGCCGGACGTTTCAGTGCCGGACGCCGGCACGATTTCCGCGGTGCTGCCCGGCGACGCGAGATCGAGCAACACGGTCTTGGTGATCGGCGGATAACAGAATCCCTTGCTCGCGCAACCCTGATAGGTTGCTGTCAGCGTGAAGCGCGTGTTGTTGCCGGATCGCGTCACCGGGATCAGCGCGTCAACATCATGCTTGTAGACTTCGCTGGTGCCGAAGTAGTTGTCGTTCTTGATTTCCCCCTGCGGAAATCCCGGCGCGCCGAGCTGGATCGAAGGATCGCTGCTCGCGAAATGAAATTTCTGGCGGTACAGGTAATAGCCGTCGGCAATCTGCCAGCGCACTTCGACTGTATTGGCATCTTTGGCATACGCTGCGAAACGGAACACCTTGTCCGGTGGCGGGAAATTCTGGTCGGCATCGTCGCTGCCGTTTACCAGCGCGGCGAGATCCGGCGGGTGAACGGACGTTGTTGCAGCGGAGCCCGCTGCCGCGAGCGTCAGGTTGAAATGCTTGCGCTGCGGCGGATAGCAGAAGCCAATGACTTCGTTGCATCCCTGATACACCGTTTCCAGATCCAGCTTGCCGGCTCCGGTGAACGGAATTTCGACCGTGACGCCGTGGTGATAGATCACCTCGTCGCCGAAAAACTTGTCGTGCACCTTTTCGCCGTCGGGAAACTGCGGCGTGCCGAGAGTGATACCCGGCGTGTGACTGATGAACTTGAAGCGATCCCGGTAGAGGTAGTAGTCAGGCAGGATGTCCCAGTGCGCGACGATCATGCCGTCCTGGGCATGGACCGCCGGGCGGAACACCTGGTCGGGCGGCAGGGGTTGGGTGTCGGCGCGAGCAAGCGCGGGCAGCAAGCCGGCAAGAGTCAGCAACAACCCGAGTAGAGCCTTGTTCTTCATTGTGTGTTTTCCGTAATCCAGTTGAGATAGGCCGG
>DASSOA010000048.1:0-26948 GCA_035701115.1 Gammaproteobacteria bacterium
ACAGCGAATCCGCCTGGGAGCAGGGCCAACCGGCGCCGTTCCTGCCGGGTGCCGTTGCGCACACGCTTGAATTCGCGCCCGCAAAACAGACTGATTGAAAATCAGGGAACGGATCTGCTGCGGCGCGACGCCGCGGCGCATGGCGAGGAAAAATTCAGATTACTCTGGATGACAGGCTGCCGGAGTCCTGAATCGGGGCAGCCGGCAGTTGCTGGCGGCTTTCAATCCAGTCGATCAAGCGGTTCAATTCACGAATGTCTTCGCGCGCGTTGCGCGCTTCAAGCTCGTGAACGCCGATGCCCTGTTCCGACGCATGGATGTAATTCTGTGTGTCGCGGAACGCGGCCACGAACGGAATCTCCAGCGAATCGAGAAACCGCTTCAGTTTTTCGTACATCTGGGTGTTCTTCTTGACCCGGTTTGCCACCACCGCGACGCGTTCCGAACGGCGTTCGATTCGGCCCGCAATCAGCAGATCGGCAATACAGCGTGATGCAGCATGAATGTCGATGTCGGACGGGAGCACCGGTATCACGATGGCATCGGCGCCACGGGTGACGTCCTGCAGGCGTATCGGCTCGAGTCCCGCCGGCGTATCCACAATCAGGCGTTCGGTTGCCGGCGGAATGCGCTGCTGGAAACTGCGGGTAACCCGGCCGCCGCGCTCAACGCCCTGAATGCCGGTCACTGCCGGATGTTTTTGCCCGCGATTGGCGAGCCAGCGCAGGCTGGAACCCTGCGGGTCGAGGTCGAGCAGTGCGGTCTGGAACGCGTGCGAGGCGTAATAGCCGGCGAGGTTGGTGGAAAGCGTGGTTTTGCCGCAGCCGCCCTTGGTGTTCAGGACCACGATGCGCAGCAATGGGCGAGTCGTGCGCGACGCGGACCGCGCCTCCGCAGAATTCGGCAGCGGCTGGGTCTGCATCGGGTTATGGCGCCACAGATTCAGATTTGACATGTCGTATCGCCGCTGCGCTCGGGCGCCGGACGAGGCGCGCCGAGTCGGATAAGATTCCTCAAGATTGCCACCCAGGGTGTTGAATGTACTTAAGTTTAGTCGCTGGCGCCACGGCGTCCACCCTGATTTAACCGTAATCAGATGAATCGTTTTACGCAGGCCGGGCTCCATTCGGGCCGGGCCGAAACCAAATCTCGTTACAAAGCATACGGTTATCCTGTCCCGCAGGCTGTGATCCGGTTCCCAAATGGTGCATTGCCGGGCTATGGCAGGGCGTGGTGGGTGGAGCCCGATCGAAACCGGGGCGGCAGCGGAGGTAGGATGACGGGCCGTTGCCCCGATAAACGTGGTGCAAGTCGCCCGGGAAAGTGTGTTATGAACGATCGTCCCAGTCTGTCCGAATCCGGTACACCGCCACGAGTCGGGCTGGTGTTGCCCGGAGGCGGCGCCCGCGCAGCCTACCAGGCGGGTGTGCTGCAGGCGATCGCGGAATTGCTGCCCCCCGATTCGCGCAATCCGTTCCCGATCATTACCGGCACGTCGGCCGGTGCCATCAATGCGGCGATGATTGCGAGCCGCGCACGTCAATTCCAGGAGGGGGTCAAACATCTGGTCGGCGTGTGGGAGCACATCCGCACTGACCGCGTGTTCCGCACCGACAGCATGACCATCCTCAAAACCGCGATGGCCTGGCTGATTACGCTGCTGCATGCCGGATTCGGCCGCTACACGCCGATGTCGCTGCTCGACAACGCGCCATTGCGCCGCTTGCTCGAACAACACATCGTGTTTGCCCACCTTCAGCAGGCGATTGACGAAGGCGTGCTGGACGCGCTCGCGGTAACCGCATCGGGCTATTCGTCAGCGCGCTCGATCAGCTTCTACAAGGGTCACGCCGGCATCCAGCCCTGGCATCGCATGCGGCGTCTGGGGCAGCCGGCGGAAATTCGCCTCGATCACATCATGGGTTCGGTGGCGCTGCCGATGATATTTCCCGCGGTACGCATCGGGCGCGAGTATTTCGGCGACGGATCGATGCGACAGGCCGCGCCCCTGAGTCCCGCCGTCCACCTCGGCGCCGATCGGGTGCTGGTGATCGCGGTGCGCAACGAACAGGCCAACCGGCTGCCGGAACGTGACGAGCAGATTGCCTATCCCTCGCTGGGCCAGATTGCCGGTTACATGCTGGACACGCTGTTCATGGACAGTATCTACGGCGATCTCGAGCGATTGCAGCGGATCAACGAGACCGTGAGCCATATTAACGACGGCTCGGCGCCGCTCAAGATCATCAATACCATGGTGGTGGTGCCCAGCGAAGACATCCGCGATATCGCCGATCGCCACAAGCGGGAATTTCCCCGCAGCGTGCGATTACTGTTACGCGGGGTTGGCGGCCTGCATCGCAGTGGCAGCCAATTGCTGAGCTATCTGCTGTTTGAAAGCGGCTACTGCCGTGAGCTGGTGGCGCTCGGACACCGCGACGCGATGGCGCAGCGCGACAAATTGATGGAATTCATCGGAATCGATAGTGACGTCAAACAGGATCAGGTCGCGGGCTGATTTTTCAGTTCATTGTGCCGGACAATCACGTCGCGGCCGCGACTGCGGAAATGAGCCGCGAGTTGCTCGACCACGAATACGGAGCGATGGAAACCGCCGGTGCAACCGATGGATACGGTCAGGTATTGCCGGTTTGAATCCTCGAAGCGCGGAATCCACTCGTCGAGAAACCGGACGAGGTCGGCAAGATATTTCCTGACGGTTTCGTCTTTTTCGAGAAAGCTGGCCACCGCCGGATCGCGGCCGCTCAACGGGCGCAATGCCGGTTCCCAGTAGGGATTCGGCAGACCGCGCGCATCGAAAACGAAATCCGAATCCCCCGGCAGACCGTGCCGGAATCCGAACGACTGAAACAGCAGCGACAAACCCTGGCGGTCTTCGCGATGGATGCGTGCGCGCACCAGTTCGCGCAATTCGTGCACCGACGTGCGTGTGGTGTCGAGTACCACATCGGCTTCATCGGCAATGCTGCCGAGTATCTCGCGTTCCGCGCGAATAGCATCGCGCAACGAACGGCCGCTCACGGCAAGCGGATGCGGGCGATGTGTTTCGTTGTAGCGTTTGAGCAGCGTGCTTTCATCGGCATGCAGGTAAACGATTTCGCATTCGACGCCCTCGGTACGCATCTGGCGCAGGGTTTTGGGCACCTCGCGGATATCCTCGATGCGATTGCGTGCATCGATTCCCACCGCCATGCGGTGGTAGGCCGGATTGTGAGTGAGCACCGTGCTGCGGACGAAATCCTGCAGCATGCTGGCAGGCAGGTTGTCCACGCAGTAATAGCCCAGGTCCTCCAGCATATGAAGGGCGACGGATTTGCCCGAACCCGAAAGGCCGCTGAGGATGACAACGCGCATGCAGTGAGACCGGTCTGGATCAGTGGGCATAAGCTAGCATATTTCGAGCACGATGCACTGATGCTGTGCGGTAAACGGCGTCGTGAGCGTGTCAGCGGTTGGTGCAGCGCAGCGACACGTGCGCAGCGCGGAGTATGTTGTGCGTCTGAATGCGGATTCCTGTCGCTGAAAACAGAACGGCGCGCTCGAGGCGCGCCGTTGGCACAGACCGAGGTGTATCAGGAGGTTGCCAGTGAGCGAAGACTGGCGCGGTCATTGTGATTGGTGAGTTTTTCCTTGTGCTTCTTGATCTGCCGGTCGAGCTTGTCGGTCAGGCAGTCAATAGCCGCGTACATGTCGGACTCGATGGAGTCGGCGAACAGCGTGGCGCCGTTGACCTTGATCGTCGCTTCCGCCTTGTGTTGCAGTTTTTCCACCGTCAACACCACGTGGAATCCGGTAACGTGATCGAAATGCCGCTCCAGTCGTTCGAATTTGTTCTGCACATAGCTGCGGAGCGCCGGCGTCAGGTCCACATGATGACCAGTGATATCGATTTGCATGGTTCACTCCTCATTTTATCGTCGTAATGTCACCTCGAATCGAGGCGTTTGCGCTCGTATGCCGGCGGAATGGTCATGGCTTCACGGTATTTGGCAACCGTGCGTCGGGCCACTTGAACCCCGCGGTTAACGAGCTCCTTGGTGATACGGTCGTCGCTCAGCGGCCGGTGCGGATCTTCCTGGGCAACGAGTTTTCTGATCATGGCGCGGATGGCGGTTGCGGACATTGCATCGCCATTACTGGTAGACACTTCATTGGAAAAAAAGTGCCGGAACGCGAAAGTGCCGCGCGGCGTGGCAACGTACTTGTTGGATACCACGCGTGAAATGGTGGACTCGTGCAGCGCAAGTTCGACCGCAAGATCCTTGAGCAGCAACGGACGCATGGCTTCCTCACCGTCGTCGAGAAAGCCGCCCTGATGCCGGACCATGCTTTCGGCGACCCGCAACAGCGTTTCATTGCGCATGCGCAGACTGCGTACCAGCCAGCGCGCTTCCTGCAACTGGCGATTCAGGTCCGGGCTGGCCTGACGTTGCCGGCGATCGAGCGCCGCGGCATACGCGGCGTTGACACGCACGCGCGGTGCGGATTGCGGGTTGAGTTCCACACGCCAGGTGCCGTCGCGACGGGCGACGATGACATCCGGACGGACATAGTCAACGGTTCCGGCGCCGAGCGCCGTACCGGGGCGCGGGTTCAGCGACTGCACCAGGGCGAGCGCGGCGGCCAGTTCGGTGCCGCTGATGTTCAAGGTACGGCACAGGCGCTCGTGGCTGCGCGATGCGATGGCATCCAGATGCCCGTCAACCAGGGCCTGCGCCAGTGACAGGGCGGGGGTGACCGGGTTCAGCTGCCGTAACTGGATCTGCAGGCACTCCTGCAGACTGCGTGCAGCCACGCCCGGTGGGTCAAAGCTCTGAATGCGGTGCAGAACCGCTTCGATTTCTTCCGGTTCGGGCGCCGCGTCGCTGTCGGCCAGCGCCTGACGAAGACTTTCCATGTCCTCTTCGAGATAGCCCTCGTCCGTCAGGCTGTCGATCAGAACTGTGCCGATCGCCATGTCCTGGGCGCTCGGGCGCGACATTTCCAGCTGCCAAAGCAGATGGGCCTGCAGCGATGGATTGCCGACGACAGCCGGTTCCGGCGCCTCGTCCTCGGCCTCCTGCCAGGCAAAGTCCACCTCGGCGCTGTCCCAGTCGGCCTGCGCTTCGCCTTCCGTACTCGCCGGGGTATCCGTCGCATGCGTTTCAAATTCATCGGTCCCCGTGCCGTTATCGCCGTCCACGCGCTCCAGGAACAGGTTCTGTTCCAGGGCCTCGCGCAGGGTATGGTTCAACTCGAGGGCGGACATCTGCAGCAGGCTCAGCGCCTGACGCAACTGGGGCGTCATGGTGAGGCGCTGGGCCTGGCGAAGCAGAAGAGCAGGCTTCAAATGAAAAAATCCCCAAGCATTACAATTGGTTAGTAGATTCGGCGTAACGCCCCCGGAACCAGGGGGAACCGTACCTGCGCCCCCTGATGGGGCGGGACGTCAGTCGGGCAGCCATGTATTAGTTATAGCCTAAAATTTTCCCCGAGATAGACTTGACGAACCTGCTGGTTGGCGAGAATTGCCTCCGGGCTGCCCGCGGCGATGACCGTGCCTTCGCTGATGATGTAGGCGCGGGAACAGATCCTTAGCGTCTCGCGCACGTTGTGATCGGTGACCAGCACCCCGATGTTCCGGTTCCTGAGATGCTCGACAATGCGCTGGATATCGATCACCGAGATCGGGTCCACGCCAGCGAACGGTTCGTCGAGCAGCATGAATGCCGGATCCGCCGCCAGCGCACGGGCAATCTCGACGCGCCGCCGCTCACCACCCGACAGCGACAGGCCGAGACTGTCACGCAGGTGGCCGATGTGCAGTTCATCGAGCAACTGCGCCAGCAGGCGTTGCTGGTCGGCCCGCGACAGGCCGGGGCGGATTTCCAGGATGGCGAGGATATTCTCGGCGACGGTCAGCTTGCGGAATACGGACGCTTCCTGAGGCAGGTAACCCAGGCCGAGCCGGGCGCGGGCGTGCACCGGCAGCCGCGTAACGTCCTGACCGTCCAGCAGGATACGGCCGCTATCAACCGGCACCAGGCCGACGATCATGTAAAAGGACGTGGTTTTGCCGGCGCCGTTCGGGCCCAGCAGCCCCACCACTTCGCCCCGGTTGAGTTCCAGCGAAACGTTGCTGACCACATCGCGCTTGCGATAACGCTTGCGCAAAGCTTCGGCGCGTAAGGTGCTCACGGAGGGGTCGCCTTTTCCGGTTGGTTGTGGGTGGCGGCCTTCGGCGGAATCACCATGTGTACGCGGCCGCCGGTTTTTCCACCGCCGGCAATCATGTGCTCGGTTTCGGTGTTGTAGTGAATTTCGTCCGCACTCATCTCGCGGATGCCCTGCTGCATGTGGGCATGGCCAATCATGTCCACCGTATTGGTCGTGGAATTGTAATGAATGTGATCGGCAACACCGTGCATCAGTTCGCCGGTGTCCGGTTGCTGCTGGAAGGTTGCCGGTGTGCCGGTGATGTCCGCGGTCTGCAACTCGCCGTTGAGGGTATGCACTTCGGCATGATCGGCGGTGATCCGGATGCTGCCCTGGGTGATGACGACGTGTCCGTCATAGATTCCGGTACCGCGGTTGGTTTTGGAATCGAGTTTCGATTCGCCGCGATCCGAATCGATGTTCATCGGCTGATTCTTGTCGCTGCTGAGCGCAAAAGCGGACGCCGCAGTCAGCAGTGCACACGCCAGCAGCACCATCCGTGATTCAGTGTTTGCGAACATAGTGTCCTCTCACCGTGCTTTTCAGTACCAGCCGGTTTTCGTTGAAGTATGCCAGCATCCCGACACCGGTCATCCTGGTCGAACCCTGCACGATCTCGACCGGATCGTCGGTCGAACCGATGTTGGTGTCCAGATTCACGTCCAGGCGATCGGTCTTGATGACCAGCGGCGGATCGCCTTTGGTACCGGGGCGGCTCATCACCACGTGCCCGTCCAGTTTGAGCAGTTGCCCTCCGCTTGGCATCAATCCGTGATCGGCCTGCCCGTACCAGGGCGGATCGCCGGCGGAAAAGTATTCCATGCGCGGTGAAAACACTTCCGAACTGTCGTCGTCCGGATGATGTTCGATGCGCGGCGCGGTCAGCACCGCGGCGCGTTTGCCCTGTTTGTCGAGCGTGGTCACCGTGGCGCCGGTGAAATAGTAATCGGGTTCGTGGGTGGGTGGAGGCGGCGCACTGATTTCGGGCGGCGTGATGTGACTCGCCAGCCACCAGGTTCCTGCTGCTACGGCGCCCAGGATCAGGATGAACAGGATCAACCGGAAATTCACGCGCCGTGCGTCCTCGCGGCCAGAATCAGATCGCAGACTTCCCTGACGGCACCGGCTCCGCCGGGCGCGCGCGTGGTGAACTGCGCCGCTGCGCGCACTGACGGATGCGCATCGCTGACGGCGATGCCGAGTCCGGCGCGTTCGATCAGTGGCAGGTCGGGTGTGTCGTCGCCAACGCAGGCGATGTCTTGCGCGGCGATGCCAAGTTGATGGAGCAATGTTTCCAGAACCGGCAGCTTGTCGTTGCAACCCTGAAACACGTGCTCGATACCGAGTTCACGCATGCGGCGCGCGACCGCCGCGGATTCTCGCCCGGAAATTACCGCGACCTGCACCCCGCTGCGCAGCAATTCCTTGATGCCATGTCCGTCGCGCACGTGAAATGCCTTGAGTTCGGTACCGTCGCTGCCGTAATACAGACGCCCGTCGGTGAACACGCCATCCACATCGAACACGGCAAGCCGGATCCGGGCGGCCTGTTCGCGTACATCCGTCACGTTACACCACGCCCGCGCGCAACAGGTCGTGCATGTTGAGCGCGCCGATCAGACGCTGACGCGCGTCCACCACGAGCAAGCCGTTGAACTTGCGGCTTTCCATCAGATGCAGCGCTTCACCGGCCATGACGTCCGCTTGCACGGTGGTGCAGTTGCGCGTCATGACGTCGTCAATGCGGGTGCGATGCACGTTGATTTCGCGGTCCAGCGCACGCCGCAGATCGCCGTCGGTAAAGATACCGACCACGCGCTGTTCGGCGTCCACGATCGCGGTCATGCCGAGTCCCTTGCGGGTCATTTCCATGAGCGCTTCGCTCAGCGTCACGCCTTCACGCACCATCGGCATGCGCTCGCCGGTGTGCATCATGTCTTCGACGCGCAACAGCAGTCGGCGGCCGAGGCTGCCGCCGGGATGCGAACGGGCGAAATCCTCTTCGGTGAAGCCGCGCGCCGACAGCAACGCCACGGCGAGCGCGTCGCCCATCGCCAGCGCCGCGGTGGTGCTCGCCGTGGGTGCGAGATTGAGCGGGCAGGCTTCCTGGGCGACCGAGACATCGAGATGTACGTCGGCGGCGCGCGCGAGGGTCGAATCCGGTTTACCGGTGAGCGCGACCAGTTTGACGCCCAGACGTTTGATCAGCGGCAGGATAGTGAGCAGTTCGCCGGTTTCACCTGAGTTCGACAGCGCCAGTACCGCATCGCTACCCGTGATCATGCCGAGATCGCCGTGGCTGGCTTCGCCGGGATGAACGTAGAACGCCGGCGTGCCGGTACTGGCGAGCGTGGCCGCGATCTTGTTGGCGATGTGTCCGGATTTGCCCATGCCGGTGACGACCACGCGACCCTGGCAGGCCAGCAGCAGGCGGCAGGCGTTGGCGAAATGCTCGTTCAGGCGCGGGCCGAGCGCGGTGACGGCGGCCGCTTCGGTGTCCAGCACCTCGCGCGCCAGGCGCAGCAGAGTGGCGGTATCGGTGCGGTTCATCGGCGAATCTGGCACGGTTGGAATGCCGGTAATCATACACGCTTTGGATCGGCGCATTGCGCGGGGCGTTCTGCCCGGGCAGCCAATCGGGTATCATCGTGGTCGCAGTTTTTGGCGCGATACCCCCGGAGTTTTCCTTGAATCCCGCTGACGTACAGCAGCTGATCGCGACCGGTCTGCCCGGTGCTCAAATTTCGGTCACCAGCGACGACGGTACCCATTTCGAGGCGCGCATCGTCTCCGAGTTGTTTGCCGGCAAACGGCCGCTGGCCCGGCATCAGCTGGTATACGCCGCACTCGGTCCGCGCATGGGGCGTGAAATCCACGCGCTGAGCATGCGTACGCTCACGCCTGACGAAGCACGACAGGAAAACGGTTGAGCTGATTCCGCGTACTGCGCATTTACCCACCACCACCGAACCCGAACAAGGCACTTACTTGGACAAACTTCACATTACCGGCGGCAAGCCGCTTGAGGGCGAGATACGCATTTCCGGCGCGAAGAACGCCACCCTGCCGATTCTGGCGGCAACCCTGCTGGCGGACGGCCCGGTCACGGTGGGCAATGTGCCGCACCTGCACGATGTGACGACCACGATCGAGTTGCTGGGCCGCATGGGTGTCAGTGTCACGATCAACGAGCGCATGCGCATCGAAGTGGATACGTCGACCATACGCGAGTTCTATGCCCCGTATGAGCTGGTGAAAACCATGCGTGCATCAATTCTGGTGCTGGGGCCGTTGCTCGCGCATTTCGGACGCGCGGACGTGTCGCTGCCGGGCGGCTGCAACATCGGTTCGCGGCCGGTCAATCTGCACATTGCCGGGTTGCAGGCCATGGGGGCCGACATCGTGGTCGAGGGTGGATACATTCGCGCGCGCGCCGACCGTCTCAAGGGTGCGCGCATTTTCATGGACATGGTGTCGGTGACCGGCACCGAAAATCTGATGATGGCAGCGACGCTTGCCGACGGTACCACGGTGATCGAAAACGCAGCGCGCGAGCCGGAAGTCGTTGATCTGGCACATTGTCTCAACCAGATGGGCGCCAAAGTCCGCGGCATGGGTACGGATACCATCACCATCGAAGGCGTCAAGAAACTGCACGGCACCACCTACGACGTGTTGCCCGACCGCATTGAAACCGGCACTTATCTGTGCGCCGGCGCGGTGACGGGCGGGCATGTCCGCGTGCGCGATACGCGGCCAGACCTGCTCGACGCGGTGTTGTCGAAGCTCGAAGAAGCGGGCGCCAGACTCGACAAGGGCGAAGACTGGATCGAAGTGGACATGCGCAAGCGCCGGCCGCAGGCGGTAGACGTGAAAACGGCGCCGTATCCGGCATTCCCGACCGACATGCAGGCGCAGTTCACTGCGCTCAACGTGATTGCGGAGGGCACCGGGACCATCACCGAAACGGTGTTCGAGAACCGCTTCATGCATGTGCTCGAAATGCTGCGCATGGGTGCCAATGTCAAACTTGAAGGCAACACGGCGATCAGCGAAGGCGTGGATCACCTCACCGGCGCACCGGTGATGGCGACCGACCTGCGCGCGTCTGCGAGTCTGGTACTGGCGGGACTGGTTGCCGAAGGCGAAACCGTCGTGGACCGCATCTATCACATTGATCGCGGCTACGAGACCATCGAGGAAAAACTGGGGCAATTGGGTGCGAAAATCCGCCGCGTACCGGCCTGAACACCGCTAAAAACCGATCTTTCGCTTTCCCGCGCGGCTGCTTGCCTGCGCTACCCCGGTTGAATTACATCAACTGCTGCGTTGAACCGGACGTTCGGCGACGGTTACTTGCACGGAAAAGGGTTTGCCGTGCCGGATCACCTTGAGGGTGACCACGGTGCCCGGCGGCTTGCTGGCAATGCGGTTCAGCGCATCGCGGCTGTTGGCAACCGGTTCCCCGTCGATTGATACCACCGCGTCACCCGGCTGCAAGCCCGCTTTGGCGGCGGGACCGGTCGCGCCGAGGCTGGTGATAATGAAGCCGTGGGTGTCGTCGAGCTTGAAGGCCTGGGCCAGCTCGGGCGTGATGTCCTGCGGCTCGACGCCGAGGTAACCACGCATGACGCGGCCGTAGGCAATCAACTGCTTCATCACTCCGCGCGCGAGATTGACCGGGATCGCAAAGCCGATGCCGGTGGAGCCGCCGGTGGTCGAGAACAGCGCGGTGTTGATTCCGACCAGTTGTCCACGCGCATTGATCAGCGCGCCACCCGAATTGCCGGGATTGATGGCCGCGTCGGTCTGGATGAAATTTTCAAAGGTGGACAGACCGAGCTGGCTCCTGCCCATGGCGCTGACGATGCCCTGGGTGACAGTCTGGCCCACGCCGTAGGGATCGCCGATTGCCAGCACCACGTCGCCCACATGCAGGTCGTCGGACCGGCCGAGCTCGATGGGTTTGAGGTCGGGCAGATCAATCTTGAGCAGCGCGAGGTCGGTGTCCGGATCCACCCCGACGATTCGCGCCGCGGCAGAACGGCTGTCCTTCAGGCCGACCTGAATCGCATCGGCGCCGCTGATCACGTGATAGTTGGTCAGGATGTAGCCGTCGCGGCTCACGATTACGCCGGACCCCAGGCTCGATTCGAGCCGGTTCTGCTGTGCCCCGTACTGGTTGCCGAAGTAGCGCTGCCAGAACGGATCGTCAGACAGTGGGTTGGGCGTGGACGGGCGCGCGCGCCGCGCGCTGTGCACGTTGACCACCGACGCCGAGGAAATGTTCACGGCCTGGGCGTAGGAATCGGTGGTCTCACCGCCCGCCCGACCGCCCCCCAGCAGGCCCGGCCTGAACCAGACCACCAGGAAAGCGATCGCAAGGCCCACGACGACCGCGCGCAGCAGGAACAGTAACAAACGGGGCAGATTTTTCATGGACATACGCTAGCATGCCCCCGGTGCCCCGTCAGCCGGAGCCGCCCAGACTGGCGGCTTTTTGAGGCCCCTGTGTATAATGCCGCGCTCTTGAATATTCTTCCGTCCGGTAATCAGTTGGCCGCGCGGGCTGCTGGGCTCGCGACATCGCGTTTTGGACCGCCAGGAGAGGGGTTTAGATGAGCACCGAAGAAATTGACAATAACCGGCGTCATTTCCTGACTGTCGCGACCGTGGTGGCAGGCGCCGTCGGCGCTGTCATGACGGCGGTTCCCTTTGTTTCCTCCATGGAACCGAGCGCACGCGCCAAGGCGCTGGGCGGCCCGGTGGACATCGACGTCAGCAAGATCGAGCCGGGCGCGATGATCAAGGTTAAATGGCGGGGCAAGCCCACCTGGGTGGTACAGCGCCCGCAGCCCGCGCTCGACGAACTGCCGAAAGTGGATCCGCGCCTGCGCGATCCGGATTCCGAAGAGGATCAGCAGCCGGCCTACTGCAAGAACGAGTGGCGTTCGATCAAGCCGCATCTGTTCGTGGTGATCGGCATCTGCACCCACCTCGGCTGCTCGCCGCTCTACAAACCGCAACCGGGCGATCCGGAACTCGGCGCCGACTGGCCGGGCGGCTTCCACTGTCCCTGCCATGGTTCCAAATACGATCTGGCCGGGCGCGTATTCAAGAATGTGCCGGCGCCGCTCAATCTGCAGGTTCCGCCATACCGTTTTGTCACTGACACACAGATCCGCGTCGGCGAAGATGAGAGGGCTGCCTGATGAGCACGGAAACCGAGAACGAAAAGCGCGATTTCCTTGATGTAATCAGCGGCTGGCTGGTGGGGCTGCGCGACTGGATTGACGCGCGCTTCCCGCTTACCAAGTTCTGGAACGAGCAGCTGGCCCAGTATTACGCACCCAAGAATTTCAACTTCTGGTATTTCTTCGGCTCGATTGCGTTGCTGGTGCTGGTCAACCAGATTCTCACCGGCATATTCCTCGCCATGAACTACAAGCCCTCGGCAGCGGAGGCGTTTGCCTCGGTCGAGTACATCATGCGCGACGTGAACTGGGGCTGGCTGATCCGCTACATGCACTCGGTCGGCGCCTCGATGTTTTTTGCAGTGGTCTATCTGCACATGTTTCGCGGCGTGATGTACGGGTCGTACAAGAAGCCGCGCGAGCTGTTGTGGATATTCGGCGTGCTGATTTATGTGACGCTGATGGCGGAAGCCTTCATGGGCTATCTGCTGCCCTGGGGCCAGATGTCGTACTGGGGCGCGCAGGTGATCATCTCGCTGTTCGGCGCCATTCCGGGTATCGGCGAGGGGCTGGCGCAGTGGATCCGCGGCGACTTCACCATCTCCGACATCACGCTTAACCGCTTCTTCGCCCTGCATATTGTGGCCGTGCCGCTGATCCTGATCGGCCTGGTGGTGTTCCACCTGATCGCGCTGCACGAAGTGGGTTCCAACAACCCGGACGGCGTCGAGATCAAGAAAAAGAAGGATGCGAATGGCATTCCGCTCGACGGCATTCCGTTCCATCCGTACTACACGATCAAGGACATCGTCGGTGTGATCGTGTTCATCGCGATTTTCGCCGCGATTATCTTCTTCGCACCCGGCATGCACGGTCTGTTCCTTGAGCCCGCCAACTTCGAACCGGCCAATGCGCTCAAGACGCCGCCGGACATTCACCCGCTGTGGTATTTCGGACCGTTCTACGCCATTCTGCGTTCGATTCCGAACAAGCTGACCGGCGTGGTGACCATGGGGCTGGCGATTTTCCTGCTGTTCCTGCTGCCCTGGATTGACAAGCATCCGATCAAGTCGCTGCGCTATCGCGGCATGCTGTACCGGCGGCTGGTGATCGTGTTCGGATTGACGTTCATCGTGCTGGGCTTCATCGGCATGCAGCTTGCGACGCCGTTCTGGGCCCAGATCGGGCAGCGGTTCGCCGAGCTGTATTTCCTGTTCTACGTGACGTCGTGGGTCTATTCGAAACCGCGCTCGCGGGGTTTCCTGATCGGCGCGTTCGTCGTCGTCATGGGGTTGATCTCGATCGGCGACCTGCTCGGTTGGGATCCGTCCGAGGTGACGCTCAAGCTCTACTCGTGGCTCATACCGGGCATCTATTGTGCGATTTTCCTGTTGCTGCCGGCTTTCTTCAGCAAACTGGTCGAGCCGGAGGCAGTTCCAGAGCGGGTGACCTTCAAATGAAAAAAATTCTCTGTGCACTGTTTCTGACCCTGTTGCCGGCGCTGGCGTTTGCCCAGGACGAAGGCGTTACGCTGCAGAATGCCAATGTGGATGTGAGCAACACCGCGTCGGTACAGCGTGGCGCGAAATATTTCGTCAACTACTGCATGGGCTGTCATTCCGCGAAGTACGTGCGTTACAACCGCGTGGGCGAAGACCTCGGGTTGACCGATACGCAGGTGGAAAGCTATCTGATGCCGGCCGGCGGCAAGATTTCGGACACCATGGAATCCGCCATGCCGGATGACGCCGACAAATGGTTTGGGCGTCAGCCACCGGATCTGTCGCTGGAAGTGCGCAATCGCGGTGCGGACTGGGTCTATACGTATCTGAAGTCGTTTTATCTGGACGGCAAGAGCAAGACCGGGGTCAACAACCTCGTGCTGCCCAACGCAGCGATGCCCGATGTGCTGTGGTCCATGCAGGGCCTGCAAAACGCCGTGTTCAAGACGGTCAAGGAGCCGGATGGCGCGACCGAGCACGTGTTCGATCATTTCGAACAGGTCAGCCCGGGGCGCATGACGCCGGAACAGTTCGACAAAATGGATCGCGACATTACCAACTTCCTTGCCTACATCAGTGAACCGACCCAGCTTGAGGCGCGCTCGCTTGGCCTCAGGGTGATCGGATTCCTGATCGTGTTCTTCCTGTTCGCTTACATGCTGAAGCGTGAGATCTGGAAGAAAATTCATTGATCCAGACAGGCGCCGTGCATGCCGCACGGCGCCATGATTTTCCGCAGGTTCTGCCATGACACTCTATTCCCGCCCCGCATGCCCGCATTCCCACCGTGTGCGTCTGGTGCTCGCCGAAAAAGGCATCGGCATGGAGATCGTCAATATCGAAGGCAGCAAGCTGCCGGAAGATCTGCTCGACCTTAATCCCTACAACAGTGTGCCGACCCTCGTGGATCGCGATCTGGTGCTCTACGATCCGCGCATCATCATGGAGTATCTCGACGAGCGGTTCCCGCATCCGCCGCTGATGCCGGTTGACCCGGTGGTGAGGGCGCGTTTCCGCTTGGCGCTCTATCGCATTGAACGTGATTGGTACAGCCTGGTGGACGAAATCGAACAATCGCCGGGCAAGCCGCATCTGCGTCCCAAGAAACTGCTGCGCGAAAGCCTGCTGGCATCGGCGGAAGCGTTTGCGGTCAAGCCGTACTTCCTGAGTGACGAGTTTTCGCTGGTTGACTGCAGTATCGCGCCGATCCTGTGGCGTCTGCCGCGCTACGAAATCGATCTCGGTGCCCAGGGCAAGGCGATCAACAAATACGCCGAGCGGCTGTTTCATCGTCCGGCGTTTCGTGCAAGTCTCACCGAACTGGAACAGGAAATGCGCAGCGCCGCCTGATCGCACTGCGTCCGGGCCGGAGTATCCGGTACGGTCAACAATCCGGCGCCGTCGTTTTCCGGTTTCTGTCTCTCGTATCAGAAAAGTTGTCTCGTTACTTCCAGAGCGTCAATCATGCTATCGCGCAAGCCCTATCTGCTCCGTGCCATGCATCAGTGGATCGTGGACAGCGCCATGACACCGCACATCGTTGTCGACGTCGGTCTCGAGGGCGTGGACGTTCCGCCCGGTTACGCCAAGGACGGGAAACTGGTGCTGAACGTAAGCTACGATGCCACCCAGGGTTTGCAGATGGCGGCCGACCATGTCGAGTTCTCGGCCCGCTTTGGCGGCGTGTCGCGCCACCTGTTCATTCCGATGGACGCCCTGCTGGCCATCTACGCCCACGAAACGGGCGAGGGTATGATCTTCGGGCCGGAGCACGAACCGACGCCCCCAACCACGCCGGATGAGCCGGACGGCAATTCCGATGACAGGCCGGAATCGCCGCGCAAGCCCAGTCTGAAAGTCGTCAAATGACGGGGATGACCACGTGGAAACGCGCAGCAACCTTTATCGCACCGTACAGAAGCTCAACGGTCTGTCGCCTGGATTGCGCTGGTGGTTCCTGACCTGGGCCTTCGGCCGCACCGTGCACTTCGTCAAGACTGCGGGCGTGCGCTTTGAAGACCTGAGCGAGACGCGCGCCCTGCTGCACATCCCGAACCGCAAGCGGGTGCAGAACCACGTCGGCACGGTGCACGCCACCGCGATGGCACTGCTTGCTGAAACCGCCACCGGCGCGTTATTGGGCATGAATCTTCCCGATGACCGGGTGCCGTTGCTGAAAAGCATGCAGGTGGATTACCAGAAATTCGCGCGTGGCGATCTGCGCGCGGAAGCGACGCTGGAGGCGCCGGCGCGCGCACGGATCCTGGCCGAAGAGAAGGGCGAGATCGTGGTGCCGGTCAGGGTCACCGACGAGACGGGTGCCGAACCGATCCAGTGCAGAATGCTGTGGGCGTGGATACCGAAGCACAAACGCTGAGTGCACATGATCAAGGTTATCCAGTACGACATTACCGATCTCGACGTGGACGCCATCGTCAATGCGGCCAACGCGTCGCTGCTGGGTGGTGGCGGCGTGGACGGCGCCATCCACCGGGCCGCGGGAACGGAACTGCTGGAAGCCTGCAGGAAGCTGGGCGGTTGTCCGACCGGTCAGGCGCGCATCACGCCCGGTTTCAGACTCAAGGCACGCTGGGTGATCCACGCAGTGGGACCGGTATGGCACGGCGGTGATCAGGGCGAGGCACGCCTGCTGGATAGCTGCTACGACAGCGCATTTCACCTCGCGCGCGAAGCCGGGGTCCGCAGCATCGCGTTTCCGTGCATCAGCACCGGCGCGTACGGCTATCCGAAAGAGGAGGCTGCCAGGATCGCGCTCGGCGTCATGCGCCGGTTCGACAAGGAATTCAGGAGCATCGTGGCCTGCTGCTTTGATAGCGAAAATGCCGCGATTTATCGCCGTCTGCTCGGGGCCAGAGAAGACGAAGACGAGTAACCGCGGCTGCAGCAGTCCGGTTACAGGATTGAGTTGGCCGGCAGTAACTTTCCCGGATTCAGAATCCCGTTTGGATCGAATTGCTGTTTGATCCTGCGCATCAATCCCAATTGAACGGAATTGAATTCCAGCGCCATGAACGGCTGCTTTTCCAGGCCCACGCCGTGTTCGCCGGAGAGCGTGCCGTCCAGCGACAACACCAGTCTGAACACGTCATGCAGGCACGGTTCCGCCTGTTTCATCTGTTGCGGATCGTCGGGATCCATCAGCAGGTTGACGTGGATGTTGCCGTTGCCGGCGTGACCGAAATTGACGTTGGTGATGCCGTGCCGTCTGGCAATTTCCTCCAGCCCGGAAATCAGCTCCGCCATGCGCGACACGGGAACGGCGACGTCCTCGTTGATTTTTTTCGGTGCGATCTTGCGCAGTGCGGGCGAGAGCGCCTTGCGCGCAGCCCATAACGCATCGGTTTCGCGCTGGTCGTGTGCCGCGCGCAGTTCGACCAGTCCGTCGCCGCGTGCGGCGGATTCGACGGCCGCGACGCTGGATTCGATCTGTGAAGCCAGTCCGTCCACTTCGATCAGCAACATCGCACCGGCGTCGCGCGGCAGATCGGTTTGCGCATAGCTGCGGATCATCTCGATAGATGCGCGATCGATGAACTCCAGCGCGCAGGGCGTTACGGGCTGCGCCATGATGCGCGACACGGCGGACGCGGCGGCGCGCATGTCGGCATAGACTGCGCGCAGGGTGTGCACGGTTTCCGGCTTCGGCGTCAGTTTCAGGGTGGCTTCGGTGATGATCGCGAGCGTGCCTTCGGAACCGATCACCAGACGCGTGAGATCGTATCCCATCACGCCCTTGCTGGTGTAAACGCCGGTGCGCAGTTCTTCGCCGCTACCGGTCACGATCCGCAGTCCCAATACGTTGTCTCGTGGTGTTCCGTATTTGACGCTGCTCGGGCCGCCGGCGTTGCAGGCCAGATTGCCGCCCACCGTCGAATACGCGGCCGACGTGGGTGCCGGTCCCCAGAAGAATCCGCACTGGCCGGCTGCCTGTTGCGCGGCGCTGTTGGTGATCCCACTTTCGACCACCATCAGGCGGTCATCCGGACTGACCCGCAACACCCGGTTCATGCGTTCCAATGCCAGTACCAGCCCGCCCGCGACCGGTACCGCAGAGCCGGTGGTGCTGCTGCCCAGTCCGCGAGCGAGCACCGGCACCTTGAATTCGTTGCACAGACGCACGCAATCACGCACTTCATCGTGACCCGACGGAAACGCGACTGCGTCAGGTTGTGCCTGGCGGCGGCTGTTGTCGTAGCTGTACGGCCAGCGATCGGCGGGATCCGTATAAAGATCTTCGCTGCCGACGATTGCCGCGAGGCGCGCCAGAAAGTCCGGGGGCAGACGTGACGGTTCGCTCACGGCTCAGGTCGCGCTGCCGAACATCTGCTCGTCAATGAGGTCGCACAGGCAATGGAGCGCGAGCAGATGAACTTCCTGGATGCGGGCTGTAACCTTGGCCGGGACTCTGATTTCGACGTCGGGTGCCTTGAGCAGCGAAGCCATCTGCCCGCCGTCGCGGCCGGTCAGCGCCACGATATGCACGCCTTTTTCGTGTGCCACTTCCATGGCGCGAATCACATTGGGGGAATTACCGCTGGTGGAAATTGCGAGCAGCACGTCGCCTTTCTGACCCAGCGCACGGACCTGTTTGGAGAATACCTCGTTGTATTCGTAGTCGTTCGAAATCGAGGTCAGCGTGGATGTATCGGTTGTCAGCGCGATGCCAGCCAGCGGCGCGCGTTCGCGCTCGAACCGGTTGAGGAGTTCGGCCGAGAAATGCTGCGAATCCGCCGCCGAGCCGCCGTTGCCGCAACTCATGATCTTGTTGCCGGCTTTGAGTGCCGAGGCCATGAGCCGACCGGCATTGACAATGGGCGTCACCAGCGTATTGAGAGCCGCCTGCTTGGTGGCGATGCTGTCGTTGAAAAGCCGGATTACGCGGGTATCGAGTTCCATTGCAGTTTCCTCTGGAGATCAGCAGTCAGAATTCACATCCGGTTCCTGGATCAGGCACGAAACGCGTCCTTGATCCATTCTGTTACAGCGACACCGTTGCGCTGCTCGGTGATCGCGAATACGTCAAAGCGCAGCGGTCTGCGGCGCAACTGCGCATCGTGCTGCAGGAGATGTTGAGCTGCCAGCAGCAATTTGCGCTGCTTGCTGAAACCGACGGTTTCTGCCGCGCCGCCAAAGCCGCTGGCCCGGCGGTAACGGACTTCGACAACGACCACTGCATCCGCGTCTTCCATCACCAGATCCAGCTCGCCCAGCGGGCAGCGGTAATTGCGTTGCATCAGACGCAGGCCCTGCTGTTCAAGCGCGGCCAGAGCACGGTCTTCGGCATCCTGCCCGGACTTCAGATGCGCCGCGGTTTTCATGGAGTCGTCGGCGCGGAACCTGCCAGGACTGCCGCTGCATTCGGTGCGGTCATCGGCTGCTTGAGCAGTTTCGGATTGCCGTTACTGAACGTCGCCCAGACCAGCTGGCGATGGATGCGCCGGTCGCTGT
Organism: Gammaproteobacteria bacterium; assembly: GCA_035701115.1. Taxonomy (GTDB): domain Bacteria; phylum Pseudomonadota; class Gammaproteobacteria; order Natronospirales; family REEB76; genus DASSKW01. The sequence continues at coordinate 19,382 of DASSOA010000048.1, forward strand.
CCATGCTGAGCAGGCCGGTCATGCCCTGTACCGGCGTGCTGATCTGCCCGCGATTGTAGAGCAGGGGAACCAGCCGCCAGGCATCGAAACCCAGGGCGTAGAGCCGGCTGTTGGCGTCAAAACTGTTGCTCCAGAGTTGCGCAAGGTGGCTGCGCAACTGTGCGATCGCGCCGTTGCCGTCAAGCAGCCAGGGCATGTCGTCAAAGCTGATACCGTCGAGGTCGTCGTCGGCCTGATCGCCGGGCTGATACACCTGCGATGTCGCAAACACCGGTACGTCAATCGCATGATAGTACTTGAGCTGCGGACGGATGAGTTTTGCATCCTTGTTGCGCGCGGCCAGAAAGATGAACTGGATATCCTCGCGACGGCGCGGCTCGAACTGCAGATGGGTGCCGAGCAGCGCCCGCAGCTGTTCCTCGCGGTACTGACTCTGGTCGAGATTGAGCAGGCGGGTTATCGGGATGGAGAAATCACTGCTTTCCGGCGGATAGGTCTGGGTGCCCAGCAGATCGCCGCCGAGTTGCTGGAAGCGGGCGGAAAACGCATTCAGGACGCGGCTGCCCCAGTCATCGGCAGAGACCAGCGCGACTGCGCGGGTGTAGCCATCGGCGATGGCGCGATCGGCTGCCTGCGTGGCTTCATCTTCCGGGGGCAATCCGAACTGATACAGGTTGGCCGGTGTGCTGCTGCCGGTATCAATGTTGTTCAGGGCCAATACCGGTACGGGCAACGATCCGGAATCCGCTACGGCGGCCACTGCGTTTTTGGTAAGCGGTCCGATCACCATGTTGGCGCCGTCGCGCACGGCTTGCTGATAGGCAATCTGTGCGCTTTGCGGCGAGTTGCCGCTATCGTAAAACGAAACTGCAGGAGGCGTCGTGGTGCCGGCGGCCAACTGATAGTAGGCAGCGAGCAGGCCGTCGCGCACTGCGTCGGCCGCCGATTGAAAGCCGCCGTTCAGCGGCAGCAGCACGGCAATCTGCGGCGGATAGGCGACCAGCTCGCGCTGCTTCGCGATGAGGCCGGCAACGATGTCCTGGTTGGCAGGGTGCGAAGGATAACGCTGCTGCCAGGCCAGGAGTTGCTGCAGATAAACGGCCGGTTGCTGCCAGGTATTGCGTGCAATGTCCCCCAGCTCCAGCCAGCCGCGCGCGACGGGCGACAAACCGGCGGGCAAATGCGCGAGATCGGGCGGAGTCCGCGCCTGGCTCAGCGTCAACCAGATCAGCTGATGATTTTTGCCGATCGCCTGCGGATCGTTCTGCAGAAAGGCTTCGCGTGCACTGAGATCGGCGACCGCACTGACCGTGTCGTCCAGCGCAGCGTGCGCCTGCGCGCGTAACAGCAGCGCGCGCGCCTTGAGCGCATCGGGCAATGGTTCGAGCGCAAACGAGAGATGCTTGAGCGCAAGCTGCGGATTCTGCGCGGCGAGATCCATGGATGCCTTCAGCATTTCGACCCGGGCGTTGAGCGCGGGATACAGGTTCGCCGGCTTCACCTGGGCGAGCAATGCCCACGCCTTCTGGTTGTTATTTGCCTGCCACCAGTCTTCCGCGGCGCTGACCAGCCAGGTTGCGCGCTGCTGGCCCTGTGCGCCCGCGGCCAGCTGCTCATATACTTGTGCCGCAGCGGCAAATTTTCCCTGTTGCTCCAACTGTACCGCCTGGCCGGCAGGCGGTTGCCGCGTGGGTGTGACCGCGCAGCCGGCGATAAACGCGAACAGGAGTGCGAAAATCCAGGGCTTGAGCCGGGAGCGATGCGCGGGCGTGTCTTGCATGAATTTCGGATTCCGGTGCAGGATGGACCGTAAAAGCCGCATGATACCTGTTCCCGGGGCGGCCGGGAAAACCGAGGAACAGTCGTGACACAACAGCCCGCCGCGTTGTACGTGGTTGCCACCCCGATCGGCAATCTGGAGGATTTTTCACCGCGCGCACGCCGGATTCTGGGCGAAGTCGAGCTGATTGCGGCCGAGGACACCCGGCACACGGGGCAGTTGCTGCGCAACGCCGGAATCACCACGCCGATGCTGTCGCTGCATGAACACAATGAAGCCGAGCGCACGCCCGCTCTGATGGAAAAACTCCTGGCCGGCAAATCCGTTGCCATCGTGTCCGATGCGGGGACGCCGCTTATCAGCGATCCGGGCTTTGATCTTGTGCGGGCGGCCCGGCAGGCTGGCATCCGGGTGACTCCCGTCCCGGGTCCGAGTGCCCTGGTCGCCGCGCTCTCAGTCAGCGGCCTGCCCACCGACCGTTTCGTTTTCGAAGGCTTTCTGCCGGCCAGGCCTGCCGCACGCCGCGCGGCGCTGTCGGCCCTGGCCAGCGAATCGCGCACGATTGTCTGTTACGAATCGGTACACCGGCTGGCGGAATCGCTGGCGGACATGGCGACGGCGTTTGGCAGCGGGCGTCCCGCGGTGATCGCCAGAGAACTCACCAAGTTGCACGAGTCGGTGCATTCCGGCACGCTGGCGGAGCTGTGCGACTGGGTAAACCGGGATGCACATGCCGGCAAGGGCGAAGTGGTCGTGCTGATTGGTGGCGCCGCGCAACCAACCGCACAACTCGATTCCGGACGTGTGCTCGACATCCTGCTGGAAGAGTTGCCGGTCAGGCAGGCAGCGTCGCTGGCAGCAAGACTGACGGGCGGACGACGCAATGAACTCTACAAGCAGGCGCTCGAAAAAGCGGGAACACGCCCGGATTGAAGTTGCCGGTTACAATTGAGCTGACCCAATTCGCCGCCAGTACATGATTATCCATCTCATCGGAACCAAAGCCCAATACATCAAGATGGCGCCCGTCATACTCGAGACGGCGCGCCACCAACTTCCCTACAAATTGATTTATACCGGCCAGCATTCCGAAACCTTTGATGATTTGCAGAAGAATTTCGGTTTGCAAGAACCTGATTTACGGCTCACGAGTGACCGCGAGGCCACTGATCGGCAGTCTTTTCTGAAATGGGCGTGGTCAGCCTGGAGAGAAGCGAATTCGCCTGCCGTCCGCGACATCTGGTCGAAGGCGAGCGCAATTGTTGTGCACGGCGACACGGCATCAACGTTGCTGGGTGCGAAGATAGCGAACAGGTATGACCGCCCTCTGGTGCATGTTGAGGCAGGCCTGAGGTCCTTCAACTTTCTGCACCCGTTTCCGGAAGAACTTATAAGGGTGCGGGTATCACGTTACACCGCGGTACACTGCTGTCCGGATAAGATTGCCGTCAGAAATCTGGAAGCGGCCGGCGTTAAAGGAGAAAAGCTGTTAACCCATGGCAATACGCTGATAGACGCATTGCGCATGGCGCAAGCCGGTGCCCCGGCGTCGCAGTCCGGGAATTCCGGTTATGGAATTTTTTCCATGCACCGTCAGGAAAATCTGTTCAATAGCAGACGGCTGGGTAAGGCATTGCAGCTGTTGTCGGAGCTCGCGAAAATCGCGCCGGTGAAGTTTGTGCTGCACCCGGTGACGCACAGGCGCCTGGAAAAACTTGGCACATTGCAGCAGATTCAGGCCGATTCCAGGATCACCCTGGTGCCGAGAATGGATTTCTTTGCGTTTAACTCGCTGTTACGCGGCGCATCGTTCGTAGTTACGGACGGAGGAAGCAATCAGGAGGAATGTGCCCTGCTGAACATACCCTGCGTGCTTGCCAGGCGTGCCACTGAGCGGCCTGACGGGATCGGTGTCAATGCAATAATCGGCGATCTTGATATTGACCGCATTCTGGAATTTCTCAAAACCACAGCAGGTCAAACCAGGGGCCGGGGAGTGTTACCTGATGTCTCTCCAAGCAGAATAATCGTCGAACGTCTGGCATCGTTTACGTCATGAGATTTGATATCCGGCTGACGATCGAAATGGTTTGACCCATGGACATTCTCTGGCTGGGCAAGCGTTTCTACACCAACACCGATACGCTGAGTGAGCGGTTCGGGAGGATGTACCAGTTTCCCTGTTACTGGCACAAGGCGGGTCAGAAAGTCCAGCTGTGGTTGATTGACTACCATACCCGGGAAGTCAAACACATGCGTGACGCAGGCATGCCGGTGGTTTCCAGTCCGGTATTTTCTCTTGCCACGATCAAGCAGCTGCTGCGTACCATAGTTTCGGTACGGCCGCGTTGCATAGTTGCCAGCGGTGACTGCTACATCGGGTTGCTCGGCTGGTTGCTTGCCAGAATGTGCGCGGCGAGTTTCGTGTTCGATATATACGACAAGTACGATGAGTTTTCCGGTTACCGCCGAATCGCCGGGTTTGATCCCTTGTCATTTCTGGTCAGGCATTCCGACGGCTTGATGTTTGCGAGCACGTCGCTGGCGCACAAGCTCGGCTCGGGTGCGCGCCATGCTCCGCATGTGGCCCCTAATGGAATCGACCCGGGCATGTTCAAGCCGATGAAGATGAGTGAGTGCCGCGACCGGCTTGGATTACCGGCTGACGCGATACTGGTGGGCTATTTTGGCAGCATGGAAGCCGATCGCGGAGTCGCCGATTTGATTGGCGCCGTAGACAGGTTGCGTAACTCAAATGTGCCGGTCGAGCTGCTGCTCGCGGGTAGAACGGATGACGGTCCGTCCCTGAATCATCCCTGGATACGCTATCTCGGTCTGGTCCCGCATGCGCAGATACCGCAGCTGCTTAACGCCTGCGATTTGCTCGTCCTGCCGTACCGCACCGGACCCTTCATGGACATGGTTTCATCCTGCAAAATCGCGGAATACCTGGCATGCGAACGGCCGCTGGTAGCGACTGATGCTCCCTCGTTTGTTCTCAATTTTGCCGAACAGGCTGCCGCGCTGGGGCCGGCTTTATGCCGCATGTCCGACCCTGCTGATATGGCGCGTGCGCTGGAGTTTCAGTTGAGGATCAAAAAGATTCTCCCGCCGCCGCAAGACATGACCTGGCAATCCATTGCGGAGGATTCACTCAGGTGGCTGCACCAATGCGGAGCAGTCGGCGCAGGGTGATGCCGTCATTGCGAGGTGCCGGAACCGGTATCGGCATCGGGAATCCAGCGTTTCGATCTCATGAGCGCGATCAATTTCGGAACGGCCTGGTGTTGATCGTGATTCTCAAAAGCCAGTGATTTCAGTTTCAGACGTGCCGCGCTGAAGCTGTCGTGTTGCAACTGTTGCGACAGCGATGCGATCAATTCCCGCCAGGACCGCGGTTTCGGGCCAGGCGTCATTTCCAGGAAGTCGAATTGAAACTGCCGGTCATTGCGAACGTATTCATCCAGATCGGGCACAAAAAAAAGCACCGGCCTGTCGAGCAGAAGATAATCCATGTAGATCGAGGAATAGTCCGTGACCAGCGCGCTGGAGTACGGCATCAAAGGGTACAGGTCTGAATCAGGGTCGCAGACGTGCAGATGTTGTCCGGCCTGGAGCACAGCGGATTTTTCGATGGGATGGAATTTGAACACCAGTTCGGCACGATTTTCCCGGCACCAGTTTTCCAGCAGCATGATTGAATCGGTTGTCAGGTTCATTGGCAGGCCGCCGGTGTCCCGGAACGTGGGTGCCAGCAGTATGATTCGCCGACCCTGCCTGTGCCACTCCGGGATGCTTGCAGCGAGGCGCGGATCGGTGTTTTTCCATGCAAGCTCACTTACCGCCCCATCTGCGCAACCAAAGGTATTGCGCGGATAACCGGCCACCAGGAACTGTCGGGCGGCAAACGCCGGCTCGAAAACCCTGTCGCGGTAGAATTGCGATGTCGTGTTCACGACGTCGTAGCGCAGCAGCCGACCGGTAATCAGATAGGCCAGTTTCCGCAGCTGGTAAACATGCGGCCAAAACGGCAATTGACCGCCGTGCGCTTCATTTTTCCATTTGTCCAGTTCTATGCGTTTGTATCCCACGCCGTGCCACAACTGGATTTTTTTTGCGCCAGCCAGCAGAAACCGGCGCCAGTTCGAGACCCATTCGCTGGAATCAACGATCAATGTGCCGGCTCGCAGCAAAAACCAGGTGCCTGCAAAAGATGGATAGATCAATACTTCACAGCCGCTGCCTGCAAGCAGGGCCACAACATCCCTGCGCTCGGTAACAAATACCATTCGGGTGGCCGAAGGAAGCAGCGATCTGGCCTGCAGGAAGAAATACTTGGTATTATCGAGAAACTTTCCGTTGTCACGTCCGATAACCGCTATCCAGTCACGCCTTTTCGGTACTGCAAATGCGACGGGCGCGATCGCAAGCCAGCCGACGATACCCGACAGCAATTTCAACACAAATCGTGCGAATCCATGCGACGATTCAGCGCCGAACATCAATGACCTCGCCGGTGGCATCGGACAGCATCACCGACAGTGTCGCCGAGGCCACGGTTTCGGCACTGAGCAGTTCTGCAGCGGGCTCGTCTCCGAAATTCTCGGTACGCATCGGGGTGGCGGTGCGTTCGGGGTTGATAGCATTGATACGCACTCCGAACGGCTGGTACTCCTGGGCGAGTCCCTGCATCAGATTCACTATGGCAGCCTTGGTTGCCGAATAGACGCTGGAGCGTGCGCGTCCCCGTGTGTAGGAACTGGATGTGAACAGCGCGATACTGCCACCATGTGGCTGCATTGCCGCAAATGCCTCGCGTGCAACTACCACACTGCCGCGCAAGTTGGTGGCTAACTGTTCGTCTATGGCGGCGTAATCCTGACCCGACAGCAGCCCGGTGCGCAGAACGCCGGCCGTGTTAACCACCAGATCCAGCCTCCCATGTTGTCGAATTGCGTCAGTCAGTACCCGGCGGACGCTGTCGGCGTCGGCCACGTCGACGCCGTCGCGGCGGGATACCGCGATCACCAGGGCCTTTCCCTTCCCGGCCAGCTCCGCGATTTTCTCGCCAATCCCGCGACTTGCACCGAATACGACAAGGACTTTGCCCGCCAGCCGGTTTCCCAGGTCGCGCTCGGTTTCAGGTCTCGATCGCAACTGGAACAGACGATCCGCCAGATAGATATCGGAAGGGTAGGTGATCTTTATGTTGCTGACATTGCCCGCAACCACGTGCACGTTTCCCAGGCGGTAACGCAGGATCAACCCGCAGTCGTCGGTCACCCGGAGTTCAGGATCACTGGATGCCAGTGCGTGTGCGCGCCGCAACAGCCCGGCACGAAATGCCTGCGGCGTCTGTCCGAGTTGCAGCCTGGACCGGTCGGGAATTGCAGCGATGCAACCGTCTTCAGCAAGCTGAATTATGGTGTCGGGCGACGGAATGGCGGTATCCACGGCATCGTATGCGTCAAGCGCCGCGAGGCAGCGATCTATAGTTGCGCTGTCGAGCAACGGACGCACCGCGTCATGCACAAGGACCTTCGCATTGTCGTTCGTCACCGCAGTTATGCCGGCCGCCGAACTTGCCTGCCTGGTCGCGCCTCCAGCGACAATAGCGGTGACCTTGCGATAACCGGCGTTGTTGATAATCTCTTCGGTCAGCGAACGGTTTTCGATAGACGAAACGACTATGATTTCATCGATTTGAGCGTGGCGCTCGAACACGTCGAGTGTATGTTCCAGAACGGATTTTCCGGCCAGTTTTAGAAATTGCTTTGGCGTTTCCGA
>DASSOA010000049.1:0-22317 GCA_035701115.1 Gammaproteobacteria bacterium
CCCAGCGTCAACCACGGAAAATGCCACGCAACGTTTTCGACATGCGTGCCAAGCCATTTCGCGAATGCACTGCGCGGTTCCACCGAATGCGCCACCGCCAGCCGTCCACCCGGCTTTACCACGCGCCACATTTCCAGTGCGCCTTGCGCCGGATCGTAAAGCGGGCAAATGCTGTAGGTGGACATCACACAATCGAAACTGTTGTCCGGAAACGGCAGTGCGAGTATGTCACCGGTCCTGAAATCCACGCGTCCGTCGTAGCCCATGGCCTGTGCCTTGACCCGTGCTTCTTCCAGCATGCCTTCGCTCATGTCGAACAGCGTGACGTGACCGGTCTTGCCGGCTTTGGCGGCGGCGAGAAACGCACTGCTGCCGGTGCCGGCGCCGCAATCGAGCACCGTGTCGCCTTTGTGTACACCCTGTGCGACAACCAGCCGGCGTCCGCGTGCGTCGGAACCGAAGGTCAGCAACGCATGCTGCCAGTCGTAACGCGAGGCCGCACGGTCATACACGCCCTGCAACCGTTTCGAATCAATTGCGTTACGCATTTTCCAACCCCCAATCACGATCCTGTCTGTATTCGAGTTGTCCCCGTTCCCGACCGCAATACATCAATGCAGGTCAGCGCAGGCGCGTATCACGGCCCTTCGCCATCAGAACCCAGTGCTTGCCGTCGGTGGAATACTCCTCGCGGTACTCAATATGATCATGCCCGCTGAACACATTGATCACATGGAAATATATCGTCTTGCCGTTGATGACCCGTGACCAGGGGAAGGTCCAGACGTTGTCCCTGATCGTCAGTACGCCATCGCTGGCGCCACCCCCATTTGCCGGAATCGCATGCGTAATGTAGCGGCCGGTCTTGGCGTCGTACTGGAATACCACCAGCGCGCCGGATTGACCGTTGACGATTTGATGACAGGCGTAGAAATCGCCGCTTCGCCAGCAGTCGTTTTTCAGCACCGCGGTGTCCTCGCCCGCCTGACTGAATGTCGTCTTGACGTGTTTGGACTCGGTCTTCCAGCTGCCGGCATACGCGGCCAGCTTGTCGAGCCCGTGCGGCTCCGGCGGCACAGCGGCATGGCCGGCAGTGCAAAACGCGAGCAGGCAAAGGATCAGCGAGGCAATTCTCATCGGCGGCCGCTCCGGTCACGTTAACTGTCGTTAATGGTACACCGTCACGCCGCAGCCGCTCCCCGGCAGACGATGCGCTATGATAGCAACCCGGTTTCCAGACCCTTTACGAGAGCGCGTAGTACCGGCAACGGCCGCGCGAGCTTCACCATGGCAGCAAAGCAACAGCAGCGGAGCAGTACCGCAGGCGATTACCGCGTGGTGAGCCTGTGGCGCCTGGCATTGCGCGAATTCATTCATTTCAGCAACCGGGACATGAAGCGGCTGGGCATCACCCTGCTGCAATATCAGGTATTGCTGGAAATCAGGTCATGCGAAGGTGAAGACGACGACATGACTGTCGGTCTGCTGGCGAGCCACCTGCATATGCGTCACAACAGCGTCGTGGTCCTGATCAACCAGCTGGTGCGTCGCGGCCATGTGCGGCGCGTGCCGTCGCCGCACGACCGTCGCAGCATGCTGTTGCAGCTTACCGCCAAGGGCAGGCGTACGCTCGACAAGCTGGTGCATGGACATCGCAAGGTCATTGACGCGTTTCTGCCCGGATTGCGCAAGGCGCTGGCGGCTGCCAAGGGCTGATGCGCGGATCGGCGTGATCCGCGGGACGTGAATCAGCCGGAACGGACAGTGATGTCGTTCGGTTCTTCGATCGGCTGAGATTCCGGTTTCGGCCGAGTGATTGCCAGAAAGTCCTCCGCCAGCGACCAGTACACCGGATGACGGCACAGCAGTTTCGATGCGCCAAGCGCGATGAACGCAGTCGCCATGATCGGAAACACCATGGCGTGGTCGTTGACCATTTCCATCATGATCACGGACGCGGTCAGCGGTGTCTGCACGACGCCCGTGAAATAACCCGTCATGCCGAGAATAACGACGGTCGCGGCCGGTGCGTAAGGCATCAGCGGCGCGAGGTCGGCACCGATGCCGGCGCCGGCCGAAAGCGACGGCGAAAAGATTCCGCCCGGAATGCCACTCAGATACGACGCGATGGTGGCGAGAATCTTGTAGAACGGGAACACGTAGCTGACGTCGCTGTGACCTTCGAGAATATGCCGTGCCTGATCATAACCGGTGCCGTACGAGGCACCGTGCGACAGCAGACCCAGCAGGGCAATCACGAGACCGCACGCGGCCGCGACCAGGAACGTGTACTTGCGGAACACATTGCGAATCCGGCGCATGCTGCTGACCAGAAACGAACTGAATCCGCCGCCGAGAAACCCGCCGATGATGCCGCACACCGGCACCGCGATCCACGACTCCACGTGATTGAAACTGGAACTGGTCTCGCCGAAATAGGTGTAGTTGCCGAGCACGGCCATCGCCACGATACCGGCAATCAGCACCCCGACCAGCAGCATGCCGGTGGCCTTTTCTTCGTAGAAGCGCGCCATTTCCTCGATCGCGAAAATGATTCCGGCAATCGGCGTGTTGAACGCCGCGGCGATGCCGGCGGCGCCACCGGCGGTAATCAGTCCGTGGCGGATATAATGCGGCGGGAAGCGCGTGAACCGGCCGGAGGAATACATCAGCGAGGCGCCGATGTGCACGGTCGGACCTTCGCGGCCGATGGAGGCGCCGCTCACGAATGCCATCAGCGCCACCAGAATCTTGCCGATCGCGATGCGGATCGACAGCACCTTGTGACGCAGTTCGTCCCTGTCACTGCGCAGCGCGGCGATGGCCTGCGGAATGCCGCTGCCTTCGCTGCCGGGAAACACGTAGCGCGTGATCATTGCGGCGCTACCGAGCCCGAGCGGCGCGAGCAGCAGCGTCCACCAGTGGGAATGCGCCATGATCCGGTCGTGCACGCTCATCGCCCAGTTGCTGGCCAGCGTGAACGCGGCGGCAACGCCGCCGACCGCCAGCGCGGCGGACCAGAAAATCAGCCGGGTTTTCCAGTCGCGAACCGAGAGATAGCCTAATAGCTGACGGCGCATGTCCGTGCGGTGTTTTGCCTGGTGAATCGGAAGCCGCGTACTTTACCATTATTGCTCCCCGCCCGGCACGACAGGTCGCCGAAATGAGGCTTTTTTGCGGGAAATTGCCCTGTCTGTTACCATCTTGCCCCCCGCAACGGATGCTTCGCGCTGTCCGTCTGCCGGCATTCAGCACCCCGGTTGCCACCGTCACGTGCTCTCTTGCAGCATCGCCCGTCGCCACGACGGGATGTGATTTCAGGTCATGTATCCGATCGCCGTCTGGCTAACGCCCTGGGAATTCTCACCGACCGTGCTCGCGGCCTGCGTGCTGGCAGGCGGACTTTATGGCGCCGGCGCCAGGGCGCGGCGCCGCGCCGGACGGCCGGCGGGCCTCTGGCGCAGCAGCGCGTTTTTTCTCGGCGTGCTGCTGATCTACGCGGTGATGCAGACCCATTTCGATTATTTCGCGCAGCACATGTTCTGGATTCACCGTCTCCAGCATCTGGTTCTGCATCATCTGGGCCCGTTCCTGATCATGCTGGCGGTGCCACACGCCGTGATGGCCAACGCCATTCCGCTGCATTTCCGCCGCACCTGGCTTTACCCGCTGTGGCGCAACCGCGTGACGCGCGGCATCTACCGGGTCGTGCAGCAGCCGCTGCTGGCGGCAACGGTTTTCGTCGGGCTGATCTTTTTCTGGCTGACGCCGTCGCTGCATTTCAAGGCCATGCTGGACGCCCGGCTGTACGACGTCATGAACTGGAGCATGGTGCTGGACGGCCTGCTGTTCTGGTGGCTGATTCTCGATCCGCGCGGCATTGACGAAGGCGCCCGCACCGGCTTCGGCACCCGGCTGCTGCTCCTGTGGGCCATCATGATTCCGCAGCTGATGCTCGGCGCCTACATCGGACTCAGCCGCACCGATCTGTACAACGTGTACGCGATCTGCGGCCGGATTTGGCCGGTAAGTCCGATCACCGATCAGCACATCGGCGGGCTGATCACCTGGATTCCATCCTGCATGATGAGCGTGGTCGCCGGACTGGTGGTGTTCAGCCGCTGGATGCGGCGCAACCGCAGCGACCGGACGCGCGCCGAACCCGCGGTCCGCGCGCCCCTTACCTCGACCTGAAGGAGAAACGCATGCGTAAGCTGTTTGCCGGATTGCTGCTGCTGGCGATGGCGGTGCCCGCGCTGGGTGCCGGTCTCGCGGTCAGCAATGCCTGGATTCGTCTGCTGCCCGGCGACCTGCCGCTGGCCGGCTACCTGCATCTTGTAAACACCAGCGGACACGACCTGACCCTGGTCTCGGCCGACAGCCCCGATTTCAACCAGGTCATGTTTCATCGCAGCATGCGCCGCGACGGCATGGACCAGATGATTCATCTCGATCGGATCACCCTTCCCAAAGGCGGTGAACTCACCTTTGCCCCCGGCGGCTATCACCTGATGCTCATGGGACGGCGGCACCCGCTCGCGCGCGGGCAGCACGTGAAGATCACCTTGCACTTCCAGGATGGCGGCGCGCAGACCGTCGAATTCGTGGTCAGGGGGGCGAGCGAAGCATGAAACGTACTCTGGCCCTGTTCGCGCTTTTGGCCCTGCTGTCGCTGGCCGGCTGCGGCCACTCCTCCCGGCCGTGGGGGTTGCCCGATATCACCGGCCACATGCCGGATCTGAAATTCACTCTCACCGACGACAACGGACAGCAGGTCAACCAGGCCGCCTTCGCCGGCAAGGTGGATCTGCTCTATTTCGGCTACACCCACTGTCCGGACGTGTGCCCGACCACCCTGGCCGACCTCGGCAAGGTGCTTCGCCAGCTCGGTCCGGCGGCCGCGCAGGTCCGCGTGCTGTTCGTGTCGGTGGACCCGGCGCGCGATACGCCCGCTGTTTTGAAAAGCTATGTCAACGCATTCGGCCCCTGGTTCGTTGGACTGAGCGGCAGTCAGGCCCAACTTCAGGCCCTGACCAAGCGTTATCGCGTGGCGTACCGGCTGGGCAAACCCGACGCCCAGGGCAATTACACCGTCTATCACAGCAGTGCGGTGTTCATCTTCGACAGGCAGGGTAAGGCCCGTCTGCTGACGGACCTCGACGACAAACCGGACGTGATCGCGACCGACCTGAAACGGCTGTTGCAGGAATAGCGGTCGCTCCGGCGTTGCATCTCTGTCGTGCCCCGCAAGCGCGCCGGCAACGAAGGAGAGAAGTGAGCATGAGGACCAACCGTTCGGGATTGAAGCTCGTCAGCCAGCCTGAACCGCTTGCGGCAGGTCAGGTTTCAACGGATGTGGTGAGCGACGACGACTTCCGGATCGCCGCGGCCTGGCGGGATACCTTGCGCACGTTCATGAGTGCCAGCAAGGTGATTCTCAAGCAGGCGAGCGTCACCCCGCATCAATATCAGGCATTGCTCGCGATTCGCACCAGTGACCCGGAGCACAGGCTCACCATGGGCGAACTGGCCGGCGCGCTGCAAGTCCGTCACAACAGCGCCGTCACGCTGATCAACAAACTTGCCTCCCGCGGCCTCGTCAAACGGATGCCGTCACAGGAAGACCGGCGCGTCGTGCATCTGCTGCTGACGCCGAAAGGCGAAATTACCCTGCGCAAACTGGTGGCCGCGCACCGTCGCGAGCTCGATGTGGTCTCGCCGGTGTTGCGCGACGTGCTGCCCTGAACCGCGTCAGGCGGTCGCCTGACGCAATGTGAAGGGCTCCGGTTTGTGCAGGAAATAACCCTGACCGAAGCTGACCCCGAGCTGCTGCAGCGCGTGCTTTGTGTGTTCGTTTTCCACGCATTCCGCGATGCACTCGATGCCGCGCAGGCGCGCGAGTTCGGCAAGTGAGCGGATGATGAGCGGGTTGGCGGGATCGTCGGCGAAGTTCTGCACAAAACTTCCGTCAATCTTCACGTAGTGCACGGGAATGGATTGCAGATAGGAAAAACTCGCCACGCCCGTGCCGAAATCGTCCAGCGCAAAACGGTAACCCTCCTTGCTCAGGCGGTGCATCGTTTCCACGGCGCGCGTCAGGTTTTCAAACGCGACATTCTCGGTGACTTCAAAACAGACGCGCTGCGGCGTCACCCGGTAGCGGCCGGTCAGATCCTTGAGGCGTTGCAGAAACTCGGGGCCGTCAATGGTACGCGGCGTCAGGTTGATGCTCAGGCGCGCGTCGGCAAGCCGCTGGTCGCCGAGCAGCTTGAAACTTTCTTCCATGACCCAGTTGTCGATAATCGTTGACAGGCCGTAGCGTGCCGCCACCGGCAGAAACGCGCTCGGCGAAACAACCGTGTCGCTTTCCATCAAACGCAGCAGCACTTCATAAAACCGGCCCTTACCGTTCGCCGGCTTGCCGTCGAGGCGTTCGATGCGCTGGCCGAACAGGCGGAAATGGCCGTCGTTCATTGCCGTCTGCAGCTGCGACACGCGCGCCAGATCGGAATGATGCTGCAGCATGTTGGCATCGTCGCTGCGATATACATGGATGGCGTTGCGTCCGGATTCCTTGGCGATGTAGCACGCGATGTCGGCGCGGCTGAGCACTTCCGGCGCACGGTCGCCGGCCGAGAAAAACGTGACGCCGATGCTTACGCCAACCGTGAACGTCAGCTCGCGTTCCTTGAACTGATAGTCGAGCACCGCGCGGCGCAACCGTTCGGCAAGCTGCAAGGTACGCTGTTCGTCGGTGTCGAGCAGCAGCACGCCGAATTCGTCGCCGCCCAGCCGCGCGATGACATCGGGATGATGCACCAGGCCGCGCAGCTGGCGCGTCAATTCCACCAGCAGACGGTCGCCGATTTCGTGTCCGCGCGTGTCGTTGATGAGCTTGAACTGATCGAGATCGAGATACAGCAGCGCATAGCGGCGATGCGAGTCGCGCACCGTATCGGTGAGTTCACGCAAACGATGATCGAATGCGGCGCGATTGCGCAAACCGGTGAGGCTGTCGTGCGTCGCTTCGCGCAGCAACCGTTCCCGCAACTGCTCCGCTTCCGAAATGTCGCGGAACACCACGACCCCGCCGAGCATGACGCCACCGGAGGAATGCACCAGTGAAATCGCACCTTCCACCGGCCGCAGCTTTCCCGTGCGATCGCGCAGCAGGCGCCGTGAAAGTATCGCCGGACCGGTGCCGCGGCGCAGGCAATGCCGCACCGTGTTTTCGGGTTCGCTGTCGCTGTTGCGCGTATCCGAAAACGTAAGTGGAAAGATTTCTTCAATGGGTTTGCCACGCGCATCGTCTGCGTTCCAGCTGGTGAGCCGTTCGGCGATGCTGTTCATGAAGTGCACTCGACCGTCGGCGCGGGTCGAAATGACACCTTCACCGAGGGCCTGCAGCGTGACGAGTGCGCGCTCCTGTTCAATATCCAGTTCCGCGCTGGCATGCCGCCGTTCGGCAAACGCCGCAGCCACAACATAGCCGGTGAACGCGGTTGCACCGACGAAGGCAATGCGCACAGCGTTGTCGAACTCCCCGGGTCCCGCATTGCGGTCCAGCAGCAACACGGTGCCCGCCAGCAGGGCGGCGCTGCTGCTCGCGCCCGCGCTGCCGGAGCGAACCGCGGCCAGCACCACCAGCGGCAGTAACAGGAAGAACAGGCTCGCCTCGTTGCCGCGCGGCATCGTGAGAATGAGATAGGCGCAGCCGCCGATCAGCAACAGCCAGCCGGCACACTCCGCGAATTTGCCGACGCTCGCGAACGGCCAGCGCCGCCACTGCGCGATGAAGGGCGTCGCAATCAGAATGCCCATGGCGTCGCCAAGCCACCAGGTGAACCCGGCATTGAGCAACTGGCCGCCGGGAACAATCCCGTTGATCCAAAGGCCGGTGGTGCCGAGCGTCGCGCTCACCACGGGCGGGAGCAGGCTGGCGAAGAGCAGAAACAGCACCGGGTCGCGGGTCTGCTGGAAGCGGGAATCAACCTTGAGCCGGGTCAGAAACGCAGTCGCCACCAGGCCTTCGAGCAGCTGGCTCACACCGCCCGAAAGGCCGAGGACCCAGGACTGACCGAGGTAGCGGGCGCTCAGCACCTCGCCGATCAGAATCACCGGCCACCAGCGCAGCCCGTACAGCCACAGCAGCGCCACGCCTACGCCCGCCGCGGGCCACAACGGGCTGAGACCACCGTAGCTGATGCGCAGAAACAGGCCCAGACGGTTCGCCAGGTAATATGCCCCTGACAGAACCACGACGAGCCCGAGGTAGCGCAGTGCACTCAATATGCGCATGCCGGGTTCCTTGAGTGAATGTAGGGACACCGTGGCGTGTTATTCCCAAAAGCTTAGCACGTGAATTTACATAGAATGGGCGTCGTCCCGTGGCGCAGGGGTGCCGGATAACGCCGGACCTCGAACGGCAGCCCGTGCCGCCCCTGTTTTCAACCCGTTACCGGAGTTCTGGACCGTGAACTATGCCGATGAAATTGCCGAATGGCGCGCCAACCGGCTCAAGAAACTCATTGCCGGCGATGGCTGGGTCACGCTGGTGGGCCTGTTCTGGCTCAAACCTGAAGAAAACCGCTTTGGCAGCGCGGTGGATAACCAGATCGTCATGGACTACCCGGCGCTGCCCGGGCACGTCGGCACGTTTTTTCTGGCGGGCGGCAAAGTCAGCTTCGAGTCCGCACCGGATGCCGCGGTAATGCATGCCGGCGAACCCGTGACGCGGTTGGTCATGAAGACCGACGCCAAAGGCGACCCCACGGTGCTGACGCTGGGCACGCTGAATTTTCACGTGATTGAGCGCGGCGAGCTGTTCGGCATCCGCGTCAAGGACAGCAACGCGGATGCACGGCTCCGTTTCAAAGGGCTCGACTATTTCGACGCCGATCCCGCCTGGCGTTTCGAGGCGCAGTTTGAAACCTGCAGTCCGATGAAGAAGGTGACGATCATGAACGTGCTCGGCATGGAGGAGGAGATGGATTCGCCGGGTGCAGTGGTATTCGAGCGCAACGGCAAATCGTACCGTCTCGACACCGTGCTCGAACCGGGTGAAAGCGATTACTTCGTGATGTTCGCCGACCGGACCAACGGCAGGCAGACTTATGGAGCGGGCCGGTTTCTGTACGTGTCACCGCCCGATGACGGCAAGACGGTGATTGATTTCAACAAGGCCTACACACCTCCGTGTGCGTTCAGCCGCTTCGCCACCTGTCCGTTGCCGCCGCCGCAGAACCGCTTG
Source organism: Gammaproteobacteria bacterium (assembly GCA_035701115.1). Taxonomy (GTDB): domain Bacteria; phylum Pseudomonadota; class Gammaproteobacteria; order Natronospirales; family REEB76; genus DASSKW01. Next base: position 9,251 of record DASSOA010000049.1, read on the forward strand.
CCGATTGACGTGACGGCGGGCGAACTGAAGTACGAAGGCAGCGATCATTAGTTGTACCCGGCCTGCGCCGCCGGCATTCCGGCGGCGCAAGTCGGTGCATGCGGTGTTACAACTGATACGTCGCGGTGAACTCGATGAAGCGGCCCGGCAGCACATACGACTGACTGTCGCCCAGTTCGCTGTTCGAGACCGGATCGCGCCGGTCATTGAGATTGCTTCCCTGCAGGTTCAGGCTCCATTTGCCGAAACGATAGCCGACACCCGCGTCGAACGTGGTGAATGCGCCGGCCTTGACCGAGTTTTCCGGATCGAAATAGCGGCTGCCGACATAGCGCACCACTGCATTGGCGGTCCAGCCTTCATCAGGCATGAAGAACAGGCCGGTCGAGAACAGATCGAGCGGCGACATTTCCAGCCGGTTGCCGGCGTCCTGCACCAGTCCGCCCGGCGTCGCGTTGATGAAGTTGCGATAGGTCGCGTCGTGATAGCTGTAGGCGATCTGCCAGCGCAGATCCCGCACCAGATTCCAGTCGGCCGACAGTTCGACACCCTTGAAGCGCTGCTGGCCGCCGTTCCTGATGCCGGGCAGACCGTTCACCTCGGTGGCGATCACGGTGTTGTTCATGTTGGTAAGAAATGCGCTGGCTTCCCAATTCAACCGGCCTTGCAAGGTCACGCCCTTGAGACCGAATTCGTACTGCTGGGCGGTCTCCGGTTCGAGAATATCGGGCTCGGCTTCCGGTCCGAAATCAATCGCGGCCGGTTTGAAGGTGTTGCGGTAGTTGCCGTAGATCACCAGATTGTCGGCTCCCGCGCTCCATGCTTCATAACTGAGTGCGGCGATACCGGAAGGACGCGAACTGGTCCGGTGATCGCCATCCAGTGCCGCGGGCACCGTCGGATCGGCGGACAGGAACGCGGTGCTGGTGCTTTCCACGTCGTGATTGAGTTGAAATCCGAGCTCTGCGTCCCAGCGCGGTGCAAACGCCCAGTCCGCCTGGGCATAAAGGCCGGTGAAACTGCGCTTGTCCTGCAGCCGCGTCTGTTCGTCAACCGGCAGCGATGCGCTCGATGGCGCGTTGCCACCGGCTGTCGGTATGAAGTACTCGAAGTTCGAACTTGCCTGGCTGCCGTTGCCGTACAGCAGACTGAAACCGGTGACCACGTTCAGGTTGTCGCTGAGCGTGAAGGTGAGATGCGAATCCAGATACACGTCGTTGCGATCCTGGCTCTGATTGAAACCGTCCGCATTCGGCAAGCCGTTGTTGGTGAGCTGGTCGGAACGCAGGAAGCCGCGGATATTGCGGTTGTGCGTGAACGTGTTGTTGAGTGTGGTTGACCAGTCGGCCCATGACAGATGCGTGTCGTCGGCCAGGGTCAGGCTCACGCGGTCCTCGTTCATGCGTGCATCGCTCGGATTGTTGTTGGTGTCCACCGGCACCAGCGGCGACAGTTGCGTCGCGCCGTCCGCGAGCGGCCGCGGGCTGGCGGGATTCTGTCGCAGCAGCAACCCGTCAATGTCGAAACGGAATTCGCTGTTACCGGTATCGACCGCGTTGCGCAGCAACACGTGCGAACGGTTCCAGCTGGTGTTCGGGTCGTTGAACCCGCGGCGCGTCATGTCGGCGATGAGGGATTGTTTGACCGGACCGTCGCTGCTGAGCGGCATGGCAACACCCGCGCTGGCGCTGCCGTGCGAACCGACCGAGGCGCTGACCGAGCCGCCTTTGGCGCCGGCCTTGACGTGAATGACGTTGATCACGCCGACGAACGAGGTGGCGCCGTATTTCACCGGCGCCGAGCCGCGGATGATTTCGATGCGATCCACGCCGGTGAGGTCAATGCTGGCGAGATCGGGATTGAAGGCGCCGCCGACCGGGACGCCGTCCACCAGCAGCAGGAACGCATCGAACTCGCGCAGACCCTGGAATTCCGGCACCGCACTCGCCGGTCCGCCGTCCCCGCCCGGCGCGACGTCAACGCCTGCGGCCAGCGCCAGCGCGCTGCGCAGATCGGTGGCGCCGAGCGCAACCAGTTGCGCGTGGGTAATGACATCCACGCTCTGCGGCACGCTGCCGAGATGTTCCGGTATTGGTGTGGCAGTGAGTTCCACGGAGGGCAGTACCGCGGTTGTCGTTCCCGCTTCATCCTGCGCCGCGGCGGGGTTGCATATAAAAGGCATCGCGAGCAGGCACGCGATCACAAGGCGGGTCCGGGTCAGGTACATCGTTGAATTCCTGTTGCTGGTTGAAATGACTGAAAGCGCTGGCTCACATCGCGTCGAATCGTAATGTACATTGCGCGTGGCCGGCCAGAGCGGATCAACTGGCGGCACCGTGGACGCCCGCGTCAGGTCTGTGACCGTGCGGATGGCAAAAGATTCACCACGGAATAGCGTGACGATTCGCTCGGCATCGGTCTGCTGCGAGCCTGCCTGACGCGTGGATGGTAGCGGGGTCCCGGCCGCGCCTGCTGGCCGGGGTTTGTGGGTACAATTGGGCACGGCATCCAATCCCGAGGTGACCTGCCATGCGTTCAAGCTTCATCGCCGCGCTGATTGCGCTGGCTCTCCCGGCCGGGTTGCTGGCCAAAGCGGCACCTGGTCCGCATCCCACGATCCCCGCTTACGTGACGGCCGCCGTGAACGATCCGGCGCGCAAGGCGGACAAACACGACGACGCGCGCCGCAAGATGATTCCGGTGATGGTTTTCACCGGCGTCAAACCCGGCGACAAGGTACTCGAACTGGTTCCGGGCAGTGGCTACTGGACGCGGGTGTTCAGCCGCATCGTCGGTGCGAAAGGCCACGTTTATACGGTATGGCCGAACGAAACCGAAAAATATTCGGCGAAGAGTCTTGCGGTGTGGCAAAAACTGGTGAAGACAAAACATTACGCCAACGTCAGCCTGCTGCAGCAACCCGCCGCCGATCTGAGTGTGCCGCAGCCGGTGGACCTGGTGTTCACCTGTCAGAATTATCACGATTATCACGATCCGTTCATGGGTCCGGTGGACATGGTGGCGTTCAACAAGCGCGTGTTCGACGCGCTCAAACCCGGCGGTGTGTACGTCGTGATTGATCACGTCGCGCCGGCCGGCTCCGGTTTGAGCGACACCAACACATTGCATCGCATTGATCCGGCCGTGGTGAAAAAGGAAGTGGAAGCCGCCGGCTTCGTGTTCGACGGCGAGAGCGATGCGCTGCACAACCCTGCCGATCCGCACAACATCCCGGTGTTCGACAAATCCATTCGCGGCTACACGGATCAGTTCATCTACCGGTTCCGCAAGCCGTCGAAATAACAGCCGGATCACTTGAGCATTCGGGCGCCGCGCTTGTCGCGGCGCCTTTTTTGATGACGGGAACAACGATGACAACTGTGCATGCAGGACTCTGGCACGCAATTGTGGGCGGCGGCCTGTTGGCGATCAGCATTGCGGCGCCGCCGGGTCCGGTGATGACGATCATGGCGAACGCCTCGATGCGCGGGCGTATCAAGGAATCGCTGGTCACGGCGTGCGGCGGTATCAGCGGCGACATGCTGTGGCTGACGCTCGCCATCATCGGCACGCTGACGTTCCTCAATCACCGGCCGCATCTGGTCGGCTGGATCGGACTGGGCGGCGCACTGCTGCTGATCTGGATGGCGTGGAGCACATGGCGCGCGGCGCGCGCCGGCCTGCACGCGAGCGACACGCCGGGATCGTGGAAGCTCGGATTCCTGACCGTGTTGACCAGTCCGTTTTCGCTGGGCTGGTGGCTCGCCAACGGCACCTTGCTCTACAGCGTCTGGGGCTGGCCCGGCATTGCGTCGTTTTTCGTGACCGGCAGCCTGTACGCGCTTGCCTTCACCTACACGTTTCGCTGGGTGGGCCGCAAAGCGGAATCCGCGGTCGTGTGGGTGGCTTACGCGAGCGTCGCGGTACTCGCCGGTTTTGGCGTGTACGTGGGGTGGGCGAGCCTGCATCTGTTGCAGGTCTGACTCGACAGCACGCCGGCTTCTGTGGCTCAATGGGCCGCAAAGACCGCGCAACTACCGGCAACGCAGGCACGCTTCCGGCAGCTCGCGCAGAGTGGCGGCGTTCGCGAAGGGGGTGAACAGCCGTTTCAATTTCAGGGTAACGCATCATGGACATTGCCACGCCGCCCGGCTATTCCAGGCTGGTCGCGCTGGATACCAGACAGCACCGGGGGCTCGGCGTGGTCGCGCGCCGGCACTGCTTTGCCGCGAACCTGACCGGCATCTATCTCGCGGCGGCGGAGTTCATTCAGGCCGCGCGCCACTATCCCATTGTGTTTGCGCACGACGGCACGGGCGACGAGTTCGTACCGCTCGCCGTCACCGGGCTCGAACAGGATATCAACCTCTTTGTCGGCGCCGACGGCGACTGGCAAGGCGACGTTTACATTCCCGCGTTTGTGCGCTGCTGGCCGTTTTACGGCGCGCGCATTACCGACGGTCCGAAGCGCGGCGAACTGCTGATTTGCGTGGACGACACCGGCCTCGACACGAACGGTGAAGCATTGTTCGACCAGCACGGCAATCCCACAGCATTGCTGAAATCCGCGCAGACCCTGATCGGGGAACTGGAAGCGGCGCGCAGCGCAACCCGGCAGCTGTGCCACGATCTCAGGGAGCTCGATCTTCTGATGCCGTTCGAGGCCCATGCGCTGCCAAAACAGGGACACGAGTGGCGCGTGCGCGGCATGTACCGCGTGGACGAGCCCCGGCTCAATGCACTCGATGCAGAAACGGTAAAACGCCTGATGAACAGCGGCGAACTGTCGCGCATCTATGCGCATCTGATGTCGCTCGACAATTTCAAATTCCTGATGGACCGCGCCGTGGCACGTCAATCTGCCACCGCCGTCAAACACTGAACCTGGAGAACCCGACATGGGCGTGGAAATCAAACTCACCGATTCGGAACTGCCGGTCTCGCCGGTGTTCGTGGATTTTCTGGCGCATATTGTCGGGAAGCGCGAGTTCTCGGGTGCCAACTGGCACGACCAGTTGAGCGAGGAACTCAGCAACGATCACGTGAAAGTGATGCAGCAGGCGCAGGAAAACGCGCAACGCATCATGGCATCGGAACAGGGTCAGCGTTACATCGCACGCGCCTATCAGCTGTTTCTGGCGCTGCTCACCGGTGACACCGATCAGATCCGCGACATCCAGTTCCGCTTTCATTTCGTCAACATCATCGGTGTGCCGCGCAACGGCGGATCGTATCTCACCATGGAAGCCTATCGTGCACTGGGCTACGACGTGGACAAGGTGCCGAACGTGATCGCGCACGACGGCTTTCCCGAAGCCGGGCCGTTCCGTTTCCAGAAAGGTGCCAACAGCTGGGTCGCGAGCCTGCAGACCATGGCCGAATTCCTGACCATGGTGGAAATCTATTTCGGCAGGAACAAGCCGCATTACGGCAAGATCGTGGTGCCGAAGAAACTGCTCAAGGGCAGTTATGCCGGCGGCTTCTTCCACCAGATTCTCGGCGAATCGGTCGAGCACATTCTCACGGTGCGGCATCCGGTCACGTCGGCGATCTCCGCGTATGAAAAATCCGGCGGCCTGCCGGAAGACGGCCTGTTCAAGGTGCGCGGCAACATCGAGGAATGGGTGCGGCGCGATCTCAGCTACACCACCGGGCGCACGCTGGAAGAAATCACCGCAATGCCGTACTTCGACGCGTATCTTTATTACTGGGAGCAGTATCACTACTACGTCGCAACCACCGGCCTGTCCGCCAACCGCAACATCAACGTCGTCGCATACGGCCAGCAGCGCATGGAAGCGGTGTCGCGCAGCTTCCAGAACCGTTTCGAGAGCGGCCTGCAGCCGACCGAATTCAAGGTATTCGACAAACGTAACCGACATCCTGACTGGATCAAACAGGCGGAAACGGTGGTGAAGCGGGTCGCGGAAGTGTGGGACCGCGTGGGACTGAAATTTCCGTATCAGGAAATCATGGAAATCTGGTAAACCAATTCGGCATGGACGCAGAGCGATCAAGGGGGCAAACAACGATGCGTTTAACAATGACGGCAGCACTGCTGCTGGCGCTGATTCTGCTCGGGGGCTGCGAATCCGTCAAACCCCGGGATCCGTGCGTGCCGCTCGGGATCGCAAACGGTCCTCCAGACGAAATCGAGGCGATGTATCTGACCTACGTCGCCGGCTGCGAAGTGGTCAGAGCAGCCACTGCACCGCTCATGCACCGGGGGTTGGGGGCGGGAACGGAAACGCTGCACGGCGAAGCCAGCTATGGCCGGTATCAATCTGCCGACACCATTTTCTCCGTGACGATGCCGGGACCGCTCGCCGGATTCGGGCATGCCGGGTATCACATCGCAGAGCAATATCTGCCGCATGACGATTACGTGTATTTCACGATTCGCGATCCCGCCATGCCCAGCTACGCGATCAAGGTTACACCGGTGCTCGATCGGGAATATGCGGCGTTAGGCATGGAGGAATACGCCGATCTGTCAATGCGGGATGCGCGCATGCAGCTAGAGCGTTACAGCGGTGCTGCACTCAGGTTGATCAAAAGCCAACCATTGCAACTGGACGGCAAGCGGACCCTGTTCAGGGTCTACAGCCAGTCCCGGCCGGCCAATGGACCTGCACTTCCGCCTGCCATCTACTACCTGGTGTATTTCATCAAACAGGACGACCGCGCCGCGATTCTCACCGTGATGTGGCCGAAAGCCTGCCCGCAATGTGAGCACGGCGGCGAACATGACATTCGCAGCATGGACCCCGGTCTCAACGCGTTCGTCAGTTCGTTTGCAATGGGCATCAACGGCTGATGGATGAGAGCGTAATCAAAACCGGAACGCGAGCAGGTACAGCAAGAGAATATTCACAACCAGCAGCATCAGGCCGGTCGGGATCTGTGCCTTGATCACGCCGTTGCGGTCGGGCAATTCCAGCAGCGCCGCCGGCACGATATTGAAATTCGCCGCCATCGGCGTCATCAGCGTGCCGCAGTAACCCGACAGCATGCCGATGGCGCCGACGATCGCCGGATTGCCGCCGTGCAGATGCACCAGCAGGGGCAGGCCGACTCCCGCCGTCATCACCGGAAATGCCGCGAAGGCATTGCCCATGATCATGGTGAAGAGCGCCATGCCGATGGCGTACGCCGCGACCACGCCAAACGTCAGGTTGACCGGAATCATGTCCCTGACGAGCCCGCTGACCACATCGCCGACACCGGCGAGCGCGAACAGTGCACCCAGTGCCGCCAGCAATTGCGGCAGCACGACTACCGTGCCGACTGCTGTGGTCAGCCGGCGGCCTTCGTGCATCGAATCCCCGGCGCGCTGTTTCAACAGCCACAGCGCTGCGATTACTGCGATCAACACCGACAGACCCAGCGACACCAGCGTGACATCGCGACTGGCCACCAGCGGCGTGCCACGAATGCTGATCTTGTCGAGGGTCAACGTTCCTGCAAATGTGACCAGCGGAATCAGCAGCGCCGGCACCAGCAGGCGGTTGCCGAATCGTTCGGCGCTTGCGCGGCGTTGCGTTTCGTCAACGGAATGCACATCGCTGCGCTTGAGATCTTTCCACCCGGTGACCAGCACCATCGCGATTACCAGGCAGCCGGTCACAAAGGACGGCAGTACCGAGCCGAACAGAAAGGTGACGCCGTAAATGCCCCAGAAGATCAATTTGCGCACACGTTGGCTGTTGTTGCGGTCCAGAAACTCGAGCACCGCGATGGCGGAGAACAGCAGCCCGGCGAGAATGTAAACGGACTGCAGACCAATCATTTGCCGGCGCCGCGCAGTTGTTTATTCAGACGCCGGTCGAGCAACAGGAGCCGCGTGGCGTGAATCACGAACACGGCGACCGCCGTGGGAATGGCCCACATGGCGATGGTGAGCGGTTGCAGCTCAAAGCCGTTCTGCTGCAGAAAACCCTTGATGAGCAGCACCGAACCCATCGCGAGAAAAATATCCTCGCCGAAAAACACGCCGATATTGTCCACACCGGCAGCGTGTGCGCGGATCAGGTAGCGGGTTTGTTCCGGCAAGGCACCGTAGCGGGTTTCCGCGGCGGCTTCCGCCATCGGCGCGATCAGCGGACGGACCATCTGTGCCTGTCCGCCGAGCGCGTTCAGACCGATGCTCGCGGTGAGTTGACGGATGACTAGATACAGCAACAGCACGCGCCCGGTGGTGGCGCCGTGTACGCGGCCGATGAGTTGTTGCGCGCGCTCCTTGAGACCGCCGCGTTCCAGCAGCCCGATCACCGGCAGCGTCAGCCACACCAGGCCGATGTAGCGGTTTTCCGTAAACGCGCGACCGAATTCACTGACGATGGCAACGGGATCGAGCCCGCCGGCCACGCCCGTCGCGATACCGGCGACCGTGACGACCAGCAACGGATTGATGCGCAGCGCAAAGCCGACAACGACGACGGCCACTCCGATCAGTGTCAGCATTATCCGGTCTCCTTCTGCGAGCGGCGTGCACTCAGCGACGCGGCGATGCCCTGGCGGGCATCCGGATAATGCAGGGTGATATCGAGTTCGCGCAACAGTTTGTCGTTGCGGATGCGCTTCGATTCGCGCAGAAAGCTCATCAGACCGGGATCAATACGCGATTCGGCTGCCTGCATGGAGATCATGGGTGGCGCCGGCAGGCCGGACAGTTCCGCGAGCAGCAGCAGGTAATCGGTGAAGCGCAGCGGGTTGCCGTCGCTGACGTTGTAGACGCTGTTGTCCGGTGCAGCATCCATTGCTTTCACGCAGATGCGCGCCAGATCGTCCACGTGGATGCGATTGGAGTAACCGCTGGCATCGGGGTGCACCGCCGGCATGCCGGCGCGCAACCGTTCGAGTGGCAGTCGCCCCGGACCGTAAATGGCGGCGACACGCAGGATGAGCCAGGGAACACGGTGCCGCCCGCACCACTCGCGCAGACTGGATTCGGCGGCCACGCGACGTTGTGCGCGCGGAGCGACCGGGTTCAGCGGCGCGGTTTCGTCAATCCAGTCACCGTTGCAGTCACCGTATACGCCGGTGGTACTTATATAGAGTATGCGTGCCGGCAGGCCGTTCCGTTCCAGCAATGCAAGCGCGTTCTGCAAACGCGAATCACCTTCTCCGTGCGCGGGTGGCGGCGCCAGATAGAAGACACAGGCCGCGCGCGACGGAAGGTTGACCGCGGCAGGTGGGCGATCGAGATCGAGCAGGCAGACTTCGATGTCCAACTCGCGCAGCGCACGAGCGCTGGCTTCATGTCGCACCACGCCGGTAACCGCGTTATCCTGTTCACGATACAAACGCGCCACACGCCGCCCGGTATCGCCGCAACCGAAGATCAGAACCTGCATGGTGTATCGGGATCCACTTTCAGACGACAACCGGAACGCATTCTAGCGGCTGCCACTCGCCAATGTCCTTCAAGGTAAAACTCATGCCCAGCGGCCGGACCTTCACGGTGGCTGGCGATGAACCGGTGCTGACAGCCGCGCGCCGTCAGGGTATCCAGTTGCCGTTTGGCTGCCGCACCGGCAGTTGCGGCACCTGTCGCGCACATGTGATTTCCGGTTCGATCGCGTATCCGGACGGTCCGCCGCTGGCGTTGACCGCGATGGAGGCGCGTCAGGGCGAGGCCTTGCTGTGTCGCGCCGTACCGTGCGCCGACCTTGTGGTGGACGCACAGGAAATTGGTGCCATGGCGGCACTGAAGGTGCGCTCGTTTCCGTGCCGAATCGAACGCATGATGCCGCTCGCGCACGACGTCATGGCGGTGTATCTGAAATTGCCACCCGTGTCGCGGCTCGGGTTTCTGCCCGGCCAGTATGTGGATGTCCTGATGGCAGACGGGCACCGGCGCAGTTTTTCGCTGGCCAATCCGCCCCATGACAACAGGCTGCTGGAATTGCATGTGCGGCACGTGCCGGGCGGCCAGTTCACCACCGACGTGTTCGAGAAGCTGCACGAAGGCGCCTTGCTGAAACTGCAGGGGCCGCTGGGGCGCTACTTTCTGCGCGAGGACTCCAGCCGCCCGATCCTGATGGTCGCGGGCGGCACGGGGTTTGCCCCGATCAAGTCCATGTTGCGGCACCTTTGGGAGCGCGGCGGCTCGCGGCCGGTCATCTTCTACTGGGGCGCGCGTGCCGCCCGCGACCTCTACGCCGACGCATGGGTCCGTGAAGGGGCCGCGTCCCACCCGGATTTCCGCTATATCCCGGTGCTGTCGGAGCCGCGCCCGGAAGACCACTGGACCGGGCGGACCGGCTGGGTTCACGACGCGGTCCTGGCCGATCACCCGGATCTGGCCGGTTTCGACATTTATCTCAGCGGGCCGCCCCCCATGGTGGCGGCGGCCGGCCGCGCCTTTCCGCCCCACGGCGCCGACCGGCAGCACATGTTTTCGGACGCATTCGATTTTGCGCCGGAAATCCGTGCCGCCCTCGAAAAGGGCACCGGCGCCGACTGAAGCGGCCCGGAGAATCCGCCCCACTGAATCGGATAGTGCCTTCGGGTATCATATGCGCCCTGATTTTGCGGCCTCCGGCCGCAAATTCTTTAGGGCATCCCGAAAACTGCCGAAGCCCGGGACGCCGATTTTTCTGAACACACACGCACTGCGCTGCCGGGGAGGCGGACGCGGCGCCGGAGAGACCCTGTGGAAGCCCTCAATCCCGTCGATTTCTACAACGTCCGCGACCTGTTGAGCGAAGAAGAACGCATGGTGCAGGACACCGTGGCGCGCTTCGTGGACGACAAGGTGCTGCCGATCATCGGCGAATGCTTCGAACACAACCGCTTTCCGAAAGAACTGGTGCCGGAATTTGCCGCGCTGGGCCTGCTTGGCAGCTCGATCGAAGGTTACGACTGCGCCGGTCTGAACGGCGTGTCGTACGGACTCATCTGTCAGGAACTGGAGCGCGGCGATTCGGGTATCCGCAGCTTCGTGTCGGTGCAGTCGAGCCTGGTGATGTATCCGATCTATTCCTACGGCTCCGAAGCGCAGAAGCAGCGCTGGTTGCCGGCGATGGCCAAGGGGGAAGCGATCGGCTGCTTCGGCCTCACCGAACCGCACGGCGGCTCCGATCCGTCCAACATGAAGACGGTGGCAAAAAAGAAAGGCAGCGACTGGGTGCTGAACGGCGCCAAGATGTGGATCACCAACGGTACGCTCGCCGACGTTGCCGTGGTGTGGGCACAGACCGAAGACGGCATCCGCGGTTTCCTGGTCGAGAAGGGCATGAAAGGTTTCGATGCACCGGAAGTGCATCACAAGATGTCGCTGCGCGCGTCGGTGACCTCCGCGCTGTATTTCGACGATGTGCACATCCCCGCTGAAAACATGCTGCCGGGCGTGAAGGGCTTGAAAGGTCCGCTGTCGTGTCTGACACAGGCGCGCTACGGAATCACCTGGGGTGCGATCGGTGCCGCGCAGGCCTGTCTGACCGAAGTGCTGAATTACACCAGGGATCGTACGCTGTTCGGCCGTCCGCTCAATCACAATCAGCTCGCACAACTGCGCATGGCGGAAATGGTGCGCAAGATCACCGGCGCGCAACTGATGTCGCTGCAACTGGGACGTTTGAAAGACGCCGGCAAAATGCAGCCGGCGCAGGTGTCGCTCGCAAAATGGAACAATTGCCGCATGGCGATTGATATCGCGCGCGATGCACGCGATCTGCTGGGCGGCGCCGGCATCACCACCGAGTTCTGCCCGATCCGGCATGCACTGAATCTGGAATCGGTGATCACCTACGAAGGCACGGAGTCCGTGCATCAGCTGGTGATCGGCAAGGAAATCACCGGCGTCAACGCGTTCTGACAGGTTTCGGCACCCCGCGACAGGCGCAAACAGAAATGAAAACCGGCGAATACGTCGTTTACGGCATGCGCGATTCCGGCAACTGCTACAAAGTGCGCCTGACACTGGAGCAGTTGCAGCAGCCGTACCGCTGGGTGGAAATCAACAGCGCCCGCGGAGAAACCCGCACCCCGGAATTTCTGGCGAAGAACCCCAACGGCAAAGTGCCGTTGCTGGAGCTCGAGCCGGGAAAATATCTCGCCGAGTCGAATGCGATCATTGCCTATCTCGCGGATGGTACGGCGCTGTTTCCGGCCGACCGCTGGCAGCGTGCGCAGACCCTGCAGTGGATGTTCTTCGAGCAATACAGCCACGAGCCGTACGTTGCCGTCGCGCGCTTCATCATGAAACGCCTGCCCGCGGACAATCCGCGGCATCAGGATCTGCCGCGGTTGCGCGAGCGCGGCTACCAGGCGTTCGGCGTCATGGAAAAACACCTGACGCAGACGCCTTTCTTCGGCGGCGATGCGTATTGCGTCGCCGACATCGCGCTGTATGCCTATTCGCACAAGGCTGCCGAAGGCGGGTTCGATCTGTCGCCCTATCCCGCAGTGCGCGCGTGGCTTGATCGCGTGGCCGCGCAACCCGGATTCGTTACCCAGTAATCACCACGTTCAGACTTCGGACAGCGTCATGAGTCAACAGCCCGCCACCGGTTTCGCACGCGCCGCCACCCGCAGCATCAACCGTGCGGAAGTCGTCGACAACAATTTCAGGACGTTCGTCCAGAACTGGAACGGCGAGCCGGTCCGCAAGCCTGCCGATCAGGCGTTCATTCGCGCGGGCGTTGCCCTGACGGTGGCGGATTTCCGCGAACTGTTCGAGTCGCAGATGCTGTCACGGCATCAGGACCTCGAAGCGCGGGCCATGCGCGCGCGTAACGAAGGCTTTTACACGATCGGCAGTTCCGGCCATGAAGGCAACGCCGCAGTAGGGCGCGTCACGCGCCACACCGACATCGCATTTCTGCACTATCGCAGCGGCGCGTTCATGCAGGAACGCGCGCGCAAGCTCGGCATGGACATGGTGTACGACACCGCGCTGTCGCTGGCAGCCGCCAGCACCGACCCGATTTCCGGCGGCCGTCACAAGGTGTGGGGCTCGGTACCGCTGTGGGTGCCGCCGCAGACGTCAACAATCGCCAGTCATCTCCCGAAGGCCGTTGGTACTGCCGTTGCGATTGCGCAAGCCAAACGCATCGGCGCGC
>DASSOA010000050.1:0-11804 GCA_035701115.1 Gammaproteobacteria bacterium
CGCGCTTGAGATCCATCGGGTTCATCCCGGCAGCCACGTACTTCATGCCTTCGCGCACGATCGCCTGAGCCAGCGCGGTCGCGGTGGTCGTGCCATCGCCAGCGACGTCCGAGGTTTTCGCCGCCACCTCCTTGACCATCTGCGCGCCCATATCCTCGAACTCGTCGGCGAGCCGGATCTCGCGTGCCACCACCACACCCGAATTCGCCAATACCGGTCCGCCGAAGTCGCGCCTCAGGATCACGTTGCGTCCCCTGGGCCCGAGCGTTACCTTGACGGCGTCGGCGAGCACGTCGATGCCGCGCGCAATCTTCTCCCGCACGTCTCCACGAAAGATTACTCTCCGTCCGCCCATGGTTTACTCCTGATGACGATCGTCGCCCGCATGCGTTCAACGAACTCAACGCATCACCAGCACCGGGATTTTGCTGTGGGTCAGCACCTTGTTCGCCTCGCTGCCCAGCACCAATCCGGCCAATCCGCGGCGGCCGTGCGATGCCATGACGATCAGGTCGCAGCCCTTGTTCTTTGCGGCGCCGATGATCGCCTCGTACGGCGAATTGTTCTCCACGGAAAGACATTCACACGGGACGCCCTCCTTCCGTGCCACCTTGTCGATTTCCGCGATGAATTTTTGGGCGGCACGGTCGATTTCGGCCTGCTGGGCCTCAAGCAAACCCGGCACCACTGCCATCGATTCTCCGTGATACACGAAATTAGCCAGCGGTTTCGCATGGAAACCGACGACCTTGGCGCCGATCGATTTCGCGAAGGCGACGCCTTTCCGAATCGCCTTTTTCGAAAGCGCTGACCCGTCGGTCGGCAATAGGATTTTCTTGAACATGAAATCTCCGATATTCACGCGGCCCATCTGTTCTCTTTCCTGTTTGGTGAAAAGACCCAACCAGCGTATGTGCATTTTGACTGACGAGTCGAGGCGTGGATTGATCTGGATCAACCACCCTGAACGCAGCGGCCGCTGACATCGAGCCGCTTCCGTACCGACGCGTGTTTCGGGCGGCTGTCCGCGCGTGTGACTACGCGATACGGCACATTCGCTTGATGCAGATCAAGCGCGTCTGCTGTCACCGACGTAAGGTGCAAAAAACGGGCGGCGATCGGCACAAGCATGTTTGCGATCGCCGCGAGTCTCGATGCTTTATTTTTCGGTGCCTGGACAACATGAGACTTCAGGAAATCATGAGTACCGGAGTCATCACCGTCGGACCTGAAACATCGGCGGAGGCGGCGTGGACGGACATGTGGCGTCACCGTATCCGTCATCTCGTGGTGATGGACGGTGCGCGCGCGATCGGACTGCTGTCCGAGCGCGATCTCGGCGGGCGCGACGGCGCCGTACTGCGCAAGGGCAAACAGGTGCGCGAGCTGATGACCGCACAAGTGGTGAGTGCCCGGCCAGACACTACGCTGCGCCAGGCTGCGAATCTCATGCGCGGGCAATCGATTGGTGCTTTGCCGGTCATCGAGGGCGACCGTGTCGTCGGCATCGTGACGGCGACCGACGTGCTGAACGAACTGGGCCGCGGCTCGACGCGCCCGGCGGTTCAGGCACGCCGCCGCAGCATGCGCCTGCCGCCGGCGGGTACCCGTGGCGCGGCCGCCGCGATCCGCCACACAGGTGCCGCGGTACGGCGCCGGAAAGAGCAGCGATGACCAAACGCATCGAATGCACGGCGGGACACAACCGCTGGATAACCCGTGGTGTACGTGCTGCGAGTGCGGAGACGTCGGCTTTCATTCACGTCGTCGCATCGCACTGATCGCACCTGAAACCTGATTGGAAAGGAGCCCGAAATGCCCTTGCAATGGTACCGCAGGTCGCGCCTGGTGATCCTCAGTCCGGATGCCTCGGCGTTCGAAGCCGCATGCGCAATGGAGCGCAACAGGATTGGCGCCGTCATTGTCCAGGACAAGGGACGCCTCGCCGGCCTCATCACAGACCGTGATCTCGTCGTGCGTGTGATTGCGCGCGAGCTTGATCCGGACGCCATCAGCGTCAGCGAAATCATGAGCAGGCCGGTCGTGACGCTCACGCCGCATGACATCCATGACGATGCCATCGGCCTCATGCGCGAGCATGGCGTGCGGCGGATCCCGCTGGTCGAAGATGAACATGTCGTCGGCATGGTAACGCTGGACGATCTGCTTCTCGACGAAGCGGCGCCGCTTGACGAATTCGCCGCGGTGGTCGAGGCGCAGCTCGGCAGCGGTGGCCCGCAGCCGCCGGTGCGCTCCGCCGCAAGCCGGCGCCGGGCCATCCGCGCGGAAACCACGCTGCGGCGCCTGCTCGATCGGGTCCGGGACAACGCCGGCCTTGCTGACAACGAAGATGCAGAAGCGGCGTTGCGCGCCGTGCTGGGGCTCATCTTGCGCCGGCTCTCGCCCGGAGAAGCCGGCGACCTGCTGGCGCAGCTGCCGTCCCTGCTGCAATCGGAACTTCGCAGCCTGCCACCGGCTCCTGACAAGAGCATCACGCGCGATTCGATCAGGATCGAGTTGACGCGGCAGCTCGGCATTGATGCCGGCCGTGCGGAGCGAGTGATGACGGCAGTCGGCGCGACGCTTGCACAAAGCATAAGCCCCGGCCAACTGGAGGATGTTCGAGGGCAGCTTCCCGAGCCGCTGCGCAGTGTCCTTCCGGCTGTTCCCTGCGCAAATCTCTGAGCTTCTCGCGGCAGACCAGTCTGGGTGTTTGTATCTGATAAGCTCTCGATTGCGCGCCGCCGGTCAATCAGGTGGTACGGCTCGTGCCCCCGAGCGGCGGGTCGTGCGCAACGGTGAGGTTTGAAGCGCGTGGCAACCGGATCGCGAGCTCCTTCACTATCCGGACGGTGGTTGGATCCTCCGGCACCGCCTTCACCGTAAAACCGAATGCTCGCGCGAACCGCAGCATCGTCGCGTTGCACGTGAGCACGATGCCGTACATGCGCACAAGTCCCTGTTCACGCGCCGCGCGGATCAACGCCTCCATCAGCAATCCCGCAATGCCCGTTTTGTGCCAGACATCCGCGATCACAATACCGAACTCGCAAGCGCTGCCGCCGCTATCGATCACGTAACGAGCGTCACCGACCAGTTCCTCATGGCCATCGAGCTGTGTCGCGCACACGAATGCCATGTGCCGGTCGTAGTCGACTTCGGTAAGGAAATGCACCAGACTGTCGGACGGCGCGCGAATCCACTTATGAAATCGCAGATAGCGCGCCTCAGCGGACAGGCCATTGATGAACGCACGCACGCGTTCGGTTTCGCCGCACCGTATCGGCCGGATGACGACGGCACGGCCGTCCGGCAGCCGATGTTCACGGATCAGATGTTCCGGATACGCTGCCATGTGCTGTCATGTTGTCCGCTCAACGGCATTTCGTCCGTTTCGCCTGCGCCGGGCTGTTGCCGGCAACACACTTCATCTCCTGCCGACACGTACCGCTGAACGAAACCGACGCTGCTCACATGCCTAAGGCGAGGGAGAAGCCTCGCGCTTGATTCCGTACCGGGCGCAGATTTCGCTTTCCGCTGCCAACCAGTCGTCGAGTGCACACCCGGGGTCGAATCGGCGGTTTTGCGCACGATAATAGGCCGCGACTTCGATCATCCGCTTGAGCACGTCGGCTGTCGGCGGATCCTCGCTCTTTGCTTCTTTCGCCGTCGGTTCCTCGCCTTTCCCGCCTGGTTTGGCGAGGATGAGCTGCCTGCTGGATTTCGTGGGCGACATATCGTCTCCTTGTTCAATTTCCTGCGTTACGCTGTACCGCAACGGGTTGTTCCAAACGGGCAGCGGAGACATCCTTGTCGTGTTTCCGGCCACGCATGGTCTTGCCAGAATGCCAGCGCGGCCAGACATCAGCTTCCACCGATGGCCCCGGCTATCGACCTTCGTCGTCCGCTTCCGGTTCCGCGATAACCGGAGGGAGGGTTCCCGTCATCGTGCGCCAATGCGCAGTGGACGGGATATTCCTCTTTGCCGTTGCTGCCCTTGCCATGTCTCCCCGGCGGATCTGCTCAGCGATGCGGCGCCAGGACAAGGAAGAGACATGGCGTTGCTACCTGCAAACGATACCCCTCGCACCGCGACGGGAGTTGATCCAGATCAACTCGCGTGGCGACGCGTCGTCTATCGTGTTGCGGCACGGCTTCAACGTGAATCGAAAGGCAGCCATGAGCTACAAGACCATCATTTCCCAGGTCGACAACAGTCGGCGGTGCGCGGAACGTACGGAGCTCGCGATTCGCATCGCAACGGACTTTGATGCGCATCTGATCGGGCTCTACGCGAGCTATCGCCCGACACTGGAAACGTATTCGATGTATGGCATACCACCCGTGGTATTCGAACAGCATCAACACTTCTACGTGGAGCGCCTGGAGCAGGCACGACAGGCTTTCGAAGACACGGCGCGGCGTGCCGGTGTCAAGTTCGAGTGGCGCGCGCCGGATGGCTTGCCCACGGAATTCGCACCGTTGCACGCGCGCTACGCCGATCTCGCGATCGTCGGACAGGTTGACCCCGATGATCCGGACACGTTCGTCGCCGAACGCTTTCCGGAAATTATGGCCCTCACCGTAGGCAAGCCGGTGCTGATCCTGCCGTATGCCGGAAAGCTAACGCCGTTCGGAAAACACGTTCTGGTAGGATGGAACGCCACCCGGGAGGCGGCACGCGCAATGGCCGATGCCATGCCGTTTCTCGCACGCGCGGAAACGGTGTCGCTCATGGTGGTGAATCCCAAGCCAGGCATATCCGGCCATGGTAAATTTCCTGGCGCTGATGTTGCGACACTCCTGGCGCGCCACGGCCTCAAAGTCGAGGTGGAGCGCAGTGACGGCATCCAGATCGGAATCGGAGAGTGGATGCTGTCGTGGGCAGCCGAACACGAGATCGATCTGATTGTGATGGGCGCTTACGGCCATCCTCGTCTCTACGAAATGATCCTCGGCGGCGCAACACGAACCGTGCTGGAATCGATGACGGTACCGGTACTGATGTCGCATTGATAACGACTCGGCTACGACATTGGCCGACTCGATCAACGCCCAGCCTCGACCGTCACCGTGCACACCTCAAAAGGCCATTTCCAACCTCGGATTTCTGGAGCGTCGATGCCATTTGCATGTGCATGGTCGAGATGGATATGGATTTGGTTCTTTAGCCAGTCCTTGACGTGCGCGCCTGTCATACGCAATCGCGGTACGCGGTCAATCACGTCAATCGAGAGATTGAAACGGTCAACCTGATTGCAGATCGCCAATTCAAGCGGCGTGCTGATACTGCCGACCTCCTTGTAGCCACGCACGTGCAAGTTGCAATGATTGGCGCGGCGATAGGTGAGCTTGTGGATTAATGCCGGATAGCCATGAAAATTCAGTATGATTGGCCGGTCAGTGGTAAACAGGCTATCGAAGTCACGGTCCGACAGCCCGTGTGGATGTTCAGTCTGTGGTAGCAGTGTAAACAAGTCGACGATATTGACGAAGCGCAACTTTAAGTCGGGGAACTTTTCGCGCAGGATGGCGGCTGACGCCAACGCCTCCATCGTGGCCACGTCCCCTGCCGAAGCGATGACTGCGTCCGGTTCCCCCTCCTCGTCACTGCTTGCCCAATCCCACAATCCTATGCCTTTCGCGCAGTGCACGACCGCTGACTCGATATCAAGATATTGCAGGTGTGGCTGTTTGTCGGCGACGATCACGTTGACGCAGCCGACGCTGCGCAGGCAGTGATCGGCCACGGCCAGCAGACAGTTGGCGTCGGGCGGCAGATAGACGCGAGTGAGCGCAGGGCTCTTGTTGGTGACCACATCGATGAAACCCGGATCCTGATGGGTAAAGCCATTGTGGTCCTGGCGCCATACCGTCGAACTGATCAGCAGGTTCAACGAGGCGATTGGTGAGCGCCATGACACCTCGCCGCATTTCTCAAGCCACTTCGCGTGCTGACTGACCATCGAGTCGATGACGTGCGCGAACGCTTCGTAGGTCGCCAGAAGGCCGTGGCGGCCGCTGAGTAGATAACCCTCAAGCCACCCCTCCAGCGTGTGCTCGCTCAGCATTTCCATTACCCGGCCGTCGGGCGACAGCTCGCCGCCGTCGGCGTCCTCCGGCTTCAACTCGGCGAGCCAGGTTTTCGCGGTCGCCTCGTAGATTGCCTGCAGCCGGTTTGAAGCCGTCTCATCCGGGCCGAATACCCGGAAGTCGTTCATGTTCCGCCGCATGACGTCGCGCAGGAATTGTCCGAGTACATTGGTATTCTCGGCTTCCCGGCGGCCGGGGCGCGCCACACTTACCGCGTACTCGCGAAAATCCGGCAGAGAAAGCGGTCTGCGCAGCAACCCGCCATTTGCAGCCGGATTGGCGCTCATGCGCCGCATGCCCCGCGGCGCCAGCTGTCGCAGCCCGGCGATGAGGCGGCCGGTCGTATCGAACAACTCCCGCGGCCGATAGCTGCACATCCACTGCTCCAGCAGTTGCAGGCTAGCCGGGTTCGAGGCGGGGTCGGCAATCGGAATCTGGTGTGCACGCCAACTACCTTCGACGCGGTGGCCGCCGACCTCTTTCGGTCCGGTCCAGCCCTTCGGTGTGCGCAAAATGATCATCGGCCAGCGTGGGCGGCGCGTCTGGCCGCTGCTGCGCGCTGCATTCTGGATCGAGCGGATGTCGAGGATGCAGCGCTCCAGCGCCGCAGCCATTTTCCGGTGCATCGCAAGCGGCTCGTGGCCTTCCACCACGATAGGTGCATAACCGTAACCGGTAAGCAGGCTCATCAACTCTTCTGGCGCAATGCGTGCAAGAATCGCGGGGTTGGCAATCTTATAGCCGTTCAGATGCAGGACCGGCAGTACCGCGCCGTCGCGGACCGGGTTGAGGAACTTGTTGGAGTGCCACGACGTGGCGAGCGGCCCGGTCTCCGCCTCACCGTCGCCCACTGCCGCGCACACGATGAGATCGGGATTGTCGAACGCGGCGCCGAACGCATGTGACAGGCTGTAACCGAGTTCGCCGCCTTCGTGAATTGATCCCGGTGTTTCCGGTGTGCAATGACTGCCGATTCCGCCGGGAAAGGAAAACTTGCGAAACAGCATGCGCATTCCTTCTTCGTCGGGACTGCAATCCGGGTAGCGCTCGGAATACGTGCCTTCGAGCCAGGTGTTCGCCAGCACCGCCGGCGCGCCGTGGCCCGGCCCCGCCACGTACAGCATGTCGAGATCATACTTGCTGATCAGCCTGTTGAGATGAGCCCAGATGAAGTTCTGTCCCGGATCGGAGCCCCAGTGCCCGAGCAGCCGCTGTTTGATGTGCTCCGGTTTGAGCGGTTCCTTGAGCAGCGGATTTTCACGCAGATAGAGCATGCCGGCGCACAGATAGTTGGCGGCGCGCCACCAGCCATCAAGTCCATGCAGCTCGTCGGCGGAGATGTCGCCACGCAACTCATCGACAGAGCTGTCGAAATCGGTTTTCATCGAATCAGGGGCAGCCATATTTTCGTCCTGTCGTATCTGCGCTTTCGCTGCGCCTGCCGGCCGTCGGCATCGGATAGCGACGCCTGCGATTTTTATGCGGAGTCACATGATGACGAGTGTCGGCTGCAGCAATCACCAGCCACGAGCTTGCTGCGCGCTTACGCCAAAGAATACAGTCGGCCGCGGCGATTCGGCGTCGCTTCGGCTCCGACTATGTCTGCAATGCCTCAGGCTGGCTCTGGTGTTCGGCACGTGCTCGCGTTTCACGCTCCGGCTCCCCTACCAGCAGTACCGGCTTGTCGGTCGCGGCAAGAACCTTGGTCGCCACCGATCCCATCAGGAGATTGCCCAGATTGGTACGGCCCTTCGATCCCATCACGATCAGATCGAAGCCGTTCTCATCGGCATGCCGCACGATGGTTGACGCGATCTCTCCCACCGCCATGACAACGTGATGCGGGATTTTCCATTCGTCGAGGCGTGCCTGCGCCCCGGCCAGGTCGCCCACACTCAATCCTTTGAGGTATTCGACCACCGATTCGCGCCCGGCGAAGCGGGCTGCCCCATAGAAGGGGCTATCGTCGTGGACGCTGATGAGCGTGATCGACGGCAGATCGGTAAACGACTTGGTCAGATGGAGAAATTTTGTTAATGCACGCAATGCATTTTCCGAACCATCAATGGCGATCAATACTTTCATGGCGGTATCCTGTGTCACGAATCAGTGCCCGGCCGGTTCCGGATCACGCTTCATCGTGGTGGCCACGGCTTTCGCAGTGGTGGCGCTGTCCGGCGCGCGCACCAACAGCACGGGCACCGGGCTTGTGCGGATGACGCCTTCGGCGTCGCTTCCCATTAGTAAATGATCGACGCCGCGCCGCCCATGCGTACCCATGACGATCAGATCGGCGCCCCACGTCCGGGCGTCTTCCAGAATCAATTGGTGCACCCGCCCGTTGAAGTTTTCCGGCATTGCCTTTTCCGGTGTGATGCCCTCTGCACGCGCTGTCGCCACGGCTTCGGACATGACGCGCTCACCCTCCTGGCGCACCGATTGCATGATTGCTTCAATCGCCCACGCGCCGCCAGCGACACTCAGGAGCACCCTCTGATCCACCACGTGGAGAATACGCAGCGCGGCACCTTGGTCCCGGGCAAGCCGGATCGCTTCACGCAAACCGGCCTGTGCGGTTACACTGCCATCGACTGGAGCGAGAATTCGCCGATACATACGTCAACCCTTTCTTTTCCGTCTGCAGGCGGCCGCTGTGCGACACACATCCCGGGCGGAACTGAATGCCATGTTAGCGGCCGCGGTCGGACGATGCTTGATCTGGATCAATCGCAACGCTACCGGCAACATGCAACGGCAGCCGTTGTATATCGGCTTCCCGAGTCAATCTCTTTTGAAAGTGCCGGCTGATTCACCGTAGCGCGCGGAAAAGGCAAAGACTATCCGCCGGGACGAAAAGCCATCCCGCCGGACCCGGTTACGCGCTGGCGAGCCCAGCATCGCTACCAGGTGCGCACGCGCCCGACGTCCATGTGAATGAAGTTCGACTTCGGGTAATAGCCGACACCGCCGCCGTGCAATGCGATGGCTGCCGACCGCACCGCCCGCAGATCACGTCCCGGCAACCGGATGTCGATCGCCTCACCCGCCATGTGCAGGCTGTGCCGGGCGACGCCCGAACCGTTCCCTGCCAGCATCGCGTTGGTCGCCGGCGAGCGATAGCCCGAGATCACGTGAAAGGATTCGGTACTCAGCGTCGCGCGCAGCGCAAACAGCAGGTCGAGCAGCGAGGTAGCGATCGGTTTCACCTGATTGGTGCGGAAATCACGTAGCACGTGATCGATCTCGGCGAGGGATTCCGGGAGGTACCGTCCTTCGATCCAATAAGGCGAGCCGAACGACTCGCCGGTATGCAGATTGTAGAAGGCCAGGCGCCGCTCATGCCGCCCCGCCTCGACCGCCGCCCGCGCCGCCCGCGGCAGAGAGATGCAACCCGCCGCTGCAACCAGACCGAACTTGAAAAAAGCGCGCCTGTCATCGCGGATTGTCGCCATCCCGCTTCCTCCGCTCGTTGATTCGGCACGGCGCCGGAACGCACGGACGAAACGAGAGGTGCGATGCGGAACTAACGGCCCACCGCGCGCGCAATGCCTTCTTCGCGACGCGCCATTCTTTCGGCTTCCCGCCAGTCCACCCGTCCGCTCAATCCTTCGTCCGCAGCCAACTGCTGCACCATCTTAAACGCTTTCCCGCCTTCGCGATAGATATCGCGATGGACTTCCAGAAACACGCCTGCGGTTCCGGCATCAGTCAGCAGTATGCGCCGATAGACGATTCGTACCGGAAATCCGCGCCGAACCAGCGCGAAGAGGTTCGCCGCATCGTCCGGGTGCAGTCGGATGCAGCCGTGTGTGCGAAAGCCGTAGATGCTGGCAGGCGCATTGGTGGCGTGGATGCCGTAACCGGGCAGACTCAAGCCGATCCAGTAGTCTCCCAGCGGATTGTCGGGTCCCGGCGGAACGCTTTCCCTCACGGGCTTGCCTTCGCGCCGCATCTCGTTCTGGATCGACCGAGGAACAATCCAGGTCTTGTGCCGCTCGAGGGCAGTGACCTCGAATGCACCGGTCGGTGTCGGCCAGGTATGCCGCCCGACCGCTACCGGATAACTGTGCACGAGCACACCGCCCTTGAACAAAAACAACATGCGCTGCGGCAGATTGATCACAATGCCCTCGATCATGCGCTCTGGCACGATGTGGCGATTGTCAATGACGAGCTGCTGCCCCGCCTTGAGCCGGCTGTCGGCACGCAGTCCGTTGTCGGCGGCGAGCACCGCAGGCTCGAGACCATGACGCGCTCCGACGCGCGCCAGCGTGTCGCCCGCCCCGGCGGTATAAACGAAACGACTGCCGATAATCTCTGCCGGCGCATCCGCGTGTGCCGGTGCCGGCAACAGTAGTGCCAGCCACACCATGAGCCACAGGCTCGCGGTTTCTGAAAAGCGCCGGGAATAGCCGCTCATCGTGCCGAACGGTTTCATTCGAACCCGTACCGCATCGTGCCCAAATAGCGTGCAACGTCCTCGATGTCCTCGTCGCTCCAGTTGAGGTGTTGCTGGGATTGCCAGCGGCGCACGACTGCGCGCAGTTCCTCCGGTGTATGCACGATGCGCCCGCTGCGTCCGTGGATTTGCTCGCTGTGGCACTGTTCGCAGTGATTTTCGTAAAGCAACCGGCCGCGTTCCGGGTTCTGCGCTTGCACACCGCTGGAGGCAAGCAGCGTTCCCGACGCCCACAGCGCCGCAGCGAGACACAGACTGGCACGCCTACGCGGTTTCACCAATTTTTCGAACTTCATTGCCGCACTCCTTTTTCGATCCTTGCATGGTCATGTCGATGCTAGGGCCGCGGGTACGCCATCAGCTTGATCCAGGTCAACGCCGGCTGCGGCCGGCGCCGCACCGCCGTGGTACGGGCCTGAATACTGCAAACGGGTTTGATTTGCGTCAAGGAGCGTTGCTTGCGCCACCGTAAATTGGAAGATGAGGATGCACTCGGCACGACGCATCCGTAACAGTGAGCTTTGGCGTGCCATCGAAGTCGAAAGAAAGGAAAAACATGTTCAAGAACATTCTCGTCCCGGTCGACGGCTCGAAGCTGTCACACAAGGCCATCAAGCCGGCCATCGACATCGCACTGGCTTTCAAGGCCAGCATCACGGGCTACTACGCGGCGCCCGAATACCATCCTGAAGTCTGGGACGAATATGTGCCGCCGAATTTCGTGACGCCGGATCAATTCAGGCAAATGTCCGGGAAGGTTGCGCGCAAATATCTGTCGGCCGTCGAGAAGGCTGCCGCCCGGGCAGGGGTTGCCACATCCTGCTTTTCAACAAATAGTGATGTGCCCTACGAAGCGATCATCAAGGCTGCGCAAAAGAGGAAGTGTGATCTGATCGTGATGGCTTCACACGGCCGCAGCGGTCTGTCGCGGCTCATGCTCGGCAGTCAGACGTACAAGGTGGTGACGCTGAGTAAAGTACCGGTGATGGTCTGCCATTGAGCCATAGCCTGTGGCAACGTCGACGGAAAGTCCGCCGCGTTCGAAACCACGGATCGATATGCCGCGCTTGATCATTCCAGTCACCACCGACCAACGCCGGCGTCATCGGGCACCGGTGCGCCGTACTGTTGTGGCGCGGGTGCGCGATTTACTCGCCGACTAAATCCCGCAGCCGGTTGATCTCCAACAGCTCCACGTCACGCTGTCGCGCCAAAATCAATCTGTCTCTCTGGAACCGCGACATTAGCCGGC
>DASSOA010000051.1:0-5855 GCA_035701115.1 Gammaproteobacteria bacterium
GTGCCTGAAGTTGCATTGTTTCCCCTGCAAACGGTCCTGTTTCCGGCGGGTCCGTTGCCGCTGCGCATTTTCGAACCGCGTTATCTCGACATGGTCAGCCGGTGCCTCAGACAGAATGAGGGGTTCGGCGTCTGTCTCACAAGGCAGAACGCTTCTGCAACCGAAGGCGCCACCTATTCAGTCGGCACGCTGGCACACATCGTGGATTGGGGCGGTGGTGAAGGCGGATTGCTGCACATTCTGGTTTGCGGCGGGCGGCGGTTTCGCGTGCTGGAAGCGCGCGTTCAGGAAGACGGCCTCAATGTCGCCGAGATTGAACGGCTGGACGACGAACCCGCAACGCTGCTTCCCGAACATGCGTATCCGCTCGCCGATCTGTTGCGCCAGATACTGACGCAGGTGCCGGAATATTACCGCCGCGTGGAAGCGCATTACGACGACGCAAGTTGGGTGGGTTACCGGCTGGCGGAACTGTTGCCGCTGTCGCTGCCACAGCGGCAGTATTTTCTGGAACTCGAGGATCCGGTCAGGCGTCTGGAAATACTTCGTACGCTGGTTGATTCGCTCGCGGAAAAGTAAACCGCGGTCAGGAACTGCCCCAGACTGCGTCGCTACTCTGACCCGGCTCCACCAGCGAGTTGGTCTCGCGCAGCCGCCGCGACAGCACATCGGCCAGCGATTGATAGAAGTGCCCCGCGAACGCCGGGTTGGATTGCGTGAGCCGGTGGATGTGATCGTGGTTGATGACAAACGCCAGCACTTCTTCTTCGGCGGCGACCACGCTTGCGCTCGCGGCCTGACCTTCAATGAAGGACATGTCGCCGAAAATTTCACCGGGGCCGTGACGGGAGATTTCGATGGTGAAGCCTTCGCCGTGGTCGCGCTGTACTTTCACTTCACCCTTGACCACGATGCACAGGCTGGTTTGCTGCTCGCCTTCCTTGATGAGCGTGTCGCCGGGCTTGTACGCCTTGCGCTCCGCCGTTTGCAGCAACGCCTGATATTCCTCATCGCTGAGGAACTTGAATACCTTGGTAATGGCCATCGTTTGCGTACTCCCCCGCAGCGCCGCCCGCGGGCGACGGCGAAATAGTGCCGGAAATCCCGCCGCCTGTCATCCCAGGCGCGAAAACACCCGTTCTGCCGCGGCGATGCTGGCATCAATGTCTGCGTCGGTGTGGGCGGCGGACATGAAACCCGCCTCGAAGGCGGACGGCGCCAGGTAAACACCTTCGTTCAGCATGCCATGAAAGAAGCGTTTGAAACGCTCCACGTCGCAGGCCATCACTTGGGCATAATTTCCTACGGCCGGTGCGCCGGTGAAGAACAGCCCGAACATGCCGCAGACCTGGTTGGTGCGCAACGGAATACCGGCTTTCTCCGCCGCGGCGCGCAGCCCGCCAGTGAAGCGTGCGGTGGCGGCGTCCAGACGCGCATGAAAGTCCGGTTTGCTCACCACGTCGAGCATGGCGAGTCCAGCCGCCATGGCGACCGGATTGCCGGAAAGCGTGCCAGCCTGATACACCGGACCGAGCGGGGCAAGCTGCTGCATGATGTCGCGGCGTCCGCCGAATGCGCCAACGGGCATGCCGCCGCCGATCACCTTGCCGAGCGTGGTGAGATCGGGGCGGATACCGTACAGCGCCTGTGCGCCACCGAGTGCGACGCGGAATCCGGTCATCACTTCGTCGAAAATCAGCACGCTGCCGTGGCGGGTACAGAGTTCGCGCAGCGACTTCAGGAAACCCGGTGCGGGCGGCACGCAGTTCATGTTGCCGGCAACCGGTTCGACAATGACGCAGGCGATGCTGTCGCCGGCCTCATCGAACAACGCTTCTGCGGCTGCCGCGTCGTTGTACGGCAGCGTCAACGTATATTGCGCAAACGCGGCGGGTACACCCGGCGACGTGGGCACGCCGAGCGTGAGCGCACCCGAACCGGCCTTGACCAGCAGCGAATCGGAGTGGCCGTGGTAACAGCCTTCGAATTTCACGATGCGGTCGCGCCCGGTGTATCCGCGCGCCAGCCGGATCGCGCTCATGGTGGCTTCGGTGCCGGAGTTCACCATGCGCACCAGCTCCATGGACGGCATCAACTCGCAGATGCGCTGTGCAAGCGCGGTTTCCGCGCGGGTGGGCGCGCCAAACGACAGGCCTTTCGGAATTGCGCGCTGCACGGCTTCGAGCACATGCGGGTGCGAATGGCCCGCGACCATCGGACCCCAGGAGCCGACGTAATCAATGTAACGGCGCCCGCCCGTATCATATATATACGCGCCTTCCGCGCGTTCGATGAACAGCGGATCGCCGCCGACGCCCTTGAATGCGCGCACCGGCGAATTCACGCCGCCGGGAATGAAGCGCTGGGCGTCCGCAAACAGGTTATTCGTCATCTTCGACTCCTGGCTTTTCGAATAATTGAGCATATCGCCGCGCGGCCTGTTCGATATCAGGTGCGCTAAACACGCCGCTGATGACGGCAAGCATGTCGGCGCCGGCCGCGAGCAGCGCGGCGCCGTGTTCAGGCTGGATGCCGCCGATAGCGCACAGCGGAATACCGAGCTGCGCGCGTGCCGATTCGAGCAGATCGAGTGGCGCCCTGGCTGCCTGCGGTTTGCTCGGCGAAGCAAAAAAACTGCCGAACGCCACGTAATCGGCACCCGCCTGCGCGGCATCGGTCGCGCGCTGCAGCGAGTCATAACAAGAGACTCCGATCAAGGTGTGCGGGCCGAGCGCAATGCGGGCCTGCTCCAGCGGCGCATCGTCCTGACCCAGATGCACACCGTCGGCATTCACGCGGCGTGCCAGTTCAACGTCGTCATTGACGATGAATACCGCGCCGTATTCGCTGCACAGCGAACGCAGGGCAAGTGCTTCACGTTCGCGCCGCGCGGAATCGGCAGACTTGTCGCGGTATTGCACCAGTTTCGCGCCGCCGTGTATCGCCGAGGCGACACCCGGCAGCAATTTCGCGCCGGGCAGCATGGCGGCGTCCGTCAGCACATACAGTCCACGCAGGTGGTGCGCGTGCAGCGTCATGGTACGCTCCGGCGCGCCGGAATCAGCTGGCCTTTGCCGGGACGCCAGCCCTGATCGAGCGCGTCCCAGGTGAACTGCTGCGCGTGCGCAACGGCGTCGCGCATGGTGTTGCCTTGCGCGAGCAGCGCGGCGATTGCCGAGGCGAGCGTGCACCCGGAACCGTGATAGCTGCCCGGCAGGCGCGGCCAGCGGAACAGTTCGGATTCAGTACCGGCACCGAACAGAATGTTGCACACATCAGGCGTCTCTTCGTCGGCACCCTTGAGCAGCACATGACGGCACCCAGTGCGAAGCAGTGCCGCCGCGCGTGCGGCCGGCGTATCGGCATCGGGCACCAGGCGCCGGCTTTCCAGCGCATTGGGTGTAATGA
The DNA here is from genome assembly GCA_035701115.1 of Gammaproteobacteria bacterium. Taxonomy (GTDB): domain Bacteria; phylum Pseudomonadota; class Gammaproteobacteria; order Natronospirales; family REEB76; genus DASSKW01. The sequence goes on from DASSOA010000051.1 coordinate 3,409, forward strand.
GATCGGCAAGCGGAAACAACCGCTGCAGATAAATCTCCACGATATCGGTTTCCGCCAGCGTGCCGCCGCCGCCGGCAACCAGTACGGGATCAACCACCAATGGAATGCCGCGTCGCGCAGCCAGGAGATCCGCTACGGCAGCGGCAATCGCGCTGCGCCCCAGCAGTCCCAGTTTGATTGCCGCGACCGGTTGATCGTCGAGCACGGCCTGTGCCTGCGCGGTCACGAGGTCCGGCGACATCAACTCGACCCGGCGCACGTTGACCGTGTCCTGAACCGTCACCGCGGTCACCACCGGCGCGGGGTGTGCGCCGAGCGCGGTAACCGCCTGGATGTCGGCGGCAAGCCCGGCGCCGCCGGACGGGTCGTTGCCGGCAATGATCAGGACGGTGGGTGGAACGGACGCTTGCATCAGCTCATTTTACTGTGCCCCGGCATTCCTATGCCGGAGCTAACATGCGAAAATACGCAGCTTTCCGAAGCCCACCCCCTGCTTCACGTCCGGAGTTTTGATGAAGGCCTACATGTGCGTGATCTGCGGCTTTGTCTACGAAGAAGCCAAAGGCCATCCCGAGAGCGGCATTGCTCCGGGCACGAAATGGGAGGATGTCCCGCTGAACTGGCGCTGCCCGGACTGCGGCGCCGGCAAGGAAGATTTCGAGATGATCGAGATCTGAGGCGGACCCGCCTTTACGGCGCGGTTCCCGCCAGCCGTGCGATAAACGCCGTGCGGGCGGACATTTCCAGCGAGCAACTCCACTTGTAGGCGCGATCCAGCGTTTCGCCCCAGGCGTAGACGCCGTGCCCGCGCACCACCGTCACCGGAACGCGCGCCAGCATGGCGGCGACCTGTTGCGGCGATTCCGCGACGTACTGATCGTAGGGAATATTGATTACCGGTACCCGCGGAAAATAGAACCCGCCTTCGAAATCCACCGGCACGAAATCCTCGCCATTCAACGTCAACGCCACTGTGTGCGGGCCGTGACTGTGCAGCACGGCGCGTGCCGCGGGATTCTTCTGATATACCGCGATGTGCAGCGGCGCGTCCAGCGAGGCGCCGTTGCCGCGCGTGCCGTCAATGTCACAGCGAACCAGCGCCTCGGCCGTCAGCGTATCGGCGCAACAACCGGTGGGCGTGACCCAGACGGTGTCGCCGTCGCGCACCGAGGCATTGCCGCTGTGCGAATCGTTCAGGCCGTATTGCCGCAGCCATCGGTAGTACTGCACCAGTTCAGCGCGTGGGTCCATGCCGGATTCCGCCTTGCGAGGGGTGCCCAGTGTAGCGGTTCCGGTCGCGGCTGCAACGGCGGTTTACCGGGCCGGAGCCCTGTGGGGCCGCTGCGGGGCGAGGTTGCCAGGGGCCCGGCAGCGGCGCCCCTCCGTTGTTGATCTGGGTCATGGCCGCGCCGGCTGCCCCCGGCAATACTTTTCCCCGTACAGGTGTTTCCGCCCGCTGGTTCAACACTATTCAAGCGTACAGGGGAAAGTTTTATGCAAGACCAGGTCACCATACTGGTGATTATCGACAAGCCATTCAGCCGCAGCCCGGCCTTGCTGCGTGCCATGTCGCTGGCCTGGAAAACCAACGCCACGTTGCTGCTGTATTCATTTGAATACGACCGCGGTCTGGCGCACGCCGCCGAGCACGGACTCGATCTCGATGCCTATATAAGAGGACGCAACGCAAAACTTGAAGCGTTTGCCGACGGTTTGCGCGCGGAAGGGTTCAGGGTCGAGGCGCGGGTGGCATGGGGGCATCCGGTCGCCGCGCAGATCATTTCGTCGGTACTGGCCGCGCGTCCGGATTTCGTGATCAAGGACGTGCATGCGGAATCCGCGATTCGCCGGATTCTGTTCACACCGCTCGACTGGCAGCTGCTGCGCGAATGTCCTGCGCCGTTGATGCTGGTCCGTCAGCATACCGGCAACATGCCGAAGCGCATCATGGCGGCGGTGGATCCGCTGGATGAGCACGACCGGCCGCGCGGACTGAACGACGTCATCATGAAAGCGGCCGCGATGCTGGCCATGCAGTGCGACGCGAACGTAGATGTGGTGCACGTGTTCGACTATGTGCCGGTGCTCGCCGATCCGGAAGGTGCCGCAGGCTGGGTGCTGGATACCACGATCTACGATGAACTGCGCACATTGCACAAGGACGCGCTCAGGAAACTCGGCGAGCGTTACGGCGTTCCTGCACAGAAATTGCACTTGCTCGACGGGGGCGCCGCTTCGACGCTGGCGCAGTTTACCCGTGATCACGATATTGATCTGCTGGTCATGGGAACCACGTTCCGCACCCGGCTGGAGCGTCTCACCATGGGCAGCACCGCGGAAAATCTGCTGGGCGATCTCGATTGCGATGTGCTTGCACTCAAGCCGGCGGGATTCCGCGAACGCCTGATGGTCATGCTCGAGGAAGCCAGCGAGAGCGAGGCCGCCGA
>DASSOA010000052.1:0-5860 GCA_035701115.1 Gammaproteobacteria bacterium
ATCAAATACGGCAAGGTCGAGCGCGGTGTGCTTGGCGTGTCGGTGGAAAACCTGTCACCGGATCTGGCGCAGCACCTCGGCATCAACGCCTCGGAGGGTGCACTGGTGACACAGGTCGTGCCCGGATCGCAAGCCGAGAAAGCGGGCATCAAACCGAACGATGTCATCACCAGCGTCAACGGCTCGCCGGTCAGCACCAGCGCCGATGTCAGCAACGCGATCGGCGTGCTGCGCGTCGGCAGCAAGGTCTCGCTCGGTATTCTGCGCAACGGCAGACCGATGACGATCGTCGCCACGATCGGGCAGCGACATGAAGAAAGCCTGTCGAATACAAATCATCCGGAACTGCGCGGACTGTCGGTCAACAATATGGATGCCGGCTCACCGCTCTACGGTCAGGTGAAGGGTGTGCAGGTGACGGGTGTCGAACGCGACAGCGAAGCTTACATGGCCGGAATACGCGTCGGCGATGTCATCACCGCCGTAAACCGCACGCCGATCTCAAATGTCGAGGAATTCCGCAAGGCGCTCGGCCAGAGCAAAGGCGGCGTTGCGTTGCGGGTCCAGCGTCAGGACCAGGTGTTCTACGTGGTACTGCAGTAACAACTGAAGTGATTGAGTGCACAAAGGGCCCCGCAAGGGGCCCTTTTGTTTCGGAACGCAGAAACCAAGCGCACTCGCGATACACTTCGTTACATTAACTCTCGTCCAGATTTCTGGAATCTGCCCCGGGTATCCACTAAAACTTTATGGCGAAATCCATTTCCATGTTCAGAAATCCAAAATTCTGTTGGGGGACGATATGGATACATCCACTGTCTTTATCGGATTGGCTGCATTGTCACTCATTGCCGGAGCAAGCGGCGTGGCCGCGGAAAGCACCGGCAATTCTAATGCCGCCAACCAGACGAAAAACGTTCTGGTCATCAATCAGTTTGAGGTCACTCATCCCGGGGTAAGACCCGGCGCATTTGCACTGATCGGTTTCAACAACGTCTCAGATCAAACCATCAAGCGCGTCAAGTTCTCTCTGGTCCCCTACAACAACAGCCATCCCGTGCATTACCCGAACGGGAAAGCAGTGTTGGGTACGGTCGTGGAATCAGGAACATTTATGCCAGGTCATAAATTTTATGCCCAAACGAAAGATCCGGTCTGGCGCTCACACAAGATTCGAAACCACATTTCATGCGCGCGCATTGTCGGTTTGGATATCACGTTTGCCGATGGCACATCGCAATCTGTCAGCGGTGCGGCGCTTGGGAATTATTTTGCGCCGCAGATGGACAGGGATTGTCATCTGACCGGTTGGAAAGCGCCCCGGTCGCGATAACGGGTGTGGTTTGATAAAAGATAAACAGGGCCCCGCAAGGGGCCCTTTTGTTTTAGCCGTCATTCCCGTGGGCAGATTTTCGCTCCTGCAAAATTTGCCCACGGGAATGACGGAAAAGAATGATCGGGAAATTAATTTGGACTGGACCCCGGCCTCCGCCGGGGTGACGAACACAACTAACATGGAAGCTCATTCAGAACCGATACGTCACACTCACCATGTTGACGTCGTGTTCAATGACCGTAAATTCCATTTCCAGCGAGCGTCCATCGGCAAACCGGTAACCACCACCGATTCCGCCACTCAATCCATTGTCGTTCGCCGAACCGCTGCCGACCTGTGTCCATTCCCACACGCCGCCGGCGCGTGCCTTGAAATACCACTGTCCACTGCTGCGCCAGGCAAGGTAACCGCCCAGGGTTGTGAGCCTGAGATCGCGATTGTCGAAATGACTCTTGATCAGCGAGGTGGTGAGATCGCCTTCGAGTGCGAAGCCGGGAAACCGTGACGTCTCGAGTCCGAATCGTCCGCCCGCGTTCAGGCCGGCGCGATGTCCGTTCCCTTTCGGCAACACAAGGCCGCCGCCCACGCCCCAGTACACCGACAAGTTGCCGGCGGCGTGCGCGCCGGCGGAGCCAAGCAGGGGCGCGATGCAGAACAGGAATGCAATCAGTTTTCGCATGCCATTAATAATAGACGCGCAGACTCAAAACATACGCGGTCTGGTCGGGATTGATGTCCAGGCCTGCTCCCAGCGTCCAGTGCGGTGACAAGGCATAGCGCAGGCCGGCGTCGCCTTGCGCATGATAATCGAGATCAGCGTTATGCACGTAGCGCGCGCCGGCATAGACCCCCCATTGCGGCGCCAACAGTGCACGGATACCGGCGCCGATATCCCAGCCGTGATCGAGTTTTCCCGGCGCGCCGCTGAAGTCTGCGCCGGCATGATTCCAGCCCGCCGTCGCATACACGACGTAACCGGCCGAGGGATCGGTGCCGATGCCGACGCCGAAGCGGTACAGCCGGTCGCGTTCGGCATCGAAATCCTGTTGCGCGCCGCTTGCATACATGAACGCCTGATTGCTCAAGGCATAGCTCAAATCCAGTTTGCCGCCGTGTCCGGTCGTGCCCTGATCCGGATGCAGGGACGTTGCCGAAAGATCCACCCAGGACAAACTCAAGGGGTCGGCATGCACTTGCGCTGCGCAAAACAGCATCAATCCACATATCGCAAGCCGTTCAATCCGCATGGTCAACACTCTCTCATTATGTATAACGGACACGCCCGCTTTATACAGGCGCACTATACTCAAGGCCACCCCGGACCTGTCAGATCAATTGGGGCAAATTCAAATAAAAGGAGATTCTCCCATGCTCAAGACCCACAAGACTATTCTTGCCATGTTGTGTGGCAGCCTGCTGCTGACGGCCGGTGTTGCCGTAGCTCAAAACACGCCGGCAACCGGCACGGCCGCCAAACCGGCCGCCGCCGCGCCGGCTGCGAAAGCAAGCAGTGCCGCGGCGTCTGCCGAAGTGTCGCGCGCGCAATTCACGACCTCGATCGCCAACCACGAACCGACCGACGATGTGACGACGCTCGACAACAGCCACACCAAGATCTATTTCTTCACCGACCTCAAGAACATGTCGGGCCAGACTGTCACGCACCGCTGGACGTACAACGGCAACGTGGTCGCGGAAGTGAAACTGGAACCGAAGGCCGCGCGCTGGCGCACCTATTCCAGCAAGAACCTGGACCCGGTGATGACCGGCACCTGGACGGTGGAAGTGGTTGATGGAGCCGGCAATGTGCTGACGAAAAAATCCTTCGACTACACCAAGGCCACCACGCCGGCGCCGGCAGCAAGCACGACCGGCGGCGGCAAGTAATCCGTACGCACCTCGGCATGAATGCAAACGGGGCCGCACTGCGGCCCCGTTTCATTTTTATCTGATTACACTTGTCATGCAGTCAGCGGCTGCGGCTCCCGTATAATCGTCCGCCAGTTTACTGGGGGATGATTCCATGACCGATGCCATCACGATCCGGGATGCGAGCAAGCATTTCGGCACGCACACCGCCGTCAACCGGCTGTCGCTTACGGTTCCTGCCGGCAGTATCTGCGGATTTCTCGGGCCCAACGGTGCCGGCAAAACCACCACGCTGCGCATGATCACCGGGATACTAACGCCCGACAGCGGCGCTGTCACCGTGCTGGGCGGACAGGCGCCCAAGGCATCCCGCGCGCGCATCGGTTACCTGCCGGAAGAGAACGGTTTGTACAAGGACATGCGCGTGCTCGAGATGGTGGGTTATTTCGGACGGCTGCGCGGTCTGTCGCGGCGCGAAGCCAATCACCGCGCGCGGCAACGCCTTGAGGACGCCGGATTGGGGGGGCGCCTGCAATCGAAGTGCAACACGCTGTCGAAAGGCATGGGCCAGAAAGCACAGGTGATCGGCACGCTGCTGCACGATCCGGAACTCGTGGTGCTCGATGAACCGTTTTCCGGACTCGATCCGGTGAACGCGGAAATGGTGCTGGAGCTGATCAAGCGTTACAAACGCGAAGGCCGTACCGTGATCTTCTCCACGCACGTGGTGGAACACGCTGAACAGATCTGCGATTCGGTGATCATCATTGACCGCGGACAGCGCAAGGTGGCGGGTTCCCTCAGTGAAGTGAAAGCGGCTGCTGACCGCACCGTGATCCTGGATTACGACGGACCGTCGGGCGCACTCGGCAATCTGCCTGGCGTACTGTCGGTAAACGATTCCGGTCAGCAGGCGGAACTCACGCTCACGGCAGATGCCGATTCGCAGCAACTCCTGCAGACCCTGATCGGGCGCGTAAAGATCCGGCGCTTCGACACCCGCGAAACCTCGCTCAAGCACATCTTCCTGAAAGCCGTGGAGAACGCCGATGACGCTGCGTAACATTTTGCTGGTCGCGCAACGTGACTATCTCGCCTATGTAGCGCGCCCGCGTTTCTGGATCAGCCTGCTGCTGTCGCCGGCCATCATCCTGGCGTTCATTTTCGTGCCGGTCCTTATCCAGCGGTTTCAGACCACGCAAAATTATGCTGTCGTGGATCATTCCGGTTGGGTGTTGCAGGCGGTGCAGCAACAGATCGTCACCGACGATTACACCCGCTTGCTTGATCTGGCCGCACGCACCCCCGCTGATGCCACGGCAACATTGCCACCGCTGCTTGCCAGGCTGGCGCCTACTGCGGCAAAGCTCGACGAGACCAACCGCAAGACGCTGGCGCAGGCGCTCGCGAATGGCGGCCCGGTCCCGACAGCGGAATCTGCCCTCATTATCTGGCAACAACGCGCTGCCCTGCATGACTGGTACAGCAACCTGTCACCCGAGGCAGCCGGCAAACTCGATCACGGCCTGGATATCGCGCGTTTCCATCTGGTTGATGTTGCATCGGACAAATTGCGTAATGCCGTAACACAGGGATCACTATTCGCCTGGTTCGATCTGCCTGCCGATCCACTCAAGGCCGATGCCAAATTCACCTATGCCTCGCGCAACCTTACTGATACCGATCTGCGGGTATGGTTCGGCGACCTGGTATCGGCCGCGGTGCGGGCGCGCAAAGCAATGCAGAGCGGCCTGTCCACCGACAAGGCAAAATGGCTGGAGCAACCAGTCGCATTCGATAGCCAATTGGTTACCAAGCAAGGTGCCAAAACCGCAACCACGGCTCAGAAGGTCGCGCAATGGTTGCCGGTCGGTTATGTGTACCTGTTGTTTTTCGCGATCATGCAGATCGCACAACTGCTCATGATGTCCACCATCGAGGAAAAATCCAACCGCATCGCGGAAAGTCTGCTCGCGGCACTGGAACCCGCCGATATCATGGCCGGTAAAACCCTCGGCATCGCGGGCGTTGGCGTCACGATGGTGGTCGGTTGGCTGGTATTGATTCTGGGAATACTGGTGGAATTTGGCGGAGCAGTGCAGCTGGGTGGCATCGTCTCGGCCATTCTCGCCAGTGTTACGGTCTGGAACATCGTCTGGTTCCTGATCTACTTCGTGCTGGGCGTTCTGCTTTATTCGGCAATTCTGGGTGCGGTCGGGGCCTCCGTTAACAACATTCGCGAAGCACAACCCTTTATGACACCCATCATGTTGTTTTTGTTTTTGCCGTTGATTCTGATGACGACCGTCGCGAAAGATCCCACGGCGATATGGGCGCGCGCGTTGTCCTATTTTCCGCCGCTCACGCCGTTCCTGATGATGAATCGGTCCGCGGCGCCACCCCCGCTAATGGATTACATCCTGACGACCTTGCTGATGACGCTAACAGTGGGGCTGACCCTGTATGCCTCGGGCCGTATCTTCCGGGTCGGCCTCCTGAATACGGGCGCGCCGCCGAAACTCAAGGAAATGCTGGCGTGGGCGAGAGCTTCAAAGACGGAACCGGGGATCGATCCGGGCACGGCATCCTGAAATCAAGGCGCGCCCAGATACCGCGGCAACACCGCTTCCAGCGGCGTCGGTTTGATGCCGAGCG
>DASSOA010000053.1:0-3344 GCA_035701115.1 Gammaproteobacteria bacterium
CGGTCCGCGAATGACCTCGATGCGGTCCACGTCCTCAAGTGCCACCGGCAGACTGCTCCAGTCAACGCCGCCGAAACCGGGCGAGTAGACGGAGCGGCCGTCCACCAGCACCTGCATGCGGCGCGCAAAACGATCCGCGAAACCGTCGTAGGTCACAAACGCCTGATTGCCGTTGTCGTGTCCGACCAGCATGCCGGGAACCAGGCGCAGAACGTCTTCGATCGTGGCGGCACCCGTGGCGCGAATCATCTGACGATTGATGACGGTGACCGGAAGCGGTGACGTGTCTACGCGCTGCGACAGGCGGGCTGGCGTCAGCACGACGGGGAGGTCTTCCAGGTAATTCTGTTCGGTAAGCGGGGTCGTGCTATTGCCTGCCTTGACGGTATTGGCCGACACGACGCAGAGAATTACTGCCAGGCCCCGGCCGGCACGGACAACGGTCGTTTTCATGAGTTATGTGAAGCCGTTCAGCTTGGTGGATGACGCCCAGACAGGGCTAATGGTGAGGGTTTTTCCCGTACGGGTCAAAGGCTTCCGGCTGATTTTGTTAAACTCTGCACCTTTGAATCCTGAGCAACAGGGGCGGGCATGCACGTTCTGGCCTTCGACATCGAAACGATTCCCGATCTGGACGGCGGACGGACCCTTTACGGTCTGGAGGGGCTCCCGGACGAGGACGTGGGCAGGGCGATGTTCCAGCGCCGCCGGCAGGAGACCGGGGGCGCGGAATTCCTGCCCCTGCATCTGCACCGGGTGGTGGCTATCTCCATCGCCATGCGCAGCCGGGAAGGCTTCCGGGTCTGGACGCTCGGGACACCCGAGGCGGGCGAAGCGGAACTTATCGGCCGGTTCTTCGAGGGCATCGAAAAATTCTCGCCCGACCTCGTTTCCTGGAACGGCAGCGGATTCGATCTGCCGGTCTTGCACTATCGCGCACTGCGTCATGGCTTGTCCGCGCCGCGTTACTGGGAAACCGGCGACAACGACCAATCGTTCCGCTGGAACAATTACCTGTCGCGGTTTCACTGGCGGCATACCGACCTGATGGATGTGCTGGCCGGCTATCAGGGGCGCGGTGCCGCGCCGCTCGACGAAATCGCGCAGCTTTGCGGACTGCCCGGCAAACTCGGCATGCACGGCAGCAAAGTCTGGGATGCCTGGCTCGCCGGCGAGATTGCCCGCATCCGCGATTACTGCGAAACCGACGCCCTGAATACCTATCTGGTTTTCCTGCGTTTCCAGCTGTTGCGCGGGCGTCTGTCGCGCGAGGAATTTCAGCGTGAATGTGCGCTGGTGCGCGACACGCTCAAGCAGAGCGGCAGGCCGCATCTTGCCGAGTTTCTTGCGGCATGGTCGCCGCAATTCGATGTGGGGGCCGCCGCCTGATGCGCATGGCAACACGCCGCAATGCAGCGGCGCCAGATCCGGTTATTGAGAACGTGACGGTCGAGGCGCTGACCCATGACGGCCGCGGCATTGTGCGAATCGACGGCAAGGCGGTGTTCGTGGATGGCGCGCTGCCGGGCGAACGCATTGACTTGCAGTTGTTGCGGCGCCGCCGCGATTATGACGAAGCACGACTCACACGACTGATACAGGCGTCACCCGAACGCGTCGAGCCGCGTTGCACGCATTTCGGCGTATGCGGCGGCTGCGCGATGCAGCATCTTGCACCGGAAGCGCAGCTTGCCGCCAAACAGCAGACGCTGCTCGACAATCTGAGACGCATTGGCCACGTGCAACCGGATCGCGTGCTGGCGCCACTCGCGGGCCCGGTCTGGGGTTATCGGCGCCGCGCCAGATTGTCGGCCCGTTACGTCGCGGCCAAAGGGCGCGTTCTGGTCGGGTTCGTGGAACGCGGCAAGCCTTTTGTCACCGATACGCGACACTGCGAAATTCTTGATCCCAAGATCGGCGGGTTGATTGCGCCGCTATCGGAATTGCTGAGCGGGCTGAGTATCCGCGATCGGGTTCCGCAGGTCGAAATCGCCGTTGGAGATGTCAATACGGTCCTGGTTGTGCGGGTATTGAGCGCCCCGACGGAGCGGGATCGGGAATTGCTCGCCGGATTTGAAGTGCGTCACGACGTGCATATCTATCTCCAGGCGGGCGCACCCGATGCACTTGAACCCTTGAGCGGCACCGCAGTACGTCTGGCGTATGCGCTGCCGGAATCTGGCGTGGAGCTGGAATTCCAGCCCGCAGATTTCATTCAGGTGAATGCGGCAGTCAATCAGCGTCTGATTGCACTGGCGCTGGAGCTGCTCGAGGTCGGACCGCAACACAACGTGCTGGATCTGTTTTGCGGTCTCGGCAATTTCACCTTGCCGCTGGCACGCGTTGCCCGTACTGCAACCGGGGTCGAGGGTGATGCCGGTTTGATCCGGCGCGCCCGGCGCAATGCCGGGCATAACGGCATCGCCAACGCGCAGTTTCATTGCGCCGACCTGTTCGCGGATAATTCTGCAATGCCCTGGGCATCGCAACGATTTGACCGGATCTTGCTCGATCCGCCGCGGGCCGGCGCGCGCGAAATCATTGCCCGGTTCGGACACTTCAATGCCAAACGCGTCGTCTACGTATCCTGTCATCCCGCCACTCTGGCACGGGATGCCGGCATGCTGGTGAACGAGCAGGGATACCGTTTGAGTGCAGCTGCGGTGCTGGACATGTTTCCGCATACCGCACATGTCGAGTCAATTGCCTTGTTCGAGCGGGAGTGAATCCGGTGAGTCTTGGGCCATTGATGATTGACATTCAAGGTCCGGTTCTTGGCGCCGAAGACCGCGAAATCCTTACCCACCCGCTGGTCGGTGGCGTGATCCTGTTCACCCGCAACTATGCCGATCCGGAGCAGCTGAGCGCATTGACGCGTGAGTTGCATAGTCTGCGGTCCCCGCCGCTGTTGATTGCGGTTGATCACGAAGGGGGACGCGTGCAGCGGTTTCGCGAGCAGTTCACCGAATTGCCACCGGCAAGAGCCTACGGAGCGCTATATGACCAGAATCCGGAGCAGGGTCTCCGGTTCACGGAACAGATGGCCTGGCTGCTGGCGTCGGAATTGCGCGCAGCCGGCGTGGATCTGAGTTTTGCACCGGTGGTTGATCTGGACATGAATATCAGCACGGTGATCGGCGACCGGGCGTTGCATCGAGATCCGAAAGCGGTGAGCGAACTTGCGCGCGCGTGGGTGCTCGGGATGCGTCGTGCGGGAATGGCTGCCTGCGCAAAGCATTTTCCGGGGCATGGTGCGGTGGCGGGGGACTCGCACCACATGCTGCCCGTGGATAACCGTTCGCTGGACGAAATCCGCAATCGCGACCTGAAACCCTACCAGCGCC
>DASSOA010000054.1:0-7850 GCA_035701115.1 Gammaproteobacteria bacterium
CCTGGTCAGTAACGCCATCAAGTTCGTGGCGGCCGGCAAGATGCCTGAAGTGAGGATAACGGCAGTCTCCGACGGCAGCCAGATCGAGCTGCGAGTCCGGGACAACGGCATCGGTATCGCGCCGGAACATCAGGAGCGCATATTCAATGTATTCGAGCGCCTGCACGGCGCGGAGAGCTACCCAGGGACCGGAATCGGTTTGTCGATCGTAAAGAAAGGGCTCGCCCGCATGCGGGGCGAGATAAAAATAGATTCCGGTGCTGAAGGCAGCACTTTCCGGGTCAGATTGCGGGAGTATCAGAATGAGTGAGATTGCGCGCACAACCATACTGCTTGCCGAGGACGATCAGAACGACGTCATGCTCATCAAGCGCGCGTTCAGCAAATCACATGTGATCAATCCCATTGCCTGCGTTGAAAACGGCGAAGAGGCCGTCGCCTATCTGTCGGGGCAGGGACAATATGCAGACCGTGAGCGCCATCCGCTGCCGTTCATGATGCTGCTCGATCTCAAACTGCCGCGCCTGTCCGGCCATGAGGTCCTCAAATGGCTGCGCGAACAACCCGGCCTGAAACGTTTGCCGGTAGTAGTGCTGACGTCTTCGCGGGAGCCGTCTGACATCAATCGTGCCTACGAGGTCGGAGCGAATTCATATCTGGTCAAGCCGGTGGTATTCGAGGAGTTCAGCACCCTGCTCAAACAGCTTCAGGTTTACTGGTTGATGCTGAGTGAACACCCCGCGTTGAACTGAGGGACATCGGATCCGGAGAGTGGAGGACAGATTGAGCAACAGGCAAAGCCAGGCAGGGGTGCGTGAGCGTGACCGGGGCAAGCAGCTGTCACGTCCGGTTTGCGTGCTGCTTGCGGACGACAATCCGGATGATCGCGCTCTGGTGGTACGGGAGCTGAAAAAGGATATCCCCAACCTCGATGTAATCCAGGTCATTGATCGCGTTCAACTTGATGCGGCGCTGGGGGAAGGCCGTTTTGATCTGGCGGTTACGGATTTCCACCTGCGCTGGATAACCGGACTCGACGTGCTGCGCCTGATAAAGGCGCGGTATCCGCAGATTCCAGTGATCATGTTCACCGGTACGGCCACCGAAGAGGTCGCGGTGCAGGCCATGCAGCTCGGGCTCAGCGATTACGTCGTCAAATCGTCGCGTCAGATGGTACGTCTGCGACGCGCGGTGCAGTCCGCGTTGACGACGGCGGGTGAATCACAGGCGCGGCAGCGCGCCGAAGATCAACTCGCCGATGCACTGGAATATATCGAGGATGGATTCATCCTGTTCGATGCGGAAGATCGCATGATCGTCTGCAACGACCAGTTGCGTCGCATGTATCCGGAGATGGCGGATGTGCTGAAACCCGGCAACCGCTTCGAGGACATTCTGCGCAGTGGTCTCGATCACGAGCAATTTGCGTTGCCGCCGGGTGGTCGTGACGCATGGCTGCGTGAGCGCGTCGACGCGCATCGGCGCGCGGAGGGCAGCATCGAGCAGCGACTGATTGACGGTCGCTGGGTACTTATCAAGGAACGTCGCGCCCGCGGCGGCGGTTACATCAGTATTTACACCGACATTACCGCGCTCAAGCAGCGTGAACTCGAACTGCAACGGCTTCTGGCCGAGCACACCATGCTCGGTGCCGCCGTGCAGCAGTCGTCGGCAGGCGTCATCGTCGTGAATACCCGGACCTCTGACGACAGGTATCCGATAATTTATGTCAATCCGGCGTTCGAGAAAATCACGGGCTTCTCGGCCGCGGATGTGCTGGGGCATGACTGGCGCGAGATTGCCAATCTTGCCGTTACATCTGATGAGGTGCGTCGCCAGATTCGCACGATGTTCCAGTCGAATGGCTCGGGCCAGATTGACATCGTCAATCAGCGCAAGAACGGCGAGAAGTTCTGGAGTTCACTGTCCATCAGTCCGGTGCTGGATGAGAAGCAGGAGCTGCAGGTATACGTCGGCGTATTGACCGACATCACGGAACGGGTGCGGATTCGCGACATGCTCGAAGAGCGTACCCGCATGCTGGACGAAGCGGAGCATCTGGCGCATCTCGGACATTGGCGTTGGGACATTGCAAGCGACAAATTGTGGTGGTCCGAGGAGATCTATCAGATACGCGGGCTCGATCCCAACAACGTGGATCCCGATTTCAATCGCACCCTCAGCACCTATCATCCAGAAGATCAGCCGCAGGTCGAGCGGTTCGTGCGTGGGGTTGCAAAAACGCACGAGAGTACGGAATTCGAGGCACGCATCGTGCGGCCGGATGGCGAGATCAGGCACGTCAGGGTCAAGGCGCAGTACAGTCCCGCGACTGCTGATACCGGTGAAGCCGTGTTCGGTATTTTTCAGGACATTACCACCGAGAAGAAGAGCGAGGTTGCATTGCGCCGCAGCGAGCGGCGCTACCGGCGTCTCATGGAGGCGGTGCCGCACGGTATCAAGGAGATCGACATCAATGGCGTGATTACCTATGCCAATCAGGCGCACCACGAGATGCTCGGTTATGAACGCGGCGAACTGATCGGCAAAAAGGTACTCGATCTGATCGCTGAAGACGGGCGCCGTATCGAGGCCGGAAGACGGTTCGAAACGCTCGTCACCGGCGGCGCACCGACCCAGACGTTTGTCAGCCGCTACCGGACCGCCGATAACAGGATCATTGACGTCCAGGTGGACGCAGTCATCAGCCGCAACGAGGGCGGCGATATCAACGGCGTAATTTCGGTGGCAACCGATATTACCGAGCGCGTGCAGGGTGAAAAGCGGCTGCGCTACCTGGCCTACTACGACCCGCTGACCGGGCTCGCAAACCGGACGCTGCTGAACGAAAACCTGCGGGAACAGATCGAACACCGCGATAGCGATGACAGCGTGGCGGTCGTGCTGTTCAACGTTGATGGTTTCAAGCTGATCAACGACGCGCTGGGACACGATGCAGGTGACAGCGTTCTGCGTGAATTCGGCGCGCGGCTTGCCAGAACCTTCGGCAGTCACGACGGTGTGGCGCGTCTTGCAGCCGACGAATTTGCGGTAATCGTTACCGGACGCTTTGATCGGGACGAATTGCGCAGCCGTGTGCAGACAGCCAGAGCCGAGCTGGAACAGCCGCTCCAGATCGGCAACGGCAAGCTCGATGTGCGGTTGAGCGTGGGCGTCGCCGTGGCGCCGCGCGACGGCGAGGACGCAGAAACGATATTGCGCAATGCCGACAGTGCGTTGCTGGAAACCAAGCGCGACGACCCGGGCGGTACACGCTTCTACAGCGCGGAAATGAAGGCGCTGGTCGAGGAGTTTCTCAACCTGCGTGGTCGGCTGCGAAGCGCGGCATTGCAGGACGAATTCTTCCTGGAATACCAGCCGCAGATCGAAGTCGGCACCCGGCGCGTGGTGGGCCTTGAGGCGCTGGCGCGCTGGCGCACGGAAGAAGGTGTCCTGATTCCGCCCGCCAAATTCATTACCGTCGCGGAGCAGAGCGGCGACATTGTCACGCTGGGTGCAGCATTGCTGGAAAATGCCTGCCGCCAGGCGGTGAAATGGAAAAATACCGGCATCAATCCCACGTTGATGACCGTGAATGTTTCCGCGCGCCAGTTTCTGCAGGAGGATCTGGTGGCGACGGTGCGGGACATCCTGCACCGGACCGGTTTTGACCCGAACCTGCTGCAACTGGAACTGACCGAAACGGCCATCATGACCGACAATCCCAGCGTGTTGCAGCGCATGCGGGATCTCAATGCGCTCGGCATCCGCTTTTCAATTGACGACTTCGGCACCGGCTATTCGTCGCTGACCTACCTGAGCCGTTTTCCCATTGACACGCTCAAGATTGACCGCAGTTTTCTGGTTGGTGTGCCCGCCGAGGAAAAGCACGCCGCGATTGTCAGTGCGCTGGTGGCCATGAGCCACAAACTCGGTATCCGGGTGGTCGCGGAAGGCGTGGAGGACGCCCTCCAGGAGCAGTATCTTCAGGAGAACGGCTGCGATGCGGCGCAGGGGTTCTATTACAGCTATCCGCTGTCGGCTGACGCCTGTGCTGCCTTGTTGCGCGAAGGATCGGTCAAACGCCGCACGCGTCGCTGAGTCAGGAATGGCGTTCGACTGCGAACGCGGCAAGTTCTCTCATGGCGTTCAGATATTCCGATTCCGGCAGTTCGGCAATCGCAGCCAGTGCTCGCTGTTGTGCGTCGCGCGCCTTTGCGGCAACGTAATCCAGCGCGCCGTTACGCTGAATGATCGCAAGTACGTCGTCAATCCGGTCCAACCCTCCGTTTTCGATGACGTTGCGCACCAGCGCCTGTTCGGCAGGTGTGCCGGCGCGCAGCACGTGAATCAGGGGCAGAGTGGGTTTGCCTTCGGCGAGATCGTCGCCGATATTCTTGCCGAGTTCCTCGGCCGATGCGCTGTAATCCAGAATATCGTCCACCAGCTGGAATGCGGTGCCGAGGTGCAGACCGTATTGCGCCATCGCGTTCTGTTCCTGCTCCGGCCGGTTCGAGATCACGGCACCCAGACGCGCGCCGGCTTCGAACAAAGTCGCGGTCTTGCGCCGGATGACGTCCATATAGCGCGCTTCCGTGGTGTCCGGATCGTGCACGTTAAGCAGTTGCAGAACTTCACCTTCCGAGATGAGATTGGTGGCGTCAGCCATGATCTGCATGACGCGCATCTCGTTCACGTTCACCATCATCTGAAAGGCACGCGAATACAGGAAATCGCCGACCAGCACGCTGGCTTCGTTGCCCCAGATTGCATTTGCCGTTTCGCGTCCGCGGCGCAGGTTTGAGGCGTCCACCACGTCGTCGTGCAGCAGCGTGGCGGTGTGGATGAATTCGATCACGGCGGCCAGATCCACATGGCGCCGGTCATTGACGCCGCAGGCGCGTGCGGCCAGCAGCACCAGCATCGGCCGCAGGCGTTTGCCGCCCCCGGCAATGATGTAGTCGGCGAGCTGGTTGATGAGCGCCACGTCGGAGCCGAGTTCTTCCCGGATGCGCTCATCGGTGGCCTGCATATCGTCCGCTACCAGGCGGCGGATCGCGCCGAGGTCAGGCGGCCTGGCGCTGGGCCGGGGGGAGGCGGAGGCTCGAACCATGAGGGATGCCTGGACTCGGGCGGCGCGGCGCAGGCCGCGGGGAGAGGCGATGCTAGGTGGGCGGCCGCGAGGGTGTCAAGCGGCCCCGGTAAAGTTTGACCAAAAGCCCGCCAGGCCTTAAAATTCGCGCCCTTTGGCGAGTGCCAACACGATTTTCCGGAGAGTTCAGATGTACGCCGTAATTGAGACCGGGGGCAAGCAGTACCGGGTGAGCGAAGGCGACGTGATTCGCGTCGAAAAACTGGCGGCCGAAGCCGGTGCCCCGGTCGAATTCGACCGTGTGCTGATGGTCGGCAAGGACGGCGATGCGCCGGTGCTGGGTGCGCCGTTTGTCAAAGGCGGCAAAGTCAGCGGCACCGTGAAGAGCCTGGGCCGTCACGACAAGATTTTCATCTTCAAGCTGCGCCGCCGCAAGAACTACCGTCGTCGCGCCGGCCACAAGCAGCATTACACCGAAGTCCAGATCACCGGCATCCAGGCCGGTTGAGCGAGAGGTTAGACCGACATGGCACACAAAAAAGCAGGCGGCAGTACCCGTAACGGCCGCGACTCCGAATCGAAACGCCTGGGCGTCAAGCTGTTTGGCGGCGAGCAGGCGGTGGCGGGCAACATCCTGATCCGCCAGCGCGGCACGGAATACCGTGCCGGCGTGAACGTCGGCATGGGCCGCGATCACACGCTGTTTGCCAAGGCGGACGGCAAGGTCAAGTTCGAAGTGCGGGGCAAGCCGCAGCGCCGCTACGTGAGTGTGGTCACCGAGTAATTCCGGTAGCCGCTCGTTGAATCGAAGAGCCCCGCGGTTTGCGGGGCTTTTTGTTTTGGAATATGCGTATGAAGTTTGTTGACGAAGCCATCATCAAAGTCATCGCCGGCGACGGCGGCAACGGCTGTGTGAGTTTCCGCCGTGAAAAGTTCATTCCCTTCGGCGGGCCGGATGGCGGCGACGGCGGCGACGGCGGCAGCGTCTGGCTGGAAGCGCGTGAGGATCTCAACACGCTGGCGGATTTTCGCGCGGTCCGGACCTATCAAGCGCAACAGGGCCAGAAAGGCATGAGCCGCGACATGACCGGCCGTGGCGGCGAGGACTTGATCGTGCACGTGCCGGTGGGGACGGCGGTCACGGATGTGGACACGCGGGAAGTGCTGGGCGATCTGGTTGCAGTCGGTCAGCGTCTGAAGGTCGCGCAGGGCGGTTTCCACGGTCTCGGCAACGCGCGGTTCAAGAGCAGCGTTAATCGCGCGCCGCGTCAGTCCACCCCGGGTACGCCGGGCGAGCGCCGCACGCTCAAGCTCGAACTCAAGGTGATTGCGGATGTCGGGCTGCTGGGCATGCCCAACGCCGGCAAGTCCACGCTGATTCGCGCGGTGTCTGCCGCGCGACCGAAAGTTGCCGATTATCCGTTCACGACACTGTATCCGAATCTCGGCGTGGTCTCGGTTGGGATGGGTCGCAGTTTCGTGATGGCGGATATTCCGGGTCTGATTGAAGGCGCCGCTGAAGGACAGGGGCTGGGCATCAAGTTCCTGAAACATCTGCAGCGCACGCGCCTCTTGCTGCATCTCATTGACGTGGCGCCGTACGAAGGCAGTGGCGACCCGGTGACGGATGCAAAAGCGATCGTGCATGAACTTGAAAAATTCAGCCCGGACCTTGCCGGCCGCGAACGCTGGCTGGTACTGAACAAGCTCGATCTGGTACCCAAAGACGAACGCGATGCCCGGTGCGAGGCAATCGTCAAAGGGATGAACTGGACGGGTCCGGTGTTTCGTATTTCGGGACTGGCAGGGGAAGGAACCGAGGAACTGTGTCAGAAGATCATGACGCGGCTGGAAACCCTGCGAGGCGTCGCTGGCGCAGCGACCGGGGAGCAAGAAACGGCGCAATAAAAAAGCCGGCATCGAGCCGGCTTTTTTTCATTTCAATCTCGCGTCGCAATCAGGCTTTCATCGCCTTGATGTGATCGTTCAGGCGGCTCTTGTGACGCGCGGCCTTGTTCTGGTGAATCAGGCCCTTGTTGGCGGTGCTGTCGATGACCGGCACTGCCGCCTTGTAGGCAGCTTCGGCCTCGGCCTTCTTGCCTTCGGCGATCAGCTTGGTGACCTTCTTGATGTAGCTGCGGGCCATGGCGCGCAGGCTGGCATTGTGCTCGCGGTGCGCTTCCGCCTGACGGGCGCGCTTTTTGGCTTGCTTGGTGTTGGCCAAGGTAAAGACTCCTGCAAAATCCGGTAACGGGCCGCGGGGCGGCCGGAAAGGGTGCGTACTATACGGATTTTGCGCCGAATCTGCAACGGAACCGGGGCCTGATGCATGGCGGGGCGCGCCGAAGGCCGGTATCATGCCCGGCTTTGATAACCCCCTGATTTTCAGGACCCCGGACCATGTCCCGCGCCCTCTTCAAGGCTACCTCCCTGGTGGGTGGCATGACCTTTCTCTCCCGTATCCTGGGTTTTATCCGGGATATGGTGATGGCCCGTTACTTCGGCGCAGGAATGGTCATGGACGCCTTCTTCGTGGCGTTCAAGATTCCCAATTTCATGCGCCGGACGTTTGGCGAAGGGGCCTTTTCGCTCGCGTTCGTGCCGGTGATCTCGGAATACAAGACCACCCATACGCACCCGGAAGTCCAGGAGTTGACCGACCGGGTCGCCGGCACCTTCGGACTGGTGCTGTTCGGCGTGACGCTGGTGGGCGTCATTGCGGCACCCGTGGTGGTGTGGATCTTCGCGCCGGGGTTCA
>DASSOA010000055.1:0-5624 GCA_035701115.1 Gammaproteobacteria bacterium
GGAGTTTGGCACCTCGATGTCGGCTCATCACATCCTGGGGCTGTAGCCGGTCCCAAGGGTATGGCTGTTCGCCATTTAAAGTGGTACGTGAGCTGGGTTTAAAACGTCGTGAGACAGTTTGGTCCCTATCTGCAGTGGGCGTTGGAAGTTTGAGGGGGGCTGCTCCTAGTACGAGAGGACCGGAGTGGACGCACCTCTGGTGTACCGGTTGTCACGCCAGTGGCATCGCCGGGTAGCTAAGTGCGGAAGAGATAACCGCTGAAAGCATCTAAGCGGGAAACTCGCCTCAAGATGAGACTTCCCGGAGGCTCGACCTCCCTAAAGGTTCGTGGAAGACCACCACGTTGATAGGCGGGATGTGGAAGCGCAGCAATGCGTTAAGCTAACCCGTACTAATTGACCGTGCGGCTTGATCCTATAACTCTGAGCTGGAGTTGAAGGATAGTTCGCGGATATGATTCGACCCGGATTTGCTTCTTCCTTTTGAGTGCCGGTGCGTGTATGCGCCGGTGCGACAAGTTACGTCTGACGACCATGGCGAGTTGGAACCACCCCTTCCCATTCCGAACAGGACCGTGAAACGACTCCGCGCCGATGATAGTGCGGATTCCCCGTGCGAAAGTAGGTCATCGTCAGGCACCTATGCAAACACAAAAGCCCGCCTCGTGCGGGCTTTTGTGTTTATACCAGCCTGAGATGACCTGGTTGAGTTTACGACAAGACGCGCCACAGGCGCTTCTTGCGGCGTAGACTTATGCGGCGAAGCCGCGTTAGTCAAAGCCAAAGTAGGTCATCGTCAGGCACCCCGATCAATAAGTCCGACCCATGGGATTGGGCTTTCTTGTTTTCGGGTATTCCGAAATTCACCGCTCGCAGTTGCAACGAAGTGGTTTACAACGAATGCAGGGGGCTGAAATAATAGCTCCGCGAGCCGTGTATCGTTTGAGAATGATGTATCGTAGCACGATGGAATACGCGTTCCCGGTTCCTGTGCTGCCGATATCCGGATCCAAAGCGAAGCACCGGCTCCACTGCAGCAACCGCGAGACTCGTGATGTTGCATCACATCGTCATGATGCCGCGTTTTGAGAGCACTCTCGGAACCCATTTCTGGAGGGGAATCACGATGAAATACGCATACAAGGGCAAGCTGGCTCTGCTGGCTGGTGCTTTACTGCTGGCGTTCATGACACCCGTATTCGCGAAGGAGAATGTCAAATTGGCGTTCATCGGACCGCTGACCGGCGGCAACTCCGCGATCGGTCTCGGCGGACGCAACTCGGCGGAGCTTGCCGTGACCATTGCCAACGCCAACCCGAAAAACAAATATCATTACCAGCTGGTCACGTACGACGGCGCATGCAAACCTGACGTGGCGGTGCGGGTGGCCACAAAGGCCGGGGCCGACCCCAGCATTATCGCCGGGATCACCAACTACTGTTCAACGGCCGCGCTGGCCGCGGTCCCGGTCTATCACAAGTTCCAGTTTCCGATCGTGGTGTGGGGAGCGGTACTGCCGGACATCACTTACGGCAACAACTTTCCGGAGATTCATCGCGTCGATGGCACGATGATCAATCAAAATGAAGTGAATGCGAAATTCATCACGAGCAAGGGTTACAAAACCTTTGTAATCATTCACGACACGACTGCTTACGGAAAAGGCCATGCCAAGTATTTCACGAAGTATCTCGATCAGGATGGCGGCAAGATCCTTGCGACGTTTGGTGTCGGTCCGGATCAGCAGGACTTCACTGCCATCCTGACGAAGATCAAGGGATTGAACCCGCAAGTGATCTATTTCGGCGGCCTGACGCCGGTGGGTGTGCGCATTCGCAGCCAGATGGACAAGCTCGGCATACAGGCGCAACTCGACGGGACGACCGGAATCCTTAACGATTCCTTTATCACAGCGCTCGGCCCGCTCGCCAAGGGAACGCTGGCGATCGGTGGCGGCGCGCCGTTGAAAGATCTACCCGGCGGCAAGTATTTTCTGCAGAAATATTCGGAGCAGCACTACAAGGATCCGCCGGAAGCCTACGGCCCCTTTGCGTTCGCTGCGACCGACCTGGTGATCCATGCCGTCGAAACGGTAGGACCCGACCGCAAGAAGGTCACGGCGGAACTGGGCAAGACCAAGGATTACGACTCTATTCTGGGGCCGATCACATTCGATTCTCATGGACAAAACAGCGTGCCGGTTATGACGGTGTATGTTGTTCAAAATGGCAAGTGGATGCCCTGGAAGGACAGCGATTACGCCAGCGGCAAGCTCAAGCTGGCAGGACAGAAGTAATTCTCGGCTCCCCGGCCGACCGCGGCGTTTCATTCGTGAGGTCCGGGGAGCGGCTTGCATCGGGGTGACGTTCGCACCTGGGAGGAAGAATGGAGTTCGGGCTGTTTGCCCAGTACACATTCAACGGCTTGATGCTGGGTGTTGTCTACGCAATGGTTGCGGTAGGGTTCACCCTTTTCTTCGGCGTACTCGACATCATCCAGTTTTCCCACGGTGACGTGCTGATGGCGGGCGCGTTTGCCGGCCTGGCGTCGTTTCTCGGCATGCAGGCGCTGGGCATTCATTCTCCTGTCGTGCTTGCAGTAGGGGTTGTTCTGGCCGCAGGACTGGGGATGGCATTGCTCGGCGCGGTGGTTGCAAAGTACTTCGTGCTGCCGCTGCGCAGCGCGCCCTCGCTCAACACACTGCTCATCACACTGATGCTGGGTTCGGTGCTGCGGGAGCTGGTGCGGCTGTTTTTCCCGAACGGATCCGAGCCACAGCCGTTTCCGCGCCTGCTGCCGGGCGGCGCGTTTCACTGGGGCGGATTCACGCTGCAATACGGAAGTGCGCTGCTGCTGATCGGCGGCGCACTGACGATCGTTGCGGTTGATCTGGTTGTGACACGGACCAAATTGGGCCTTGCCATTCGCGCGATCGCGCAGGATGGTGAGACAGCGAAAATAATGGGGATCAATTTCGAACGTGTCGTTCTGATCACATTTGCGCTGGGCTCGGCGCTGGGCGGGCTGGGCGGCGTGGTATACGGCTTTTATTACAGTGAAATCAACTTCAATATCGGGCTGCTGCTCGGAATAATCGGATTCAGCGCCGCCATCGTCGGCGGGCTTGGCAACATCTACGGCGCAGTCATCGGCGGGTTCCTGTTCGCCGCGTTGCAGACCATCGGTTCCGTCGCGCTGCCGTTTTCGAGTGCCTACAACAACGTGTTTGCGTTCGCGGCAATCATCATTCTGATCGCATGGAAGCCGACCGGCCTGATTCCGGAAAAAACCAGCGAGCGCGTATGACGCACGCCGCACGACGGGACGGCAGGGGCTGGGCGACCGCGGCCTTCACCATTGTGACGTGCGCCGTATTCCTTCTGCTTTTCCTCTTTCTGCAGCAGTTGTGGGCGGTGTTTGCATTGCTGGCTGCCGGCATAGTTATCGCGGTGGTCGCCGCACGATGTGGCTTGCTCGCGCGCGCCAATGCCGGTTTTGCCGATCATGGTCGGAAGACGAGTGCGCTGCTGGTGGTGGCGCTGCTGGTGGTCGCGGGTTTCTTTCACAATGCACCTTATCCGCTGCTGATGCTGTCAACGGTGCTGCTGTTCATTGCGGCCTGCCTGGGACTGCATATTCAGTCGGGTTATGCGGGCATCATCAATTTCGCCGGCGCCGCCTTTTTCGGGATTGGCGCCTACACGACGGCGGTACTCAGCGCGCATACCGCGATACCGCATCTGCCGGTGCTTGCCGCCGGCGGCGTGATGGCGGCGCTGATCGGCTCGATCCTGATTCTTCCGGTGCTGCGGACATACGGCTACTACGAAGCGCTGGTCACCATCGCTTTCGGCATTCTGTTCCGCACGTTCATGGAAGTGAACAACACCTTCGGGGGGCCGCAGGGGCTGACCCTGCCAGGGCTCGATCTGTTCGGATGGTCATTCAACAACAGCCTGTCGCTGGGCGGCATCGATATCTCGTTTTACATGAATTACTTGCTGCTGAGCCTGCTGTTGGTGGTCGGTGGCATCGCAATCGTGCTGCGAATCGAGCGGTCGTGGGTTGGATTGAATCTGGATGCGGTGCGTCTCGACGAGACAGCGGCGAAGGCGTTCGGCATCAGTGTGGCGCGCTGGAAGATCACGGCCTTCACATTGGGTAATCTGCTGTGCGGGATCGCCGGCGGCGTCTACGGCATGATGCAGGGATTCATTTCGCCGGCGAGTTTCGCGTTCAGTGATTCGTTGATCATGATTTCGATCATCATACTGGGCGGAATCGGCAATCCGTGGGGCGTGATTCCGGCAGCTGCGATTATCATCATGCTGCCCGAAAAGCTGCAGTTCATTCAGGAATACCGGTTTCTGCTGTACGGTATTCTGGTGATCCTGATCCTGCTGTTTCGTCCGCAGGGGCTCATGCCGCGCCGGCTGCGGGCCTATTTTCCGGGATCGGAAGTCCGTGAGTGAACTGCTGGCCTGCCGTGGCGTCACGGTACGCTTTGGCGGTCTGACTGCACTGGACGGTCTGGATCTGGCGGTCGGGCGTGGGCAGATTCTGGGGTTGATAGGGCCCAACGGTTCCGGCAAGACGACGCTGTTCAACGCGGTGACCGGCATTTATGAAATTGCGTCGGGCGAGATCGTGCTGGACGGGCGCGACATCAGTCAATTGTCACCGCAGAACATCTACCGCGCCGGCATCGCCCGCACCTTTCAGCGCTCGCGGCTGTGCCTGCCGCTGACCGTCTTCGACAACATCATGATCGGCAACCATCAGCGGCTCGACAACGGTTTGTGGTTCAATCTGTTTCGGCGCGGCAGGCTTCGCGCGCAGTTCGAGGAAAATTTTGCGAAGGCCCGGCTACTGGTGAAAACGTTCAACGCCAATCTGGCGGAACGGCTGTTTTCCGCCGCAGGCGCGCTCGGCATGATTGACCGCCGCCGGGTGGAGATCTGCCGGGCGCTGGTCAGCGAGCCGAAGCTGCTGCTGCTGGACGAGCCGTCGGCCGGCATGACGCGGGAGGAAACTCGCGAGCTGATGGACGACATTCTGCTGGCGCGTGACCGCATCAGGGGTCTCACAATCATCATCATCGAGCACGAGATGAGCGTGATCGAACGCATTACCGAGCACTGTGCCGTGCTGAACTACGGGAAGAAAATCTGCGAAGGCGCATTCAGGGAAGTCGCCGCAGATCTGCGTGTGCAGGAAGCGTACCTCGGCCAGGCGGTAGCGGGCAATGGTTGAAGGCAGCCTCGTCGTCGAACACATTTTTACGGCTTATGACAAGGCCGATGTGCTGACGGATGTCAGCATCACGGCGCGTGCCGGAGAGATCACCTGTATTCTGGGTTCCAACGGCTCCGGAAAATCGACACTGGTTCGCTCCGTACTGGGGCTGACGCCGCCGCGCAAGGGCCGGATTGTTTTCGACGGACAGGAGCTGGCAGGACTCCCGACCCATCGGGTGATTGCTGCCGGAATCGCGTGCATCCCGGAGGGACGCAAGGTTTTCCCCAAACTGACCGTCGAGGAAAATTTGCGGATCGGCGCCTACCAGCAAAAGCAAGACAGCGTGATCCGTGAACGCTTTGATGAGGTTTACCGGGTATTTCCGC
>DASSOA010000056.1:0-7418 GCA_035701115.1 Gammaproteobacteria bacterium
CGCGCGCCTCAAACAGGTGTTGCGCGAGAATCACCTGCACACCGTGTGTGAGGAAGCTTCCTGTCCGAACATCGGCGAATGCTTCGGCAAGGGCACGGCGACGTTCATGATCATGGGCGACATCTGCACGCGCCGCTGCACATTCTGCGACGTCGCGCACGGAAGGCCGGGTGCGCTCGATGCCGACGAACCGGCGAACCTTGCCCGCACCATCAAGGCCATGGGCCTGCGCTACGTCGTGGTCACCTCCGTGGACCGCGACGATCTGCGCGACGGCGGTGCCGGCCATTTCGTGGACTGCATTCGCGCGATCCGCGAACAGAGTCCGCAGACCCGTATCGAAGTGCTGGTGCCCGATTTCCGCGGCCGCATGGACGTTGCCATCGCGCTCATGAATGACGCGCCGCCCGATGTGTTCAATCACAATCTCGAAACCGTACCGCGCATCTATCGCGAGGTGCGTCCCGGCTCCGATTACCGGCATTCCCTGATGCTGCTGAAAAAGTTCAAGGAAGCGCACCCCGACGTGCTGACCAAATCCGGCATCATGGTCGGACTTGGCGAACAGCTGCCGGAGATTTTCGAGGTCATGAAAGACCTGCGCGCCCACGATGTGGACATGCTCACGGTCGGACAGTATCTGCAGCCGTCGAAATTCCATCACCCGGTAATCCGCTACGTCACACCGGAGGAATTCAGGCAGATTGAATCCTTCGGCCACGAAATCGGGTTCCAGCACGTCGCCAGCGGCGCACTGGTGCGCTCGTCCTATCATGCCGACAAACAGGCGGAAGAACTGCTGCACGAAGCAGCCGTGTAACCGCGGTCTTCCGGCGTACAGAAACAAAACGCGGCAGATGCCGCGTTTTGTATTTGCAGTGCGGAATCGCTGCCGCCTTGTGCCGACGCCCGCTACTTTTGAAAAGAAACAACCTTTCCATCTTCAAAATTGACCGAGCGCAACGGCCGCCCTTTGCGATCCTTGTAAACCCAGCGTTCCCTGACATGATCCTTGCTCACCGTGCGTTTGACCGCACTGGGCTTGCCCCAGCTGGCGCGAACTTGATCGGCGGATTCACAGACCACAATCGCATGACTGATCCGCAGATTTCTGAGTTCCGTGGAACTCAGCCGGTCGGCAGGACAGCGCTGTGATTCATGTGAACGCTTCGTTTTGGTTCCAGCCGCCGCATGCGGCAACTTCGGCGTCACCATCGAAATGGAGTGTTCAGTGTCGTCCAGCTTGAGGCGCTGCGCATCTTTGCCGCAGGGTCGGGAGCTGTAAACCAGCTTGCCGCCGGTGTTGCAGCGGTAAACCGCGGTGGCGGCCGCATGGCACGACAAGGCGAAAAATATTCCGGCGAATGCGAGACAGGGGTGGATTCCCTTCATTCGGTACGCTCCATGTTCTTTTAAAACGGTGAACGCAGAGCTTAACAGCCGGACGTCAAATGTCCAGCGGCACCGCGGGCGAAGTTATTTGGATTTCAGTGCGTCCAGATTTTCCGGCCTGCCTACATCGCACCATTCGCCGCGGTATTCCTCGCCGCTCAATGCCTCGATCTGCATCGCATTTTTGAGCCAGGGCAGCAGCGGGAAGCGCGTCTTGCGGCAGTCGCGGAAGAATTCCGGGCGGTAGATGCCGATTCCGCTGTAAGTCAGCCTGGGCGCGCCGTGTGTGCGCAGATGTCCGATCGGTGAGAGGTAAAAATCGCCTTCGGGATGATGCGCAGGATTCGGCACCATGACCAGGTGCGCAAGATCGTCCGGCTTCAGCGCATGTTTGAGATTCTCGAACGGGAAATCCGTAAAGATATCGCCGTTGACAACCAGAAACGGCTGCTTGCCCAGCAGGGGCAACGCACGGTAGATCCCGCCGCCCGTTTCCAGAGGTTCCGGCCCCTCGTACGAATACCGGATGCTAACGCCGAAACGCGACCCATCGCCTCCCCAGTTCTGGATTTGTTCGGCCAGCCACGATGTGTTGACGACGAGCCGCGTGAACCCTGCGTCGCGCAACCGCTCGATGTGCCACTGCAGCAGCGGCTTGCCGCGAACTTCGAGCAGCGGCTTGGGCGTGATATCGGTCAGCGGCCGCAGCCGCTCGCCGCGACCGGCCGCCAGTATCATGGCCTTCACGACACCACCGCCTCAGATCCGGCGTGTCGCTCCAGCCGGTCAAACAACTTAATCAGCGGCGCGAACTCCGCATAGCGGCTGCCGACCGTCCGTATGTAAGTGACGAAGCGCGGCGTATCCGCGAGATAGTGCGGCTTGCCGTCCCGGTATTTGATCCGTGCGAAAATACCCAGCACCTTGAGATGCCGCTGCACGCCCATCCAGTCCAGTGCGCGAGTGAACTCGGGTTCGTCCTGCACCGGCAAACCACTGCGTTTCGCCCGTTCGCGGTATTGCGCGCACCAGGCCGCCACACGCGCTTCATCCCAGGAGACAAATGCGTCCCGGAACAGTGACACCACGTCGTAGGTGACCGGTCCGTACACTGCATCCTGAAAATCGAGCACGCCCGGATTGGGCGTACTCAGCATCAGGTTGCGCGGCATGTAATCGCGATGCACGAATACCTGCGGCTGCGCCAATGCACTGTTCTCAAGCATCTGAAAGGTGGTTTCGAGCGCATTCTGTTCGTGCGCCGATAACCGGATGCCGAGATGCCGTGCGACATACCATTCCGGAAACAGATTCAGTTCGCGCCGCAGCAAGGCGCGGTCGTACGGTGGCAATTCATCAATGCGGCTGGCGGACTGCCATTTACACAATGCATCAATCGCATCGCCAAACAACGCATCGGCGTTGTGCTCATCCAGCACATCCAGGTAGGTCCGCGTGCCGAGATCCGTGAGCAGCAGGAAGCCGCGCGCCAGATCCTTTGCAAGCACCTCTGGCGCATGCACACCTGCGTTGCGCAACATTTCCGCAATCCGCACGAATGGACGGCAGTCTTCCTGAGGCGGTGGCGCATCCATGACTATCACCGAACCGCGCCCGGTTTCGACACGGAAATAGCGCCGGAAGCTCGCGTCCGCGGACGCAGGCAGGAGCCGCACCGGCGACAGTTTCAGTTCATCCGCTACCCAGCGCTGCAGCGCATCGTCGCGTTCCGGCATGTCTGCACCCCTGGATTTGAACCGGGTATTAAAGTGTGCGATTGTACGCCGCGCGTTGACGATGCGTCATTCAGGAGCTTGACCAGTGCAACAAGGCCGCGGGTTCGTTCTGGCCGTCACACTGCTCGCCGCCGCACCGGCCTTCGCTGCGCCGCCCACATCTGCTCCGGCTGCGACTCCGGCCAACCCGGGCACGACAGCCAACAACGGTACCGGCTATGACCTGTGGGGCCGGTGCCCGCCGTTGCCTCCCTCGCCGGTGGCGCCGCTTCCGCCAGGCGCGCCACCCGACGATCAGCAGCCGACATCGCTGACTGCAGACGACGTGAACGGTTACGTTCATGGCATATCGATTTTCACCGGCCACCCGAAGGCGGTGCAGGGTTCGCGGCAACTCACGGCGGAACGCATGGAGTATGACGCGGTCACCGGAAAAATCCACGCCACGAACAACGTTCAGCTCTATTCCCCCAATCTCGCTGCGCACGGGAACAGCGCCGATTACGACCTCAATACCGCAAGCGGTGTTCTGGACCAGGCGAACTTTCAGTTGCCGCAGCGGCACGGCCGCGGTCGCGCCACACGGATGCAGATGCTGGACAAGAACCGCAACCTCCTGACCGACATGTATTACACGACCTGCCCGGTCGGCAAACAGGACTGGATGCTGCATGCCTCCCGGATGCTGATGGATCAATCCACCAACACCGGTATCGGCCATAACGTGGTGATTGATTTCTATCACGTACCGATCTTCTGGACGCCGTATATCAACTTTCCGTTGAACGATGCCCGCAAATCCGGGTTCCTGGCACCGAGTTTCGGCTATTCCACCAGTTCCGGCAGCGATGTGACGCTGCCTTACTATTTCAATCTGGCGCCGAACTACGATGCCACGCTGTCACCCCGCTACATTTCCCAGCGTGGCTTCGATCTCGGCGGCGAATTCCGCTATCTGCTGGAAGGCGGGTCAAAGGGCCAATTCGATCTAAATTACCTGCCAAACGACAAACTGGCAAACCGCGACCGCGGCCTGTTCCAGTTCAACGACAACACGCCGTTTGGTGCGCAACCCGGGTGGGCATTCAATACCGCGTACAACTGGGTGTCGGACAACCTGTATTTTCAGGATCTTGGCGACAGTCTGGTTGCCATCGCGAGTACCATCCAGGAGCGGCACGCGGCAATCAACTACGCGTCGGCAGATGGAGACCTGAACTTCGGCGGCCAGTTTCAGGGATTCCAGGTTGTCGACCCGCTGATTCGGCCGACCAGTTACCCGTACCGGCGACTCCCGCAAGTCACGCTCGATTGGGAAAGCGATGCGGCGTCGCAAGGACCGCAATACAGCCTGCAATCCGAGCTGGTGCGATTCCAGCGCGAAGACCGGATCGGCGCGTTGCGCACCGATATCAAACCCAGCGTCAGCGATACGTTCGGGACCGCCGGTTACTACTTCACGCCCACGGCAGCGTTCCGCTTTACGGACTACTCGTTGAATGACAACCTGCTGACCGGACAGCAGACCCACATCACTCGCACACTTCCGATTTTGTCACTGGACAGCGGTCTGTCGCTGGAACGCGACTTCGATAACGGCAATTACATCCAGACGCTGGAGCCGCGGCTTTTCTATCTCTATGTTCCGTACCGCGACCAGTCCAACATCCCGCTGTTCGATGCGGTACAACCCCAGTTCAGCTTTCTGCAATTGTTCACCGATAACCGCTATTTCGGTGCCGATCGCCAGGGCGATGCGAACCAGCTCAGCTACGCGCTTACCAGCCGCTTGCTGGACGGCAGCGACGGCTCGGAGATCGTGGAAGCCAGTCTCGGCGAAATCCGCTATTTCAAGGACCGTCAGGTGCAGATGCAGTATTGCCCGCTGCCCACCTCCTGTCGCACCCCGACGCCACCGGACACCAACCTGTTCTCGGACGTGGTCGGCAACCTGACATTCAACATCAACGACGAATGGTCCACGTCGTACGGGCAGCAGTGGAACCCGTATACCCGCCAGACCGACCTCGGCGCAGTCGGAGTGCAGTTCCATCCCGCCTATCATCAGGTGATCAATCTGGCCTACCGCTACAACCGGTCGCTGAACCTCAAGCAGACCGACCTGTCCCTGGACTGGCCGCTGGGCGGCGGCTGGAGCACGGTTGGACGCTGGAACTACGACGTCCAGAACCGTCTCACGCTCGAAAGCTTTATCGGCCTGCAGTACGACAGTTGCTGCTGGACGCTTCAGCTCGTTCACCGCCGGTTCATCACGCAGACCGGGGTGGCGGATTCGCAGTTTTTTCTCGAATTGCAGCTCAAGGGACTGGCCACCATCGGCCATCGGCTCGAAGACTTCCTGCAAAATGGTATCCTAGGCTATTCAGACCCGTCTCCATCTCACTGAACCAGGTCCGCACCCCATGCTGAAACGTCCGTTCCGCCTGCTGGCGGTCTTTATCGCCGCTTTGATTCTGGCGCAGGGCTGCGCCTCCACTCCACCGCCGCCGCCGGTTACTGATGCCAAACCGGTCAACGCCAACCCCGCTGCGGACGACAAGCTCGCGCACGCCGGTACCGAACTGGACCGGATCGTTGCGGTGGTCAACGACGGTGTCATTCTCGGCAGCGAACTCGACAAACGTGTCGCGGAAATTACCCAGCAGCTCCAGGCGCAGAATACCGCGTTGCCACCCATGAATGTGCTGCGCAAGCAGGTGCTGGATCAGATGATCAACGCCAAGCTCCAGTTGCAGCAGGCCGACAGCCGGGGCATTACGGTGAGCGACGATCAGGTCAATCAGACCATCAACCGTATCGCAGAACGTAACGGGATTACGCTGGCCGAACTGCCGGACAAGCTCAAGGAGGAAGGCATCAATTACGCCGACTTCCGGCAGCAACTCCGGGATCAGATCATCATTCAGCAGTTGCAGCAACAGGTCATTCAGGACCAGATGCGCATCACGCCGCGCGAAGTGGATGCGCAATTGAAGCTGGACCAGGAAAGCGGCGACACCAACACGCAGTATCACCTGTCACAGATTCTGATCGCGACGCCGCTCAATCCCACGGCCGATCAGGTGGCCGCCGCGCGCAAGAAGGCCGAAGCGATTTACGACAAACTCAAACACGGAGCGGATTTCGCCGCCACCGCGGTGGCCTCGTCCGACGGGCAACAGGCGCTCAAGGGCGGCGACCTCGGCTGGCGCAAACAATCCGAGTTGCCGACCTTCTTTACCTCGGTGATCGCGAACATGCAGCCGGGCGATATTTCCGAGCCGGTACGAAGCTCGAGTGGTTTTCACATCATCAAGCTTGACGACATCAAGCGCCAGGACAACAAGGTCCTGGTCACGCAGACCCATGCGCGTCACATTCTGCTCAAGACCAGCGTGCTGATGACAGACGCTCAGGCCAAGGCAAAGCTGGAGGAGCTGCGTAAACAGATTCTCGCCGGCGCGGATTTTGCCAAACTGGCGCAACAGTATTCCGAAGATCCGGGTTCGGCCAACAATGGCGGCGATCTGGGCTGGGTGGATCCGGGCTCCACGGTCCCGTCGTTCGAAAGCGAAATGAACAAGTTGCAGGTCGGACAGATCAGCGAGCCGTTCAAGACCCAGTACGGTTGGCACATCGTGCAGGTACTGGGGCGGCGCAGCGAGGATCAGACCGACGAAGCGCGCAAGAACAAGGCATCTCAAGAAATCTATGCACGCAAATCCGACGAGATCCTGCGCGACTGGCTGAGCCAGCTGCGGGGTTCCGCGTACATCGAGTACCACCTCGACGACGCGACAACCGGCAACTGAGACCGGCAATGAGCGGCCCGCTGGCGCCGATTGCGCTCACCACCGGCGAACCGGCGGGCATCGGACCCGATATCTGCGTCAGGCTCGCGCAACGCGCACATGCTGTTCCGCTGGTCGCAATCGGCGACATGCGTGTGCTGCAGGCTCGCGCGGAACAGCTCAGTATCGCGCTGCGACTTGAACCCTACCGGCGCAACGCGGCGCTCCCGCAGCACGCCGGTGTGCTTCAGGTGCTCGATATTCCGGTACGCAATCGGGTGACGCCGGGCCGGCTCGACCCCGGAAATGCAGGGTACGTGCTGGCTGTTCTCGATCGTGCTGTGGAGGGCTGTCTGAGCGGCGAATTTGCCGCGATGGTTACCGCGCCGGTCAACAAGGCGGTGATCAACGACGCCGGCATCGCGTTCAGCGGTCACACCGAGTACCTCGCGGCACGCTGCAACGCGCCTGCACCGGTCATGCTGCTGGTGGCCGATAC
>DASSOA010000057.1:0-31018 GCA_035701115.1 Gammaproteobacteria bacterium
TTGAAACAAAAAGGGCCGCTGACGCGGCCCTTTTTCGTTATTGCCTGATCATTTTTGCAGTTTGGTCAGCAGCGGTTCGATCAGGTCCATTGGCAGCGGGAACACGATCGTATTGGTTTTGTCGCCGGCCACTTCCACCAGCGTCTGCAAATAGCGCAACTGAATCGCCTGAGGCTGTTGCACCAGTGTCTGCGCGGCTTCCATGAGTTTCTGTGATGCCTGCAGTTCGCCTTCGGCATTGATCACCTTGGCGCGGCGCTGACGTTCCGCTTCGGCCTGTTTCGCGATTGCACGGATCATGCCTTCGTCCAGATCCACCTGTTTGATTTCGACATTGGAAACCTTCACGCCCCAGATGTCGGTGTGCTGGTCGAGGATGCTCTGGATGTCGGCGTTCAGCTTGTCGCGCGCTGCCAGCATGTCGTCAAGTTCGTGCTGCCCGAGTACCGAGCGCAAGGTAGTCTGCGCGAGCTGACTGGTTGCCTCGTAGACATCGGCCACCTGAATCACTGCCTTTTCAGGATCAACCAGCCGGAAATAGATGACTGCATTCACCTTGACCGAAACATTGTCCCGGGAAATCACGTCCTGGGGCGGCACGTCCATGACGACAGTGCGCAGATCGACTTTTACGACCTGCTGGACAACGGGCACGACCACAATGATGCCGGGACCTTTCACCCCACTGAAGCGGCCGAAGGTGAAAATCACACCACGCTCATATTCCTTCATTATCTTGATGGAACTGAAGAGGAGAATGGCGGCAATTACGACTACGACAAGAATCCCTATACCCATGACTATTGCTCCTCGTTATCGGTTTCTTCGACCGTCAATTTCAGTCCGTCACGCGCGATCACCCTGACAGGCGTTCCCGCCCGCAGCGGTGTGCGGCTCCATGCGTTCCAGTTCTCGCTGTGTACGCGGACGATCCCGTCTCCGGCATTGCTGAAATCCACCATGGCTTTGCCGGTGCTTCCGATCATTTCCTCGGCGCCGCTCACCACCGGCTTGCGGTGCGCGCGCATCGCAAGCCAGAGTGTGCCGACGACCATCAGACCCGCCGCCGAACTGACGCCGCCGATGACGCCGCGCGAAATGTCGAATCCCGGAACGCCCGTATTCATCAGAATAATGGAGCCGATCACAAAGGCGATCAGGCCTCCGATGGTAAGCGTGCCATAGGCAGGCACGAATGTTTCGGTGACAAACAGCAGGATCCCGAGGGCAATCAGCGCAAGACCCGCAAAATTCACCGGCAGAATGTTGAATGCATACAAGGCGAGCAGCAGGGCGATGCCACCCGCCACGCCGGGCAATACGCCACCCGGGTTATAGCCCTCGAATACCAGGCCGTAGATGCCGATCAGCAACAGAATGTAGGCAACTGTCGGATCAGTCAGCACGGCAAGAAACTTAACGCGCAAGCCGGGGGAATAGTCGGTGATTGACAAACCGGCCGTATGCAGCGTCACCGAACCGGCGCTGGTCGTAACCTGACGCCCATCAAGTTTGGCGAGCAGATCGCGGGTATTGTCTGCCATCAGGTCAATGACATGCTGTTTCAGCGCGTCGCTTGCAGTCAGGCTGGCCGCATTGCGAACCGCCTGTTCGGCCCAATCGGCATTACGTCCACGCCGCGCTGCAAGACCGCGAATATAGGCGACGGCATCGTTCAGGATTTTGCGGTCTTCGGCAGTTTCGGGCTTGGCTGGAGTCGGAGACTTGTCACCCACCAGTTGCACGGGAGTCGCGGCACCCAATTCAGTGGCGGGCGCCATCGCCGCGATATGGCTGGCATAGAGGATATAGGTGCCGGCGCTGGCCGCGCGGGAGCCGCTGGGCGCGACGTAGGTCACCACGGGTACCGGCGAAGCGAGAATTCCCTTGATGATTTCGCGCATCGCGCTGCTCAGTCCGCCCGGTGTATCCATCTGGATCAACACCAGCTCGGCATGCCGGGTAGCGGCTGCCTGCAGCCCCAGCTGGATGTATTCGGCGGTAGCGGGCCCGATCGGGCCATTGATCTGGAGCCGGAGAATCTCGCCCGGCTTGTCGGCGGCCATGCCGCCGCTGGACAACAGCAAGCCGATTACGCCCAGCAGCGTCACGACCAGAATGGCAACCAATTTGCGCATCCGGAACATCTAAGCAGACGTCGCCGCCAAAGGCAACCAAGGTCCATACTGTCACTGCCCACGCGGTTCCGGTAACATGTGCACCGACTTTGTGTCGCCCTCCGGAACCGTCAATTCAAACTCCCGCAACCGGAACCGCCATGTCGAGAGTGGGTTCAACCGGAACTGCAACGTTATGCGTGCTGGCAGTTCTTTTTTCATTTTGCACTGTTACGGCGCGGGCCCAGGAGCCCGACATGCCGGTGCAAACGGTGCGGCCGCGGATTTGCCTCGCGCTTTCCGGCGGAGGTGCACGCGGAGCCGCCCATGTGGGTGTGCTGGAAGCGCTGCAACAGCTTCATATTCCGGTGGACTGCATCGCCGGTACCAGTATCGGCGCCATCATTGGCGGCCTTTACGCGGCAGGCATGAGCGCACAGCAACTCGACAGGGAACTCAGAAATCCCGACCTTCAGGCCACCATGGCCAACAAACTGCAGCGCGATCTGCTGACCTACCAGGAAAAGCAGGATCAGCTCCGGTACATCGTGCAGGCAGAGTTCGGATATGCCAACGGACGGGCATTCTTTCCGCAGGGCCTGATAGCGGGCAACGATCCGAGCCGGGTGCTTAATGACCTGACCCTGCTGACAGACCCGAACGAAGATTTCAGCAAACTGCCGATTCCATTCAAGGCAGTCGCCACCGATATTGACTCCGGCAAATTGGTGGTGCTTGATCACGGCAATCTTGCCGAAGCGCTGCGCGCCAGCATGTCGGTGCCAGGCGTCTATCCGCCGGTCCAGTTTCAAGGTCATCTGCTGGCAGATGGCGGGCTGGTTCGCAATCTGCCCATTGATATTGCCAGAAGCATGGGTGCCCAGATTGTTATCGCTGTGAATGTCGGGACACCGGTCAGTCCCCTCGGAGACGCGCAAGACGTCGTAAATCTGTCGTTGCAGGTGATCAGGATTCTGGGTCAGCAGAATGTCACGGCCTCCGTGGCCGGACTGAAATCCAGTGATGTGCTGCTCAGTCCCGATCTAGGCGACATCACGTCGACCGACTTCGATCGCATGGGCGACGCAATAACGATCGGAAAGCAGGATGCCCTGAAAGTGCTGGCACCCCTGACGTCGCTTCAATTGTCTCCCGAACAATATGCGGAATACAAAGCGGCACATGCCTATCAGCCGCCCGTGGTAAAGCACATTGATTTTATAGAGATCCGCGGCAATCAGCGTATTTCCACCTTGCTGATCCGCAGCCATCTGGTCAGCAAACCCGGCGACGTCTGGAGCGTCGCGGCCGTTGATCAGGATCTCAAGAATCTCTATCACCTTGGATATTTCCGTTACGTGCACATTTCAGTCGAGCACGAAACTGGACAAACCGGTCTGCTTGTCAGGGTGGTCGAAAAACCCTGGAGTCCGAATTACTTCAAGTTCGGCATCGGCATTGCGGACGATCTCGAGGGTGGCAGCCAGTATGATCTTCTGTTTGGCTGGACCCGCAGCGAACTCGACAGGCTGGGTGGCGAATGGCGCAATCAGCTGGAGATCGGCAAGACCCGGCGCTTTTATACCGAGCTTTACCAGCCCGTTGTCTATTCGGGAGTGGCGTTTATCGCCCCGCAGTTTGAATACCTGAACAATTCATTTGATCTCTTCAAGGGAGAAAATCGCATCGCCGAATACAGCGCCCAGTCCACGCGCGGCGGGTTCGATGTGGGAGGCGAGTTCGGCAACATCGCGGAATTGCGCATGGGTCTGAGTTACGGGCATTTCATTGCGCAGCCCAGGATCGGCGACAGCTCGTTGCCGATCTATCGCGACAGCGTCGGTGCAGCACGGCTGCGCTTCGGGCTGGATACACTGGAAGGCGATCCCGGCTTTCCGACTTCGGGCGTCTATTTCAGGGTCAGCGGGTTGTTCGCGCGCCGCGCTTTTGGCAGTGACATAACCTACAACAGGCTGGATGTATCGGGAAGCGAGGCGATCGGCAACGGTGACCATACCGTCATTCTCTCCGCCGAAGCAGGCTCTTCCCTCGGTTCCGACATTCCACTTTACGACCAGTTCACGCTGGGCGGCTTCCTGTCTCTCTCCGGTCTGCGCCAGCAGCAATTGCGCGGGCAGAAGCTGCTCTCCGCTCGCGCCATCTATCTGAACCGTATCGCCAATCTTCCCAGCGTGCTGGGCAATGGCCTGTATGTCGGTGCAAGCCTCGAGGCGGGCAACATCTGGGACAACACTGCCAGAATCAGTCCGGCGCAATTGAAGTACGGAACCGCGTTGTTCCTCGGTGCCGATACCGCGCTGGGGCCGTTGTATTTCGGCGCGGGTTTTTCCCAGGGTGGAAATCAGTCGCTTTATCTGTATCTGGGGCTGCCATTCAACTGATTTGTTCTGGAGCTGTACCAAAAATGGAACCCATGCGCATTTTTACCACCGGCGGGACGATCGACAAGATCTACTTCGACGCCAAGAGCGAATACGAAGTGGGCGAACCGCAGATCGGCGATATCCTGCGGGAAACCGGTGTCGGGTTTCCGTTTCAGATCACTTCGCTGATGCGCAAGGACAGTCTCGACCTGACCGATGCCGATCGCCGGGCGATCCGCGACGCGGTTGACGGTTGTACTGAGCGTCGTGTGCTGATCACGCACGGCACCGATACCATGACCGACACGGCTGCCGCATTGCAGGGTATCGGCGGCAAAACCATCGTTCTGACGGGCGCATTGAACCCGGCCCGTTTCCGGGGCAGCGACGCGATTTTCAATATCGGTGGCGCGGTGGTTGCAGCACAGAGCATGCCGCCGGGAATCTACATCGTCATGAACGGGCGCGTGTTCGATGCGCTCAAAGTGCGCAAGAATCGCGACAAAAACCGTTTTGAGGACAGATAGCAGCTTCCAGTTGAAATGAATGAGCG
The DNA here is from genome assembly GCA_035701115.1 of Gammaproteobacteria bacterium. GTDB lineage: Bacteria > Pseudomonadota > Gammaproteobacteria > Natronospirales > REEB76 > DASSKW01. The sequence continues at coordinate 5,055 of DASSOA010000057.1, forward strand.
CACAAAAACGCCGCGCAATGCGCGGCGTTTTGTTGCGGTGGTGCAGTTCGAAACTTCAGCCGATATCGAACTTGATGCCCTGTGCCAGCGGCAGTGCATTCGACCAGTTGATGGTGTTGGTCTGGCGCCGCATATAGGCCTGCCAGGCATCGGAACCCGACTCGCGGCCGCCGCCGGTTTCTTTCTCCCCGCCGAAGGCGCCGCCGATTTCGGCGCCGGATGTGCCGATGTTGACGTTGGCGATGCCGCAGTCACTGCCGAGTGCGGAGAGGAAATATTCGGCGTTCTTCAGATTGGTTGTAAATATGGCGGAAGACAGTCCCTGCGGTACGTCATTGTGCATACGCACGGCTTCTTCCAGTGTCTTGTAGGACATGACATAGAGAATCGGCGCAAACGTCTCGGTTTTGACGATCTCCCAGTCGTTGTTTGCGCGTACGATCGCCGGTTCCACAAAGAATCCGGCGCGATCAATCGTTCTGCCACCGCATACCAGTTCACCGCCGGCTTTTCTGGCAGCCTCGATCGCGGCCTTGTAACGACTCACGGAATCCGCGCTGGTCAGCGGGCCCATCAGCGTGGTGCTGTCCAGGGGATCGCCGATGCGAACCTGTTTGTAGGCGGCGGCGAGTTTCTTTACCAGATCGTCAACGATGGACTCGTGCACGATGAGCCGGCGGGTTGATGTGCAACGCTGGCCGGCGGTACCGACGGCGCCGAACACGATTGCCGGCACTGCAAGTTTGAGGTCCGCGGTTTCGTCCACGATAATCGCGTTGTTGCCACCCAATTCCAGCAGCGATTTGCCCATGCGGGCAGCCACCATTTCACCGACCCGGCGGCCGACGGCGCTGGAACCGGTAAACGAAATCAGCGCTACCCGTTCGTCCTTGACGAACTGTTCGGCAAGGGCGTTGTCGCCAACAAACAGCGAGAAGATCGCCGGGTAACCGTGTTCCTTGAGTACTCGGTTCACGATGTGCTGCACCGCGATGGCGCACAGCGGCGTGCGGGGGGAGGGTTTCCAGACGGTAACGTTGCCGCAGATTGCAGCGAGGAATGCGTTCCATGACCAGACCGCAACCGGGAAATTGAATGCCGAAATCACACCGACGACGCCCAGTGGATGCCATTGCTCGTACATGCGGTGATGGAGGCGTTCGGAATGCATGGTCTTGCCGTACAGCATACGCGACTGACCGACCGCGAAATCCGCGATGTCAATCATTTCCTGCACTTCACCGTCGCCTTCGGGCTTGATCTTGCCCATTTCGAGCGACACCAGGCTGCCGAGCGCGTCCTTGTGCTGACGCAGGGCTTCGCCCATCAAGCGGACCGCTTCGCCGCGCTTCGGGGCCGGCACTTCGCGCCACACCTTGAAGGCTTCCTGCGCATCGCGGATGACCTGGTCGTAATCGGCTTCTGTGGCGCAATGGACTTTCGCGATCACTTCGCCGCTTGCCGGATTGATGGAACTGATGACCTTGCCGCCGCTGGACTTCCGCCAGCCGCCGGTGCTGGTCCAGGTGCCTGCGTTGTCCTGCTCGAGGCCGAGACTGGAAAGTAGGTTTTTGATATCCGACATGTATGCGACTCCTGGTCAAGCTGTGAACGGCGCAACGGCAACGGGTCCCGCTCAGGATCAATCCCGGGTCTCCGCGCAGCGATCGCCCGGCCGGACGAAAAACGCGCAGAAATGCGCCGGTTGCTCCGGGTCAAGGCGCGACTGACAGGGCGGGCGGAAAACCGCCATTTTGCCATAAACGGACGCTGCGCCGCATCCCGCACTTTCCCAAAGCGACGCCTCCCGTGTAGCATTGCCACGCATATGGATCACAAGCTGCATCATCTGTGGACACCGGACAGCTGGCAATCGAGGATTGCCGGACAGCAGCCGTTGTATGCCGACGGCATTGCGGTCGAACGGGTGCTGGCTGAAATCCGCCGCCTTCCGCCGCTGGTAACCTGGGGTGAAGTGGACAAGCTGCGCCGTCAACTGGCGGAGGCCGGACGCGGCGAGCGCTTTCTGCTGCAGGGAGGTGATTGTGCCGAGAACTTCGACGACTGCACAGCCGACCCCATCGCCAACAAGCTCAAGATCCTGCTGCAGATGAGTCTGGTTCTGGTGCACGGCCTCAAGAAACGTGTGATTCGCGTGGGCCGGATCGCCGGGCAGTATGCCAAGCCGCGATCAACGGAAACGGAAACGCGCGGCGAAATCACCCTGCCCAGTTATCGCGGCGATCTCATCAACCGCGCGGGATTCAGCGCCAGCGAGCGACAGCCCAATCCCGATCTGATGTTGCGCGGTTACGAACACGCAGCACTCACCCTGAACTACGTACGCGCCATGGTGGATGGCGGCTTTGCCGATTTGCATCACCCGGAATACTGGGATCTCGATTTCGTGCGCAACTCGCCGCTGGAAGCGGAGTACAGGCGCATCGTGCAGTCCATTGTCGATTCGCTCACGTTCATGGAAACGATTTCCGGTCAGACCCTGAGCGAAAGCGGCCGCATCGATTTTTTTACCAGCCACGAAGGTCTGCACCTTTTATATGAGCAGGCACAGACCCAGTTCGTGCCGGAAGCGGGGCGCTGGTACAACCTGGCAACGCATTATCCCTGGATTGGCATGCGCACCGCCGATCTCAGTGGCGCGCACGTCGAATATTTCCGCGGCATTGCAAATCCGGTTGCCGTGAAAGTCGGCCCGGGCATGACCGATGCGCAACTCATCGAGCTATGCGGAATTCTGAATCCGGAAAACGAACTGGGCCGGTTGACGTTGATCCATCGCTTTGGTGCCGGCCGCATCAATGAAAAACTGCCGCCGCTGGTCGAAGCCGTGCGCAGGGCGGGCAGGCAGGTGCTCTGGATCTGCGATCCCATGCACGGCAACACCGAGACTACGGCCAGTGGTATCAAGACGCGGCGCTTCGAGAACATCCTGGAAGAACTGGAAGCGGCGTTCGCGCTGCACGAACGTCTCGGCAGCATTCTGGCGGGCGTGCATTTTGAACTCACCGGCGACGATGTTACCGAGTGCACCGGCGGTGCGCGAGGCCTCACCGACACCGATCTGGAACGTGCCTACAAGTCGCAGGTTGATCCGCGGCTCAATTACGAGCAGGCGCTGGAGATGGCGATGCGGATTGTTGCGCGCAAGGCAAGAAAGTAATTCAACAAGATCAAACGGGCGGCGCGGAAATTTCTGACTCACGCCATTCCCCGGGCTGCAGGCCGTCCAGCGTCCAGCCTCCGATTTTCCAGCGAATCAATCTGAGTGTCGGATAACCGATCGCGGCGGTCATGCGCCGCACTTGGCGATTGCGGCCCTCACGCAGCGTAAGTTCGATCCACGCGGTAGGAATGAGTTTCCGGAACCGGATCGGCGGATCACGTGGCCACAGATTTTGCGGTTCGCCGACGAGCCGCGCACCGGCCGGTAGTGTTGGTCCATCGTTCAGCATCACGCCGCGGCGTAATTGTTCTAGATCGGCTTCACCCGGAATGCGTTCAACCTGGGCAAGGTAGGTTTTGGACAGCTTGTGCCGCGGATGGCTGATACGATTCTGCAATCTGCCATCGTCGGTCAGCAGCAACAGCCCTTCGCTGTCTGTATCCAGCCGTCCCGCCGGATAGACGTTCCTGACCGGAATGAAATCGGCCAGTGTCGGCCTTTTGCCATCGCCGCTGAACTGGCAGATCACGCCATACGGCTTGTTAAACAGGATCAGCATGGGTTGCCGTTCCGGCGTCGTCGCTGCTGAAAAACCGCTTGTCCATCAATTCGATGAACCGGCGTGCCTGCGGGGTGAGAAATTTGCCGCGCCGGTAGACCACGCCATAGGTCCGTTTCGGAAAATACTCGCGCAGCGAGAACGCGCGCAGCCGGTAGCTTTGTCTGAGGCAGATGCTGGTGACAATCGAAATGCCCAGGCCTTCCTCGACATAGCGCTTGATCACTTCCCAGCCGCCGACTTCGAGTCGCACGCGGTACTTGAGTTTGTTGGCGCGGAAAACCTGATCCACGCGGCGCCAGGTACTCAGGTTCTGTGGTGGCAGAATCAGACCGTATTCGGCGATGTCCTTCAGCGTGATCTGTGGCAGATCCACCAGAGGATGATCCATTGCGGTGATCAACATGGACTCAAAGGTGAACAGCGACTTGTAAACCATGTCGTCCGGCACATCGAAGAGCGATCCGACCGCAAAGTCCACTTCATCTGAACGCAGCATCGCCATGCCGTTGCGCCCGGTAACGTTGTGCAGTCGCAGGTGAATCCCGGGATACTGGTCGGCAAACTCCCGCACGTAGCCGGGCAGCAGATAGAGCAGCGTGGATTCACCGGTGGCGATGTTGATCTCACCGCTGTTTAGATTGCCGAAGCGGTCGGCGAGCGCTTGGGGCAGGGTGTCCATGCCTTGAACAAGCGGCACGGCGAGTTCGTACAGCGCCTGTCCCGCGGGCGTCGGCTGAATTCGGGGGCCGCGCCGCTCCAGCAGAATTTCCCCAAGCTCCTGTTCCAGCGCCTGGATCTGCAGGGAGACCGTGGGCTGCGCCAGTTCAAGTTTTTCAGCCGCCTTGGAAATCCCGCCTTCCCGGACCGCATGACAAAAAGCCCGCAGCTGGGCCAGACGACTGTGACGATAGTAGCGGTTCTGCCGGGCCATGCCGTCTCAGTATTGCAAATTTCAATGAAAGACATTGAAGCAATTGGCTTTACAAGATGCAAGGCCGGGCGCAGGCTCGGCTGCAATCGGGCAATCACAGTACAGGAGGCTAGATATGCAGGAGCGCCGCCGCACCCATCAGGCGACCGGCTCCAGGCTGGCGTTGACCGGGCCCGCCCGCGCGCATCAGGCCGGGATGCTGGATGCCGAGGCCGCTGACTTCCTTGCCGGACTGGTGGATCGCTTCGCATCCAGAGTGGACACGTTGCTGGACGCCCGGCAGGCGCGGCAGGCACGCCTGGACCGGGGCGAGTTGCCGGACTTTCGCGCGGACACGGCGGAAATCCGCCGTTCGGATTGGCAAGTCGGTGGAATTCCGGACGACTTGCTGGATCGCCGCGTGGAGATCACCGGGCCGGTCGAGCGCAAGATGATCATCAACGCGCTCAACTCCGGGGCGCGCGCATTCATGGCCGATTTTGAAGATTCGCTTGCGCCAACCTGGATCAACGTGATTGACGGGCAGCGCAATCTCTTCGACGCCGTGCGGCGTCAGATCGTCTACACCAGTGCGGACGGAAAACGGTATCAACTGAACCGGCAAACCGCGGTCCTGATCGTGCGCCCGCGCGGCTGGCATCTCACCGAAAAGCATGTGCAGGTTGATGGGCGGGCGATCCCGGCTGCCTTGTTCGATTTCGGACTTTACCTCTTTCACAACGCGCACGAGCTTCTCAAGCGCGGCACCGGCCCCTATTTCTATCTGCCCAAGCTCGAGAGCCATGAGGAAGCGCAGCTATGGCACGATGTGATTGTGCACGCCGAACAGGCACTTGCTCTTCCGGCCGGAAGCGTCAAGGTAACCGTGCTGATCGAAACCCTGCCCGCGGCATTCGAGATGGACGAGATTCTCCATGCCTTGCGCGAAAACATCGTCGGCTTGAACTGCGGGCGCTGGGACTACATTTTCAGTTTCATCAAGAAGCTGCATGCGCATCGCAAGTTCGTGTTGCCTGAACGCAATCAGGTGACGATGACGACGCACTTCCTGCGTTCCTATTCGCAGCTGCTCATCAAAACCTGTCACCGCCGTGGTGCATTGGCGATGGGCGGCATGGCGGCGCAGATTCCGATCAAGGGCGACGATGCAGCCAATTCCACTGCAATCGACAAAGTGCGTGCGGACAAGGAGCGTGAGGCGGGCGATGGTCATGACGGCACCTGGGTAGCGCATCCCGGTCTGGTGCCGGTTGCGCTGAAGGTCTTTGACCGGCATTTGAGTGGACCCAATCAGCTTGCACGGCTGCGCGACGATGTTGACGTAACCGCTGCAGATCTGTTGCAGGTGCCGCAAGGCACGATTACCGATGCCGGGCTTCGCAATAACGTCAGCGTATCCATTCAATACCTTGCCGCGTGGCTGGCAGGGAATGGCTGTGTGCCGATCAATCACCTGATGGAGGATGCGGCAACAGCGGAAATTGCCCGCGCCCAGCTCTGGCAGTGGACGCATCATCGGGACGTACGGCTGGACGATGGCAGAACCATATCAAGCGAACTGGTAGAGAAAGTGCGCGATGAAGAAACCGCAGTTTTGCTCGGTGCGACGGGCGATGCAGCGGTGCGAAAAAACATCGAAACCGCATCGTCGCTTCTGAAACATCTTGTCAGCGCTGAAACGTTCGTCGAATTTCTGACGCTGGATGCATATCAATTGCTGTAACCGGGTAGGGGAGGAGTGTGTCATGAGTGATCAACAGTCAATCCGGATGCTCGAACAGGAATGGGAACGGTCGCCTCGCTGGAACGGGATACGCCGGCCATACGGCGCAGCGGACGTCATTCGCCTGCGTGGCACGGTGCAATTGGAATACACGCTGGCGCGACGCGGCGCTGAACGCCTGTGGCGTGCATTGCACAGCGAGCAGTTTGTGAATGCGCTCGGCGCGTTGACAGGCAATCAGGCCATGCAACAGGCCAAGGCCGGACTCCAGGCCATCTACTGCTCCGGCTGGCAGGTTGCCGCCGATGCCAACACCGCAGGCCAGATGTATCCGGATCAGTCGCTTTATCCCGCGGACGCAGTACCGGCGCTGGTGCGCCGCATCAACAACGCGTTGCAACGGCTCGACCAGATTCTGAAGGCCGAAGGCAAGGATGACGGGTTCGATCCGTTCCTGCCGATCGTGGCGGATGCGGAAGCGGGATTCGGCGGCGTGCTGAATGCCTTTGAACTCATGAAAGCGATGATCGAGGCAGGTGCCGCCGGCGTCCATTTCGAGGATCAACTGGCGGCTGCGAAGAAATGCGGTCACATGGGCGGAAAAGTTCTGGTGCCGACCTCCGAAGCCGTGCAGAAACTTGTCGCCGCCCGACTTGCGGCCGATCTGCTCGGGGTACCGACCTTGATCGTCGCACGCACCGACGCGGACGCAGCCTCGCTGCTGACCTCGGATATCGACGACAACGACAAGCCGTTCTGTACCGGTGAACGCACCGCGGAAGGCTATTTCCAGGTTCGGGCAGGTTTGCCGCAGGCCATCGCCCGCGGCCTGGCGTATGCGCCGTACGCGGACCTGGTTTGGTGCGAAACCTCGCATCCCGATCTCGACCAGGCACGCGAGTTTGCCGATGCCATTCATGCGCGCTATCCGGGCAAGCTGCTGGCCTACAACTGCTCGCCGTCCTTCAACTGGAAGAAACACCTCGACGATGCGACGATCCGGAAGTTTCAGCGCGAGCTTGGGGCGATGGGGTACCGGTTCCAGTTCATTACGCTGGCCGGATTTCACGCACTCAACTATTCGATGTTCAGCCTGGCGAACGGTTATCGGGACCGCCAGATGGAAGCCTATGTGGAATTGCAGGAAGCCGAGTTTGCTGCGGAAAAGCAGGGTTACACGGCTACCCGCCATCAACGCGAAGTCGGTACCGGCTATTTCGATGCGGTGACACAGACCATTGCCGGCAACAAGTCTTCTCTGACTGCGTTGACCGGTTCGACCGAAGACGCGCAGTTCGTCACGAAAACAGCGAGAAAAGCGCAGGCCGAACCGGCAACTGCCTGATTTTGACGGGGGTGGCAAATTGGCGCCGGACCCAGCCGGGTCCGGCGTTTCTTTGTGCAGACGGCCGGCTGCTCCATGATAAAATTCCGCTCCGAATCGCCGGCGCCATGCCGGCAGCGTCTGCGTTGCACCATTCAGGCTGAAGGACACCCCACATGAAATTCGACAAGGTCGCACCACCTCGTGACGGCGAGCGCATTACTGTCAATACCGATTTCAGTATCAATGTTCCCGACCGGCCCGTGATTCCGTTCGTGGTCGGCGACGGCATCGGCATTGACGTCACTCCGGTCATGCAGAATGTGGTGAATGCCGCGGTCGAGAAAGCCTACGGCGGCAAACGCAAGATCGCGTGGATGGAAGTCTATGCGGGAGAGAAGGCAGTCCAGAAATACGGCAAGGACATCTACCTGCCTGACGAAACGCTGGAAGCGATGCGTGAATATGTGGTTTCCATCAAGGGGCCGCTGGGTACCCCAATCGGCGGCGGCATCCGCTCGCTGAATGTGGCGATGCGCCAGACTCTGGATCTCTATGCCTGTGTGCGGCCGATCCGCTATTTTCCCGGCGTGTCCACGCCGATGAAGGAATCGGAACTCACCGACATGGTGGTGTTCCGCGAAAACACCGAGGACATCTATGCCGGCATCGAATGGGCCGCCGGCACGCCGGAAGTGCACAAGGTAATCCATTTCCTTCAGCACGACATGGGCGTAACCGGCATCCGCTTTCCGAACAGTTCCGGGATCGGCATCAAACCGGTATCGAAGGAAGGCTCGCAACGCCTGGTGCGCAAGGCAATCCGCTACGCGATCGACAACGACCGCGTCTCGGTCACGCTGGTCCACAAGGGCAACATCATGAAGTTCACCGAAGGTGCGTTCCGTAACTGGGGCTACCAGGTGGCAAAAGAGGAATTCGGCGCGGTCGACATTGACGGAGGACCGTGGTGCAAATTCCGCAACCCGCGTACCGGCCACGACATTGTCGTCAAGGACGTAATCGCCGACAACTTCCTGCAGCAGATTCTGATGCGGCCGGAGGACTACGATGTGATAGCTACGCTTAACCTGAACGGCGACTACATTTCCGACGCGCTGGCGGCACAGGTGGGCGGAATCGGTATTGCACCGGGTGCAAACATATCGGATGCAATCGCGATCTTCGAAGCCACACACGGCACTGCGCCGGGTTTTGCCGGCAAGGATCAGGTCAACCCGGGGTCGCTGATTCTTTCGGCGGAAATGATGCTGCGTTATCTCGGCTGGACGGAAGCCGCGGACAGGATCATGCAAGGTGTGGCGAATACCATTGCGGCCAAGATCATGACCTACGACCTGGCCCGCTTGCGGCAGGCGATCCGGGTTTCGAAGCGCGACATCGCGGCGCGACGCAACGTCGAGGAGAAAATGCAGAGCCTGATACCGGGAGCCACCTTGGTAGGCTGCTCAGGATTCGGCGCTGCGGTGGTTGAGCATATGGATTGACCGAAAAGCCGCCGGTCCTCTGGGCAAATTCGCGGAATTGACGTAATCTTTTCGGCAGGGGAAGCCGACCTGGCTATGTGGGAGTAATGAATGATCCGTGTCCTGCTGGTGGATGACCACAAGCTTGTACGGACAGGGATTCGTCTGATACTCGAAGAAGCGCCGGATATCCGTATTGTGGCCGAAGCCACCTCCGGCGAGGAAGCCGTGACGCTGGCGCGCGAACTCAAGCCCGACGTGATCCTCATGGATGTCAACATGCCGGGCATCGGCGGGCTGGAAGCAACCCGCAAACTGCATGCCTACAATGCCAGCTTCAAGGTCATCGCGGTCACCGTGCATGCCAGCGAGCCGTTTCCGCTGCGCTTGCTGGAGGCGGGCGCCCAGGGGTATCTGACCAAGGACTGTGCCGCCGACGAGGTCGTGACTGCGGTGCGCAAGGTGCACGCAGGTGAGCGCTATATCACTGCATCCATTGCGCAGCAGCTGGCACTCGCCAAGCTGGACGGCAGCAAAGCGTCGCCGTTTGAAAAGCTTTCGCAGCGCGAAATGCAGGTGATGCTGATGGTCATCACCGGGCAGGAATTGCAGGCGATATCCGAGCAACTGCATCTCAGTCCCAAGACAGTCAGCACCTATCGGTCCCGCCTGTTCGAGAAGCTGGACGTGAGTAACGACGTGGAGCTGACGCGCCTCGCCTTGCGCTACGACGTGCTTTCCGACACACCCACCGGGGCCGACTGACGTTCCTCTCGTCTGCCGCGCGCCAGGCCGGTAAACTTGCCGGCATGAACCAATCCTGTTTCGATCCTGCCTGCACGCGCTGTCCGCGACTGGCGCGTTTTCTCGCCGACGTGCGTGCCGACCACCCGGACTATCACGCGAAACCGGTACCGCCATTTGGCGACCGGAAGGCGCACTTGCTGATTGTCGGGCTGGCGCCCGGCATGCACGGGGCGAATGCGACGGGCCGGCCCTTTACCGGCGATTACGCCGGCATTCTTCTATATAAGACATTGCACCGCTTCGGCTTTGCCACGGCGGCCGAATCGCGCTCGGCGAGCGACCGCCTGCGCCTGATCAATTGCCGGATCACCAACGCCGTCAAATGCCTGCCGCCGGCCAACAAACCCACGGGCCCCGAGATTGTCCGCTGCAATTCATTCCTGAAAGCCGAACTTGAAACCCTGCCGGAGCAAGCCGTTATCATGGCGCTGGGCCGCATCGCGCACGAGGCGGTGATTCGCGCCTTCGGACTCAGGCAGCGTGACTACGTTTTCAGACACGGCGCGACCCACAGGCTGGAGCAGGGGAAGGTATTGCTCGATTCCTATCACTGCAGCCGCTACAACACACAAACGCGCCGCCTGACCGAGCCGATGTTCGTCGCGGTGATGGAGAAAGCGAAAAAACTGGTACAGCCGTGAGCGACACGCCGGACGATACCACGCAGTTCGACAGCGCAAGATTTCTTGCCAACGTCACCCGTTCCCCGGGCGTTTACCGGATGCTGGATGCGCGCGGCGACATCCTGTATGTCGGCAAGGCGCGCAATCTGAAGAAACGCCTCGCCAGTTATTTTCGCAGCAGCGGTCTGCCGCTCAAGACACAATCCATGATGGCGCACATGGTGTCCATCGAGGTAACCGGCACGCATACCGAAGTCGAAGCGCTGCTGCTGGAAAACAATCTCATCAAACAGCATCGGCCACGCTACAACGTGGTGCTGCGCGACGACAAGAGTTACCCGTATATCAGACTGGTGGACGATCAGCCGTTTCCGAGGCTGACCCTGTATCGGGGACGTCGTCGTGAAGCAGGCCGCTATTTCGGTCCCTATCCCAGCGCCCATTCGGCCCGTGAAACAGTCAATCTGCTGCAAAAGCTGTTTCTGCTGCGCCAGTGCAATGATACGTTTTTCCGTAATCGCAGCCGGCCGTGTCTCCAATACCAGATCAAGCGCTGTTCCGCACCCTGCGTGGGACTGATCAGCGAAGATGATTACGCGCGGGATGTACAGAATGCGGTGCTGTTTCTGGAGGGGCGGAATCGCGAAGTGATTGATGCAATCGTGGAGCGCATGGAACGCGCAGCTGAGCGGCTCGACTTCGAACTGGCGGCACGATACCGGGACCAGATCGCAAGCCTGCGCAAAACCGTCGCGCATCAGCACATCAGTGGCGACGAAGGCGATCACGATGCCATTGCGGCCAGCGTCAAGGCAGGTTTGGCGTGTGTTACGGTGGTCTTTGTGCGGGGCGGACGCAACCTCGGCAGCCGCAACTATTTTCCGCGCGTGAGCGCCGACACCGGCGAACGGGAAGTTGTCTCCGCATTCCTGCCGCAATATTACCTGGAGCGCGAAGTGCCCAGACAGATTCTGCTGCAGCACGAAGTTGACGACGAACCGCTGTTGCAGCAGACCTTGAGCGAACAGTCCGGCCGGCGCGTGCAGATCGTGCATCCGCTGCGCGGAGAACGCCGCAAGCTGCTCCATCAAACCCGCCTCACGGCGGAACAGGCGCTGACGATGCGCCTGGCAATCGACGCCGGAATGCGGCAACGGTTCGAATCGCTGCAGGATGTGCTCGAACTGGAGCAGTTGCCGGCGCGGCTCGAATGTTTCGATATCAGTCACACGATGGGCGAGGGGACAGTGGCATCGTGCGTGGTGTTCGACCAGCAAGGCCCACGCAAGGGCGATTACCGCCGTTTCAACATTGAAAACATCACACCGGGGGACGATTACGCCGCCATGCGGGAAGCATTGACGCGACGCTATACGCGCCTCAAGCGCGGCGAAGGGATGATTCCGGATGTGCTGTTCATTGACGGAGGCAAGGGACAACTGCACATGGCCGAGCAGGTCATGGAGGAACTGCAGGTTGAAGGCGTGCTGCTGGTGGGCGTCGCCAAGGGTCCGAGTCGCCGCCCGGGACTGGAGCAGCTTTTCTTGTCGGCTCGCGATGAGCCACTTATACTCCCGGCTGACTCACCGGCCCTGCATCTGATCCAGCAGATTCGCGACGAAGCGCACCGGTTCGCCATTACCGGACACCGGCAGCGGCGGGCGAGAGCGCGCAACACGTCGCCACTGGAGGAAATTCCGGGATTGGGGCCGAAACGCCGGCAGCAACTGCTCAAACAATTCGGCGGCTTGCAGGGCGTTGCTCGCGCGGGCGTGGAAGATCTGAAGCAAATTCAGGGAATCAGCCAGGCGCTGGCAGAACGGATCTACGGGATGTTTCATTAACTCGAGGTGCTGCGGTCTATTCAGATGAGATTCAATCTTCCGAACATCCTGACGCTGATTCGCATCCTGCTCATTCCGGTCCTGGTTGTGGTGTTTTTCCTGCCGTACGACTGGATGTACCCGCTTTCGGCCGGTATCTATTTCCTCGCCGGCGCAACCGACTGGCTGGACGGATATTACGCGCGCCGGCTGGGTGAAACCTCCGCGTTCGGTGCGTTTCTCGATCCCGTGGCCGACAAGGTCATGGTGACGACAGCCCTGGTGCTGCTGGTCTGGGCCGATCACAACTGGCTGCTTGCGGTTGCCGTCATCGTGATCATCGGCCGCGAAATCACCATCTCGGCATTGCGCGAATGGATGTCATCGCTGGGTGTCAGGCAGCACGTTGCAGTGTCGTGGCTGGGCAAAATGAAAACCGCGCTGCAGATGCTTGCCACCGGGTTGATGCTGTATCGCTACGACGCCTATGGCCTGCCGATCTATGCCATCGGCCTGTGGTTGCTCTATGCGGCGGCGATTCTCACGCTCTGGAGCATGGTGATGTACCTGGTGGCGGCGTGGCCGGAATTGACGCGCCAGCGCTGATATTGGCGGAGTCCTTGACAGAACACGGTTCGGCCCTAAAATACGCTCCTTCCAGGCGGGAATAGCTCAGTTGGTAGAGCGCAACCTTGCCAAGGTTGAGGTCGCGAGTTCGAGCCTCGTTTCCCGCTCCAGATACAAAACCTCGGTGTCGAGCCGGGGTTTTTGTTTTTGTGGCGTTGCAGCCGGCTGGAAGCGGCGAAATTGCTGCCTCGATGTGGTAAATTTCGCGCTCTTTCAATGTTTTGGGTGAGGCTAGGTGGCAGAGTGGTCATGCAGCGGCCTGCAAAGCCGTGGACGCCGGTTCGATTCCGACCCTAGCCTCCATTTCCAGTCCTGCGGACGGGCCCGGGTGGCGAAACTGGTAGACGCAACGGACTTAAAATCCGTTGGCCGGCAACGGCCGTGCCGGTTCGAGTCCGGCTCCGGGCACCACCCCTGACATCCCATGACCGGCGTTTGTGCGCTCAGCTGTGAATCTCTCGATGTCTGGCGCGGTGATCGCCATCTGTGTCACAACCTTTCTTTCCGGGCCGCGGCGGGGCAGGCCGTCCGCCTGCACGGCGCCAACGGGGCCGGTAAAACCACGCTGATCCGGATTCTGGCCGGCCTGTCGCCGCCCGAATCGGGCCGGGTTTGCTGGAATGGCCAGCCGCTCGCCAAGGCCGGCGAAGTCTACCGCCGGGAACTGGCGTTTTTGGGGCATAGCAACGGACTCAAGCCGAACCTGACCCCGACCGAAAACCTCACTGCCTATTCATCCATGATGGGCGCAAGCCCTGTCATGCCGATCCGCGACGCACTAGCACGGCTCGGGGTGGCTGAACTGGCTCACCGCGCCTGCGGCAGCATGTCCATGGGCCAGCAACGCCGGACTGCGCTTGCGCGCCTGCTGTTGTCGCCGGCCCGGCTCTGGTTGCTCGATGAGCCCTTGACCAGTCTCGATGTCTCCGGGGTGGCCCTGCTGGCCGACCTGATCAAGTCGCATCTGGGCCGCGGCGGCCTTGTCATTTTTGCGACCCATCAGCCGCTCGATCTGGGAAGCCAGCGCGTGGACACCGTAACCCTCGGTGGCACAGCATGATGGACGGCGTGTTCGGCGCACTGGTCCGCCGCGATCTCCAGCTGGCCTACCGGCGGCGCGGCGAAATGGTGACGCCGCTGATGTTTTTCATCATGGTCACGGCGCTGTTTCCACTGGGCCTCAATCCCGATCCGGCACTGCTGCGAACGCTTGCACCCGGCGTCATCTGGGTGGCGGCCCTGCTGGCCGGTGTAGTCGGCCTGGAAAGTCTGTTCAAGAGCGACTATGAAGACGGCTCGCTTGAACTCATGGTGCTGAGTCCCGTGCCGCTGGAACTCATCGCGCTGATCCGGGTTCTTACCCATTGGCTGATCACCGGCCTGCCGGTGGTGATCCTCGCGCCCCTCATGGGAATGCTGCTGGCCTTTCCCGCATCCGCCATGGGCACGTTGCTGACCGGATTGCTGCTGGGTACGCCGGTGCTGAGCCTGCTGGGCGCCGTGGGTGCCGCGCTTACCGTCGGCCTGCGCCGCAGCGGCATGCTGTTGCCGCTGCTTATTCTGCCGCTGGCGGTGCCGGTGTTGATATTCGGTGCGCGTTCTGCTGCGATGGCGCTGGCTGGTGATGATGTCTCGGGACCGCTGTATCTGCTGGGTGCAATACTGGCGTTGACCTTGACGCTTGCACCGTTCGCTATCGCCGGCGGGTTGCGAGTCAGCCTGGAAAACTGAATTGTCGTTGTTCACTTCGAACGACGACTGTATTCCGGGAACCGTGTGCGACGGAATTGATCTGCATCAAGCTCCGCGTTTTCATTTGCATTCAGAATTGCAGAACGAGGGGGCTCCGTTGACACGGTCGGCCACCTGGATTTGATAACCCGATTTGGAGGTCTGGTTGCGTGTTCACCTGGTTTCATAAACTCGCGTCGCCGCCGTATTTCTACAAATTCGCGCAGTACGTTGCGCCCTGGACCGGGTGGATTACGTTGCTGTTGCTTGCGATCGGCCTGTACGGCGGTCTGTGGGTGGCGCCACCGGATTATCAACAGGGCGACGGTTTCCGCATCATCTACATTCACGTGCCCAGCGCCTGGATGTCGATGTCAGGTTACGCATTCATGGCGATTGCGGCCGGCATCGGGTTGATCTGGCGCATGAAACTCGCGAGCGCGGTTGCAGCCGCCGCGGCGCCGCTGGGCGCATCGTTTGCGTTTCTGGCGCTGGTTACCGGTTCGCTGTGGGGCAAACCGATGTGGGGCACATACTGGGTATGGGATGCCCGTCTGACATCCGAACTGATTCTGCTGTTTCTCTATTTCGGTTTCATGGCACTGAATCAGGCATTTTCGGAACAGCGTACCGGCGACCGTGCCAGCGCGATTCTGGCCTTGGTGGGACTGGTCAATCTGCCCATCATTCATTACTCGGTGGACTGGTGGAATACGCTGCACCAGGGACCGACGGTGTTTGTCGGTACGCATTCCGACATTTCCACCAGCATGCTGATTCCACTGCTGGTGATGATCGCCGCCTTCATGCTTTACTTCGCGACCTTCGTCATGCGGCGCCTGCAGGTGGAAATTCTCCGGCGCGAGCGCAACACCGCGTGGATCAAGGAACTCATATGAAATCGTGGCACGAATTCTTCACCATGGGCGGATACGCCGTGTATGTCTGGCCAGCTTACGCCATTGCTGCGGCCGTGCTGATCGTCAACGCCTGGCTGCCGGGCCGGAAATTGCGGCGTCTGCTGAACGACCTGAAACGCCGCTCACAGGAGCAATGACCATGACACCCCGTCAGAAAAAACGTCTTGCAATCGTTGCGGTACTGGTCATCGGTGTCGGGATCGCCACCGCGCTGGGATTGCGCGCCTTTCAGCGCAACCTGCTGTACTACTTCACACCGAGTCAGGTTACATCCGGCGACGCGCACGTCGGCCAGATGTTCAGGATGGGCGGGCTGGTTGCCGACGGAAGCGTCAAGCGCACCCCCGGCAGCATGACGGTACATTTCACGCTGACTGACATGCAGCATTCCGTGCCGATCGTATATACCGGAATCCTGCCGGATCTGTTCCGCGAAGGGCAGGGTATCGTGGTGCACGGCGAGCTCGACAAGAACGGTTTGTTTGTGGCCGATCAGGTGCTTGCCAAGCACGACGAAAAATACATGCCTCCCGAAGTGGAGGCAGCAATCAAGAAGGCCAAGGCAGAATCCGTCGCGCAGTCCAAAACCAAATAGCCGTCACGCCGTTCTGATGTCCCGTTGCCGGGCATTGAGTTCGCTTACCTGAACTTCAGTTGTGACCGGACCAGTCCAAACTGGCCCGGGGCTTGCTTCCACAATTTCTCCTTGGGATATTGCTGCACGCCTCGCGCCGAGGACCCTGCCTTGTTGCTCAAGCGCTACATCCGGCAACAAGCAAGCGGACCCGGTTTTCCGGGTCCTTTCCCAATATGTCATATGCGCGATATAAGTATGTCGCATTCTTGACAATATTTAAAAATGATCTAACCTCAATTTGATACCGCAGGGTATCCGGTTTTTCTCCAAACCGGTGGCATTGAACTCCATATAGAACGAGGAACTTGCCATGAAACCCCTCAAGATTTTGGCATCGGTTTTGCTCGCGACGACTTTCGTTGTTGCGGCGATTTGTGCTGCTCCAGGACGAGCCGCCGATCAGACAACGGGCACCACGCTGACGGAACAGGATGCCGGTCGGGCCATTTTCGAGGCCAGGTGCGCCACCTGCCACGGCGACCACGGGCGGGGCACCAAGGGCTACGAATTACCGGCAACGGCACCGCCGCTGCAGGGCAACCAGTTCATTATTTATGCGCCTGATTCCGCGATAGCGGATGTCATTCGCAACGGGCGTACCGGAGCCAAGCGGCACTACGACGATACATACCCGGATATGCCGTCATTTGATGCGTCAATGATTGCAGACTTGCGGCCATTGATCGCTTATCTGAAAGGCGACATGCAGCAGGGAAAGTGACAAGCCAAACGGGAATGAATCCTTGAACAGGGTGTTTACCCTCTCTCTGGAGACACGACCATGAACAAGTTCATGATTCGCGCGAGTGCTGCACTGCTCATGCTGGCTGCAACTTGCTGGTTCGGTCAGGCGAGCGCCATGCCATCCTATGCGCGCCAGACGGGGCTCGACTGTAATTCATGCCATATCGGTTTTGAGAATGTGCCTGATTTTACTCGCACCGGGCGGTTGTTCATCATGCGCGGGTTTCATCAGCCAAATTCCATACACGGGAAATTCCGCGAGACCGGATTCAACGGTCAAGGTGAAGACACCCCCCATTACGGCGGCAACTATCTCGCCTTGAACTGGGATGATTTTCTCTCGGCCCGTTTCATCAGCGATCTTGCCAGTGGCGGTGCCACTCCCGGTATTGGAGGCGGCACCAAACGCGATGTCACGGCCAATCCCGGTTCGCGCTTCTGCTTTTTCTTCACCGGTCCGGTAACCGACTGGTTGGGCGTATGGACCGAGCTCGGCTACCTCGGCAACAACTCGCTCAAAGCGGCCAATACCACCAGCACCGCCGGCCAGTCGCCCGGGCAGCCGACCAATCTGAACCTGTTTGCTTACGACGAGTACCGGCTGACGGCAAGCAGAATGTTGAGTGACGGCAACAGCTTCATCGCAATGGCATACGGCAACGAATATCCGGATGCTATCAATGAATTCGTTTTTCCAGTGGACCAGGTTCGTCCGTGGGGTTATGGGCAGGGAGGTCTGGGTGCTGAATATTCCATTGCCAGCTACAGCTTCTATGGATTCTGGAACAACAGCGTTCTTACCCAGTATTCCATAATTTCCGGCGATTCGGATTCATCTTTCAGCAATGGGCATAACAACTACGTTGCGTTGGCCTATGACGGCATACCCGGGACCGGGGACAAGTTCCGGCGTGAAAGCA
The DNA here is from genome assembly GCA_035701115.1 of Gammaproteobacteria bacterium. Classification (GTDB taxonomy): domain Bacteria; phylum Pseudomonadota; class Gammaproteobacteria; order Natronospirales; family REEB76; genus DASSKW01. The sequence goes on from DASSOA010000057.1 coordinate 23,098, forward strand.
ACGACATGTGGTTCGTATTTGACGCGACCTGGGGCAACAATGTCGGTTCGCAGGTGAATCCGACCCATACCAGTTATGTGTGTTCGGCGGCCTGTCCCACCGGCGTTTCTTCGACCAATTTCGGTTTTTCCAACGGCCTTGGCTATCAGTGGTCATCGCTTGGTGATCTTGCCACCGTCAATGGCACCGGTCTCGAAACCGTCGACACCAGTCACGCCTGGCGACTCTCGGTACATTCAGCTGTCGCCGACATGGGCAACCATTCCTGGTATCAGAGCATTGCGCTGGCGCAGAACCGGCAGGATTATGTCAGCGGCGCGTCATCGAGCCAGGAGAAAATCGGGTACACAATTCGATATTTTTACAATCGGACCTATGGTTTCGAGTTCTATGTAAATAAGGCCCTGCACTACAATTACACGGCCCCCACCGGAGTGGAGTATTCCGCCTACGCGCCGGCCAACTGGGGTATATCCGGGCTCTGGGCGCCGGCCATGAATATAAACTTCAGTTTGAACTACAGTCCCAGCAAGACCCCGGTGCTCAATGCCGCCGATTACCGCAGTGGTGGATATTCCTGGTCATTGATATTAGATTATGGCTTCTGAATCAAACCACAGGTGCACGCATGCATAACAAAAGGCTTATTGCAACCTTACTGGCCGCGGGCTTGGCGCTGGCTTTTTGTTCCGGCGTTTACGCGGATTCCGGAGCGGATATTTTCGGTTCCAAATGTGCCAGTTGTCACGGCAAGGACGGGCAGGGTACGCCCGGTTTGGCACCCGCGCTCAAGGGCGATCCGTTCGTGATCAATGGCAAGATCAAGGACATCGAAGAGACCATCCAGAACGGGCGCAGCGGTGACCAGAAAAAATACAAGGATCTTCCGGTCGCAATGCCGGCCTGGCATCTTTCCGATGCCGATCTGAAGGCTGTGGTCAGTTATCTTCGCGGCGGCTTGCAGCATAAATAGACTGCGATTCCATTACGGGGCACCGTCTCTGGCTGGATCAGCCGGAGAGGTGCCTGTTTTTTGAGGAACAATGCGCAGTGTCATCCGAATCCCGTATCCCGTTTGCGATTTTCATCAGTGTCCTGCTTGCCGGTTGCGTTGCCGGTGAGAATGCCGCCACATCGCCACCCTCTACGTATCCGGTTCAAATCAAGGCACGCTCGCTTGAGTTTTCAGCAGCACCCCAGCCGCAGCAACATGCCGGCGTAGTGTTGAATCTCGCCATTCGCGACAACCTGCCACAGCTTTATTACCGATATGAAGTGACATCTCGAATCAATGGCTCATATTTCATGATGCCGAATCCGCCGAAACTCTACACGGTATACAGGATCCCTTTTTACCAGAACATACCAGCTGCTCCGGTTGTGAAATTCACCCTCACCAACAATTCGCAGCAGGTAATCGAGACCGGGCACAGCATCTGTGCATTTGACCTGGACGGTCAGACTATCCTGTCGAAACCGGTCAATATCCCCGACTTGCTGCCGGGGCATACTGCCGTTGCACGTATCGAAGGCCCGACATTCGACCAGTTACAGGGACATGCTTCCCTCACAGTCTGGATATATCACCTGGGCGATGGAACTGACGGGACGCCATACAAGTGGGTCCTGCCGTATCAATTGACCGAGCAAACCCGTTCTGCACAAGCGGAACTGGTCGGAGAGTCTCCCCGCGAAGAAGCGGTCGCCGATTACAGAGGCCGCATTGAGCCGGCCGCAAATTCCCCCGCGTCCCCCGACCATCCGTGACCGCCGACGTCTGATCGCGTAAAATTCCCCAGCCTGATCTCCCCATGCCGGCGGCTGCCTTCGGCGGCCCCCGCCGGATGACGCCCGATCTTCCAACGCCCAAGGCAGGTTGCCATGATTCCTGAACTCGGCCATCTCGCACTTATTCTCGCGCTGTGCCTCGCAGTCGCTCAGACGGGTTTTGGACTAGTCGGCCCGTGGCGCAGGCAGTTGATCTGGATGTCAGTGGTGCGTCCGGCGGCTGTCGCCCAGGCGGGTTTCGTGATTTTTGCATTCGCGGCACTGGCCTATGCATTCCTGACCAACGACTTTTCCGTCCAGTACGTCGCCCAGAATTCCAATACCGCGCTGCCATGGCCGTACCGGATTACGGCAGTGTGGGGAGCGCACGAAGGATCGCTGCTGCTGTGGGTCACGGTACTTGGCATCTGGACCATCGCGGTCGCGCGTTTCAGCCGCCATCTGCCGATTGAACTTGTCAGCCGCGTGCTGGGCGTGCTGGGTTTGGTCAGCATCGGCTTTCTGCTGTTCATGCTGTTTACTTCGGATCCGTTCACACGCCTGCTGCCGCCGGCCGAGCAGGGCCGGGATCTGAATCCCATTCTGCAGGATCCGGCGATGGCCTTGCATCCGCCGATGCTCTATACCGGTTACGTCGGATTTTCGGTTGCGTTTGCGTTTGCAGTCGCGGCACTGCTCGGCGGACGCATGGATGCGGCGTGGGCGCGCTGGTCACGTCCATGGACACTGGTGGCGTGGCTGTTTCTCACCTTCGGTATCACGCTGGGCAGCTGGTGGTCCTACTATGAACTCGGTTGGGGCGGTTGGTGGTTCTGGGACCCGGTCGAAAATGCGTCGTTCATGCCGTGGCTGGTCGGCACGGCGCTGGTTCATTCACTGGCGGTGACAGAGAAACGTGGCGCATTTAAAAGCTGGACTGCACTGCTCGCGATTGCCGCTTTCTCGTTGAGCCTGCTCGGCACCTTCTTGGTACGTTCCGGCGTGCTGATATCGGTTCATGCATTTGCGACCGACCCCAAGCGCGGCATTTTCATTCTCGGCATGATTGCGGCCTTTGTCGGCGCGTCGCTCACGCTGTATGCGTGGCGTTCACCAACGCTTCCCGCCGGCGGCGGGTTCAAACCGTTTTCACGCGAGTCGCTGCTGTTATTCAATAACATCTTTCTGGTTGTAGCAGCCGGTGCCGTATTGCTCGGCACGCTCTATCCGCTGGTGATGGATGCTCTGAATCTCGGCAAACTGTCGGTCGGCCCGCCGTATTTCAAATCGGTATTCATTCCGATCATGTTGCCGTTCCTGATACTGATCGGTATCGGGCCCTATGTGCGATGGAAACGCGGCGACGCGGCAAGCACCTGGCGAACCACCCGAGTCGCGGCGATTGCCGCGTTGCTGATCGCGATTGTCAGCATCGCCATCGCCGGGGCTGCAGCGAGCGTGCTGCTGGCTGTCGGCATTGTGCTGGGCAGCTGGGCGGTGCTGACGGCGTTACTGGAACCCTGGCAACGTCTGCGCGCACGGCGGCAGGGCCGTCACGCGACCTTGCCGCGCGCCGTCATGGGCATGAGCCTGGCTCATCTGGGCGCCGGGTTATTGGTTCTTGGCATCACTGTGACCAGTCTGCTCGGCGTGGAAGAAGATCGCGTGATGGCGCCGGGCAGCAGCGCGACTGTGGCGGGCTATCAATTCAGGTTCGATGGCGTACACACCGTGCAAGGGCCGAACTATCAGGCGGAGCAGGGCGTGTTTCAAGTCACACACAATGGCGATGCGTTTGCCACCATGCGGCCCGAAAAGCGCAAGTTCAGCACCACGGTAACGACCGAAGCCGCGATTGACCCCGGTCTGTTCAGGGATCTTTACGTCGCGATGGGCAATCCACTCGACAACAATGCATGGAGCGTCCGGTTGCAGTACAAACCCATGGTCCGGTTCATCTGGCTCGGCGGTGTGTTCATGATGCTGGGCGGCATCCTCGCCGCTTCGGACCGGCGTTACCGGCGTGTCGCGCCGCAAGTCGCGCTGGATACCGGTGCTGTGCAACCGGTCGAACCGGGAACCGACACTGTCATGGAGAATCGCGAATGAAAATCCGTTATCTGGTTTACGCGCTGCCGGTTATCGTGCTGGTGGCGCTGCTGGCATTGTTCATGCGCGGCCTGTTTCTCAACCCGACCATCGTACCTTCACCACTGATCGGAAAATCCGTGCCGACGTTCTCACTGCCGCGTCTGCATGACCCCGCCAAATCCGTAACGCAAAATGAGTTCAGGAATCAGGTTGCACTGCTCAATGTCTGGGCGACTTGGTGCGTGGCATGCCGCGATGAGCATGAAACACTGGTGCAGTTTTCGAAGCAGAATATCGTTCCCATCTACGGACTCGATTACAAGGACGATCGTCAGACAGCGATTTCGTGGCTGGCGAAGGAAGGGGATCCATACAAGGACAATGCCTTCGATGAATCGGGCGACGTGGCCATCAACTGGGGGGTTTACGGTGCGCCCGAAACGTTCCTGATCGACAAGCACGGCATTATTCGCCACAAATATATCGGACCGCTGACGCCGGATATCATCAAGAACGACTTGTTGCCGCGCATACACCGCTTGGAACAGGAATAATCATGAAGCGCCTCGCAATAGTGTGCTGCGGATTGCTCGCGGCTGTCGTCAGTTCATCCGCACTGGCAATCGACAGCGAGCCGCCTTTTCCCGACCCGGCGACCCAGGCGCGCTACGAGCACCTGATCCATCAGTTTCGCTGCCTGGTATGCCAGGACGAGACGATTGCCGATTCCAACGCGGACCTTGCCGCGGACTTCCGGCGGCAGGTGCATAACATGGTCGCCGCCGGCAAGAGCGACGCGGAAATCCGCGCCTACATGGTTAAGCGCTACGGCGATTTCATTCTCTACAAACCGCCGGTACTGGAACGCACCTGGCTGCTTTGGGGCGGGCCATTCCTGTTCCTTGCCATTGCAATTGGCGCCGTCGCAATCGTCATCCGGCGCCGCAGTACCATGCTGGATTCGTCGGCTGACGATGGAGAGGTTCAGTGATTTTTATTCTGGTGGCGACCTTGATGGTCGCGGTGGCGGCAGCCTGTATCGCAATTCCCCTTTGGCGCGGTCATACGGCTGCAAAAGTCTCGATGACGGAAGCCGGAAAGGGCGTGTATCAGCGGCAGCTTGCCGAGCTCAAGCGTGATCTCGACAACGGCCTGCTCGCCGAAAGCGATTATCAATCTGCGGCCCGCGATATCGAGCGGGAACAGCAGGCCAGCGAGGCAAAAGCCGCAGGGTCTGCATGGCGTACCTCGCGACGTGGCAAGGTTGTTGCGCTTGCATCCGTTTTGCTGCTGATCATCATCACTGGGCTGTTCTATTGGCGCATGGGCAACTGGCGCGTTGGTGTCGAAGGCACCAATGCCGCGAGCCGTGTTGCGATTCAGCAGATGGTGCAGAAACTGGCCGACCGCCTGCATTCGACGGACCAGGACGACCTGCAGGGCTGGCTGATGCTGGGCCATGCCTACGTGATCATGGAGCGCTACCCGGACGCTGTGGATGCGTTCGAACACGCGCGGAAACTGGCAGGTGACGGTAACGCGGAGGTGCTTGCCGCCTACGCGGAAGCTCTCACACTCGCCGACCCCGACCAGTTCACGCAGCGTGCAGCGCCCTTGTTCGAGAAGGTGCTCAAACTGGATCCCACCAACGTCAAGGCGCTGTGGTACGGTGGCCTCGCGGCGTCCCAGGAGGGCAATAACGCGCTCGCCGTGAAACGCTGGCAAACCCTGTTGCAGCAGAATCTACCGGAAGATTACGCGGAATTCGTTGCGCAATACATCAAGCGCGCAGGCGGCACGGTGCCGGCACCGGCCTCAGCAAAGGCCAGCACGGTGATTCATGTGCGCGTGGCACTGAACCCCGCACTCCGGCACAGCGTGCAACCGGATGAAACTGTATTCGTGTTTGCGCGTCCCGAAGGCGAGCAGGGCGGTCCGCCGTTGGCGGTCAAGCGTCTTCAGGTTCGCGACTTGCCGATGGATGTCACCTTGAGCGACAGCGACGCGATGATCTCAGGAAGGAATCTCTCGAAGTTCAGTGCCATTCAGCTTGTGGCACGGATTTCACGGGATGGATCGCCAATTGCGAAACCTGGCGAACCCACCGGAATGGCGCTGTGGAAACGTGGCAAGGACACACGCTCCGTACAGATATCCATTGCCCCGGCCGGTTAAACAGATTCGTTTCTGTTGACCTTCAGGACAGACTGCAGGTCTGGCACTGCGTTTTCGCATGTCACCGGCTACGACACGGTGTCCGAACTCCGGCACCGGCTGCTGCCGCCGCGATGCGGCGCTCAAATCCTGGTAACAACGACCGCGGTGCCGTAACACAGCACCTCGGAGACGCCTTGCATCAGCTCATTGGCATCATAGCGCACGCCGATTACCGCGTTGCCGCCAAGCTCCTCGGCGTGTTTCAGCATCATGTCAAATGCTTCTTCACGCGCGCGTTCGCATAATTCGGTGAAAAGAGAGATATTGCCGCCGAACAAGGTCTGCAGTGCGCCGCCGAACGTCCCGACGACGCTGCGTGAGCGTACGGTGATTCCGCGCACCACGCCGAGGGAACGTGTCAACCGGTATCCGGCGAGTTCAAAGGTCGTGGTCGTCATGGCGTGATCCATGGAAGCCCTCCTTGTACCTGATAATGGCGATTGCGCAATGCGCGCGGCGTCAGAGGTGGCTGTCAATATAGAGTTCGAGTGCGTTGTAGCTGCCCGGTTCGAAATCGGTAAATTGCACGCCGATGCGGTACTCGTCAGGCCGCCCCGGACGCACCGAGACAATTTTGCCAAACAGTCCGAGGCGGCTGCGGCTGTCCGGCACATCCGGCAGGACGACCCTGACCCGCACATGCACGTCATTTTCGGCGGTCGTCGCCGCGCCATGCGGGGTAATCCGGGTCAGGGTGGGCTGATCACAGAGTATCAGCATTCCGGTGAGCGAAATATTGGAGGCAATGGCCGGAAAGGTGCTGCCGTCCGGGGCCACGATCTTGATGGAATGCTCGGTCTCGATCCTGTCGAAAGCGCGTTTTTCTTCTGCCATTGCGACTGCTCTGTTCAGGTGGCAGCGGCTATTGTAAACGAGTCAAGCGACTGCATCTGACTCTTCGCGAATTAGTCGAATATTTGACGAAGACGACGGCAGCGACCGGCCGGGATGCACGCCTCTGGGACCGGAAACACGCGGCTGAATTTGACTGGCGCGATGGTTTCACGCATTTAAGCTACTTTCGTGCATATACTTATATCTTATTGATATATATAGCGTATATCTAATTCCAAGGCGGGCGAAACACTACTCGTGTCGCAGGGCCTCGATCGGCTGCAAGCGGGACGCTTTATGCGCCGGATAGTAGCCAAAGAAGGTGCCCACGGCGATCGACACTGTGATGGCAATCAGGACCGAACCGGGCGTCACGACGCCATGCATGCCAAACGCGCTGTTGACGATCAGCACCGACCCCATCCCGAGCAGCATCCCGATCAGACAGCCGAACGTGGATACCAGCACGGCTTCCATGAGGAACTGCCCGAGGATGTCCGCGGGCTCGGCCCCGACCGCCATCCGCAATCCCACCTCCCGGGTGCGTTCCGTGACCGAGACCAGCATGATGTTCATGATGCCGATGCCCCCGACGATCAGGGATATCGAGGCGATCAATCCCAGCAGCAGCGACATGATCCGGGTCGTGGAGGCGGCGGCGTTGGCGAGTTCGGTCAGGTTACGGACATCGAAGTCGGGATCCTGGGCCGGAGCCAGGTGATGGCGCTGCCGCAGCAGCGCGCCGATTTCTTCCTGCACCGGCGTCAGCAGTTCCGGACCATCGGTTTGCACCATGATGTAGCGGACCGTACATGAACATGGTTTGCCCATGTTCGAGCAAATCGGAATGGGCGATTTCAGCAAATTCGTTCAGTGTCTATTGAGTAACAACATGGACAATGACGACTATGATTTTCAATTCACAGTAGCCCATATCCGAGATGCAATCGATTTTAGTGGGTACGTCAGTCGTGTTGGCGCGACCAGGCCACCTCCTGTAATGTCAAAAAAT
>DASSOA010000058.1:0-7314 GCA_035701115.1 Gammaproteobacteria bacterium
TCTTCGCGCGGCACCACCCAGACCTGCATGCCGGCGGTATTGAGCTGGCCGTCGCCGGGTTTGGGCGGCGCGTCGGTTTTGGCGATGTACCAGTTGTCCTTGATGCCGTACAGCGCTTTCTCGCCGTTGAAGGACAGCACAAAATCCGTCACACCGCTCAGGAACCGGTCGGTCTTGCGTTTTTCCAGATCGAATTTCTGCACCGTGAGCGGGACCGGGCCGTTGCCCATGATCACGATCGGTGCTTCGGAAAGGAACAGTTGCCCGGTCTTGCCGGCTTGCAGACCGACGTAATCGGCCGCGGGAATCGGCAAGGCCAGGGTGCGCTGGAGCAAACCGTCGAAATCAATGCGCACGTCGGCTGGTTCCTGTTTTTTGTTGCCTGTCTTTTTGTTGCTACTGTCCGGGTTTTTATCGTTCTCATTTGCAGACTTGGCGTGGATTTTTTCATCATCGCTTTGCGGCGCGATCGGCGAGGGCAGATCGCGACTCAGCACCGCGACGTACACGCTGCGCGTGACCGGATGCGCGTCGCTGGTCATGTTCAGCCAGCCGGTGGAAAGACCCATGTCGGTACTGGCTGTAAAATAAAGATAGTTGCCGTTCTTGTCGAATGAGGGGTACAGACAGTCGCTCATGCCGTCGGTGACTTGCGTGCTCTTGCCTGCGGTGAGCGAATACACAAAGACTCCGTGCAGGTGATTCGGCAACTGCTTGGTATACGCAATCCATTTGCTGTCGGGTGACCAGGCCGGATCGAACTCCTGCAGCGGCGTGTCGAAGCGGTCGGTATCCACCTTCACCGGCGCGGGATGCGCGAGATCTACGTACCAGAGATTCAGGCGTTTGTCGCTGAAGACGATCTTTTTGCTGTCCGGCGACCAGACCGGCGAATAAAAGTATGACGGCGGTTCGCCGAGCGCGATTTTGCGCGGCGGCTGGAGCCCATCCTGATCGCGGATGTAGAGCGCATATTCGCCCGGTGCGTCGGAAAAATACGCGATGTATTTGCCGTCGGGCGACCAGGCCGGATAGCGTTCCGCGGCACCCGGTGATGAGGTGATATCGCGAACATCGCCTTTTTCCGCCGGTACCGTCAGGATGTCGCCATGTGCTTCGAACACGGCGCGTGCACCTGAAGGCGAGATGTTCGCATTGGAAAGGTCCTTTGCCACGTTCACGAAATGCGGGCGTACCTGCGGCATGTCGCCGGCCACGCGCACCTGGATCGGCGTGCTCTGGCGGGTGGCGAGATCGAACAGGTGCAGTTCGCCCATCTGCGAATACACGATGGCGCCGGGACCCGCGGACGCGGAATCGATGTCGAAGTGCTTGTTGTCGAGCACCCGGGTAACGCTGCCGGTGACGGTGTCGTATGCAAACAGCGTGACAGGTCCGTCACGGTCCGACAGGAAATACACCGTGCTGCCGATCCACATCGGATTGCGGTCATTGGAATTGTCGCGCGGAATCTTCACCACACTGGAATCGGACAGGCGCGCGATCCAGAGCGGCGTGGTCTGCCCGCCGCGGTATTTTTTCCAGTCCGGTTCCCACTGGAAATTCGGACTGTAGGCGATGTGCGAGGCGTCCGGCGAATACGCACCGTCTTCCGCCATCGGCAGCGGCAATTGCTGCGGGAAGGAACCGGTAACCGGCACCGTGAACAGGTGATCCGAATCGTTGGTGCTGTCGCGATGCGAGCGGAACAAGACGTCGCGACCATCCGGCGTCCAGCCGACGACGACATCGGGATTGGGGTGCCAGGTGAGGCGACGCGGTTCGCCGCCGCTTGCGGGGACGACATACACATCGGTATTGCCGTCAATCGTTGCACTGTAAGCGACGAGCGAACCATCCGGGGAAAACGCCGGGTTCATTGCCCTGCCGTTGGCGACCAGACGCTGGGCATCGCCGCCGCTGCGCGGCGCAACCCAGATATCGCCGCCGTAGGCGAACGCGATCCGGGTGCGTGACAACGACGGGGTTTGCAGCAACAGCGGAGGATTGTCCGCCGCAACAGCAAACTGGCTGACCAGACCGAGACACAGGGCAAGGAGGGTGGCTCGCATAAATGACTCCCGCGATTTGTTGTTCTGCCGTTTGGAGTGGTGCGGTTAAGTGTAGTTCATTCTCCGGGAGTCAATCCGTAACGACACTAACCGAGTCCCGACCCAACAGGCCGGCGTCATGCCGGCCCGGTTCAGCGCGTGACTGTCGGGCTGATCAGGCGGCCAGCGCGTCGCTGACGGCCGCGGTCTGTTCCAGGGTCACGGCGACGGCATGGATCACGGCGGCGATGCGCACCACGCTTTGAATGGTTTGCACCCCTGTTTCATGCTGACGCGCAACTTTCTCGTGCGAACTCATGCAGGCGCCGCAGCCGTTGATGGCCGACACCGCCAGACACGCGAGCTCGAAATCGTTCTTGTCTATGCCGGGTCTGGCAATCACGCTCATGCGCAGATTGGCGCGTAGCGTACCGTATTCCGGGTCTTCGACCAGATGCGTGAAGCGGTAATAAATGTTGTTCATCGCCATGATGGCCGCTGCCGCTCGGGCACCGTCCAGTTCCGTTGCATTGAGATGCTGTGCGGCAAATCCGGTCACCGCGTACGTGAACGGCTGGTAGCGCGAGGCGACGGCGCACGCCATTGCAATGATCGCGATCTGTTTCGAAGTCAGCCCCGGCGCGCCGCCTTCGGTCAATACCGATTCGAGATTGAGGCGCAGGTCCTTGGCATAGGCAGGTAACTGGTTCTGCAAGTCGGCAAGATTCATGACAGTTCTCCGGATTCGGGTATTCCGTCACGCTGCATCGCAGCGTGACGGAATCCATTGCGAGTGAACGATGGATGAAATGAATTACGCGGCCTTGAGCGTGTCGTCGCCGCTCTGCCAGTTGCAGGGACAGAGTTCGTCGGTCTGCAAGGCATCGAGTACGCGCAGTACTTCCGCCGGATTGCGGCCGACGCTGCCTTCTGTGACGTAGACAAAACGGATCACGCCTTCCGGGTCCACCAGGAACGTGGCACGGCGCGCGACGCCTTCTTCGTCGAGGATGCCGAGTGCGTTGCTGAGATCCTTGCGGATGTCGGCCAGCATCGGGAACGGCAGTTCACGCAGGTCCTTGTGATCCTTGCGCCACGCCAGGTGCACGAACTCGCTGTCGGTGCTCGCCGCCAGTATCTGGCAGTCGCGGTCCTGGAACTGGGCATTGAGGTCGCCGAAACCCTTGATCTCGGTCGGGCAGACGAAGGTGAAATCCTTCGGATAGAAGAATACGCACAGCCATTTGCCTGCGTAGCTGTCATTGCCGAGTTCGGCAAACGCGGAATCCAGCGTTTTGATATCCACGGTCGCTTTCAGTTTGAATTCGGGAAACTTGTCGCCAACGGTCAACATTGCTGTTTCACTCCTGTGGTGTGAGGGGTTCAGGGATGCGGGTAAGCCGCGTCTGATGGACAAGATAGGGGCAGGCGGCCGATAATACAAATGAATTGTTCTTATCAGTTCAATAGATATAAACTATTAGGGCAATGAACCTGCGTGACTTGCAATACCTCAAGGCCCTGGCCGAACACCGCCACTTCGGGCGGGCGGCGGACGCCTGTTTCGTCAGCCAGCCCACGCTTTCCACCCAGATCCGCAAGCTGGAGGACGAACTCGGGGTGGTTCTGGTGGAGCGCGGTTCGCGTCAGGTGATTCTGACCGAGGCCGGCAAGGCAGTGCTGGCGCGGGCGCAAGCCGTCCTCGATGGCGCCGAAGACATCCGCCAGGTTGCGCGCAAGCTGAGCGATCCGGCGGCACGCACGGTTCGGCTCGGGATTTTTCCCACGCTCGGTCCCTACCTGCTGCCGCAGATATTGCCCGCCATCCGCAAACGCTTTCCGAAACTCGAATTGCTGCTGGTCGAGGAAAAGACCGAGGAAATCCTGACGCGCTTGCGCGAAGGGCGGCTCGACACCGTGATTGTCGCCTTGCCGGTGGATGCGGACGGGCTGCATGCCGAGTTTCTGTTCGAGGAACCGTTTTTGCTCGCGGTGCCGGAAACGCATCCGCTCGCCAAACGCACCTCGGTCACGCTGGACGATTTGCAGCAGCAGGATCTGTTGCTGCTTGAAGAAGGTCATTGCCTGCGCGATCAGGCGCTGGAAGTGTGTCATCTCAGCGGCGCGCACGAGCGCCCCGGGTTTCGCGCCACCAGTCTGGAAACCCTGCGCTACATGGTTGCCGGCGGCACCGGCATGACGCTGATCCCGGCGCTCGCAACCAAACCGCCGATCGCGCAGGTCGAAGGCATGAAACTGATCCCGTTTCGCGGCAAACCGCCGACGCGCCGGCTGGCGATGTTGTGGCGCGAAAGTACGCCGCTTGGCGATCTGCTGCACGAACTGGCGCAGACGCTGAGTGCGCCGGCCAAAGCCGCGCTGGCAGCGAAAACGTCACGTTGAGCATGCCCGGCAGTGGCGCATAATGCCGCCACCCTCGGTTCACGTTGCTGCAAGGAGTTTCAGATGAAAAGGTTCGCAATTGCTGCCGGCGCGGGTCTGCTGTTGCTGGCTGCATCGGGCGCATTCCAGTCAGCCAATGCACACGGTCATCTGTTGCCGCTGGGTGACGGGCATCTTTCCGACGCACCCAGGGTCGGCTATCTGTTCGACTGCCAGACGACGTTCAATACACAGCGCGCGGTGCACGGCGGGCCGTGGATCAAGGGCGACGAGTGGGATCCTGACCAAAAGCCGGTTGTGGAAGGCGACGTGGCCTGGCCCGATTCCAGCGTTTCGGTGACGATAGAAGACGGGAAGCGGATTATTCGTGCCAACAATCTGCCGCAACATCACACCGGTATATTCCCGATTCAGGCGGGCGATCCGGCGTATCAATACGATCACAATCCGAATGCAATCCGGGCACAACAGATTCTGCTGACACTACCCGTCAATCCGGCGCTTGCGGCGAGACCATCGTGCGTGCCGATGGGCATGATCGGTTTCGCCCTCGATGGCGTCGCGATCTATAACGCGGCGGATGCGGCCGGGCGCGACGCAGTCGCGCACGAGGTTCAGGACAGATGCCACGGTCATCCGCAGCACGCCGGGCAGTACCATTATCACGGTCCGTCGCCGTGCATGCCCAACGAAATGACGTCCGGGCTCGTGGGCTACGCGCTTGACGGGTTCGGAATTTACGGCATGAAAGATCCGGCGACCGGGCGCATCCTGCACAATCGCGATCTCGACGCCTGTCATGGCACCACCGGCACGGTGATGTGGAACGGCAAACCGACCCGGATTTACCACTACGTGCTGACCGAAGAATATCCCTACACGATTGGTTGCTTTCGCGGTTCGGTTGATCCGGCGCTGCTGCAACATGGCCATGTACGAATGCAACAACGGGACATGAATCGCGGGCCGATGCGCGGTCCACCGCAGGGTGATCGCGAGACAGTTCTGGCAAATGCCGCAGCAGCGCTTGGTGTGTCCGTCGCACAATTGCGCGATGCGCTCGGGCCACCGCCACCGGATTTTCGTCATGCGGCACAGGAACTGGGCGTCAGCGAGGCAAAACTGCGCGATGCGATGCGCGAGGCACGCGAACAGGCGGGCAACGTCCGGCCTCCGCTGTAACCCGGACTGAATCGGAAATTGTTTTTTCGCAGACGGTCATCACGCAGGAGTGTCAGAGATGGAATATCAGGGCAGTTGTCACTGCGGAACGATAAGATATGTCGTGCAGATGGAGCAGGCGCCTGTCGAAGTGACGGCGTGCAATTGTTCGATCTGCCAGCGGCGCGGACATCTTCTGATGTTTCTGCCGCGGGCAAATCTGCAATTGCAGACGTCCGAAGCCGACATGACGTATTACACCTTCAATACGCACCGGATCAAACACTACTTCTGTCCGACCTGCGGTTGTGCGCCGTTCGGTATGGGTACGGATAACAATGGCAACGAAACGGTGGCCGTCAACGTACGCTGTCTCGAAAACATTGATATCGCTGCGCTCAGGGTGAACGTATTCGATGGCCGCAGTTTGTAACGAACTGTAACGCGACGCCGCAACATGATCGTCGGTAAAATTAACGGATCGTAACGTTTGCGACACACGCGGCAGTCAACCTTCCTTGTGCGGGTGACGTTTTTTTCCTTAAGCATGTGAGAGGGAGGAAGCGTCATGACAAAACGGCTGTGGTCTTTGTTCGGCGTCACTGCGCTGCTCGGCATTGTGCTGGTCCTGCCAACCACGGTGTCCGCGGATGTGATATTCACCGTATCGGCGGATTTCGGACCGCCACCCTTGCCTTACTATGCACAGCCGCCGTGTCCCGGTGCCGGATTCATCTGGACGCCGGGTTACTGGGCGTTTGACGACGACGATGGCTATTTCTGGGTGCCGGGCAGCTGGGTGCTGGCGCCTGCAGTCGGCCTGTTATGGACGCCGGGCTGGTGGGGATGGGATGACGGGTATTACCGCTGGCATCGCGGCTACTGGGGCTGGCACGTCGGCTTCTATGGCGGAATTAATTACGGTTACGGCTATCCCGGGGAAGGCTACTGGGGCGGTTTCTGGGATCACGATGAATTTCACTACAATCGCGAAGCAAACAACGTCGCGGCAGCGGCGGTTCAATATACCTATAACCGGCCTGTGCCCGTTGCAGTGCAGCGAACGCGTATCAGTTACAACGGCGGCAGCGGTGGCATTGCCACGCACGAGACGCCGGAACAACGCGCATTTGCACAGGAACAGCATTTTGCCTTGACTGATGCGCAGCAGATCCAGCAACGCATGGCGCGCGATGATTCTGCGCAACGCTGGTCGGTGAATCATGGCGCGCCACCAATCGCAGCAACGGTTCGGGCGGGGGAGTTCGGCGGTAGCGGCGTTGCAGGAATGAATCCAAAGGAGTTTGCGCATCGCAGCGAACCGGTGGCGCACACCCAGCCGGGCGCACCGGGTTTCAAGCGCGCGCAACGCCTCGAATCAATGCCGGTTCCGCAACTGCAAACCCCGCGCTCAATATCGAATTCACATTCCTGGAATACGCCGGTTCCCGTCCGGCATGATATTTATCGTGTGCCGGTGATGCAGGTGCCGCATGAAATGCCGAGCAGCTCACCGCAGGTGCGCGGCGGCGCAAGCATTACGGTGAATTCCCGTCATGCAGCGGCGCGTGTGCAAATCGAATCGCATCACACGGAAAAATCCGGCCGGCCGCCGCGCTGAGCACCGGAATCGGCGGCGTTGCCTGCAGGCCACATGCGCAGCATGTGGCCTGTTTCTTTGTTCAAGTTGCTGTTTCCG
>DASSOA010000059.1:0-25100 GCA_035701115.1 Gammaproteobacteria bacterium
AGCGACATTCGGCTCGATCCAAGAACGTTCAATGCTGTGGTAACGATGCAGATTGACGGAAAATACAATCAGATTCCGGACGACACCACGGCGAGCATTCTGACTTCAGGTCTGCTGGGCGAGCAGTACGTTGGATTGAGCCCGGGTGGATCGGAAACCTTTCTCAAACAGGGCAGTCAGATCACCTATACCCAGTCGGCGATCGTACTGGAAAACCTGATCGGCAAATTCCTGTCGTCGGGCAAGTCGGATTCTGGAGGCAAGTGACATGCGCACAAGAAATGTTCTGATTCCGATTTTGCTGGTGCTGTTCAGTGGTACGGCCGCTTACGCTGATTCGGTTGGTGCCGGCGTCGCCACGCCGCCCGATCAGGTCGTGCGTGAGACAGCCAAGAGCATGTTTGCCGCCATGAACAAGGACAAGGCGGATCTGAAGACGCACCCTGAGAAACTGTACGATATGATCGGCAAGATTCTTTTGCCGCATTTTGATTTCGATTATGCGTCGCGGCTGGTACTCGGGCGTTACTGGCGCAGCGCGACGCCGGCGCAGCGCAAGAAATTTGAAGATGCGTTTTACCAGTTTCTGGTTCACAGCTATGCCGACGGCATGCTGAAGGGCAATTATTCCGAGCGCAACATCGAAGTGGAGCCCTGGCGGGGTGCGGACAGCGATACCCGGACTCTGGTGCGCAGCAAGGTCACGCGTCAGGACGGCGCGCCGGTCGAAGTGGATTATGCAATGATCAGGACCAAGGATGGCTGGAAAGCCTTTGATGTCACCATCGAAGGGATTTCATATGTCATGAATTACCGCAATCAGTTCGGTCCTGAAATCGAACAGAATGGCATGGATGCATTGATCAAGCGTCTGCAGGCCGATACGGCCAAAGCCGATGCAGCCAAAGGCAGCCACAGCTGATGGACAAGGTCGAATTTCACAGCGAAGGCAACGGCCTGTTCAAAGTGCGGGGCAGAATGAATTTTGAATCCTGTCCGGCAGCGCTGGACGACAGCATGCACCTGTTTGCGGACCTGCCGAGGGTTGAGCTGGATTTTTCCGATGTCACTCAGGTGGACAGTGCCGGGCTGGCGCTGTTGGTGGAATGGGCGGGATGGGCCCGGCGCAGGCATCGTGACCTGGAATTCCGGCGGGTGCCGCTGCAGGCACTGGCGCTGGCGCGAATCAGCGATGTGGAGTCAATGCTGCCGGTGCGCTGAATGGCGTGTCAGGACCCGCTATGGCTTCATTTGGTGAATTCATCCACCGTCGTCTTTCCGGGCGGCGGGGCCAAGCGTAGCGGCTGCCGGCGGCGAGGTGGTCGAGGCAGCTGGAGCGGTATCATCGCCTGAATCATCATCGGCTGGAACGTCCGGATAATCCGGATACTGCACCGGCGGATTGCCGTTGTAGATCTGGTAGCGGCGGTGCTGAATGTAGGCATCGCGCATGAACGTGTACGGATCGTAGGCACTGTCCAGAGTCGCATTCAGATCCATCAGTCCGGCCCGTGTATCCACACCTTCCATGACGTAGCTGCCGTTACGGTACCGCGCCGGCATGGCGTTCCATGCCGGATCAAGGTAAGTGTCTCCGTAGCGTCCGCCGGCGTCGCGCACCGTGCTGGGTCCGAGGATCGGCAGCACCAGGTAGGGACCGGACGGTACGCCCCACCTCGCCAGCGTCTGACCCAGGTCTTCATTGTGTTCCGGCAACCCGACGTGTGCTGCCACATCGAAGAACCCCAACAGTCCGAACGTGGAGTTGATGAGGAACCGCCCGGTGTCTCTCAGGCTTTGTTTGCCTTCGGCCTGCAGAATGTCATTGGCGATGTTGACCGGTTCGCCGAGATTCTGGATGAAATTGTGAATCCCGGAGCGCGCATGGGCCGGCACGGCGCGGGTATAGGTTCGGGCAACCGGTCTGGCTATGGACTTGTCGATCTTGTCGTTGAAAGCATACGTTACCCGATTGAACTTCTCCCAGGGGTCCCTGGTTTGTGTCACATATTCCGGTGGCGCGCTTGCGCACGCAGCCAGCAACACCGGCAGCAGCAGACTGAATCCGCCCAGACAGAAAATGAATAAACGATTGGAT
The DNA here is from genome assembly GCA_035701115.1 of Gammaproteobacteria bacterium. Lineage (GTDB taxonomy): Bacteria > Pseudomonadota > Gammaproteobacteria > Natronospirales > REEB76 > DASSKW01. Next base: position 2,099 of record DASSOA010000059.1, read on the forward strand.
CGGGAGTGCATGTTGCTTCCGGTATGGATCTCGGGGTTTTAATACGCAGCCGGGATTGCAGGCTCAACGCATCATGGCTGTTTATTATTGGGATGTTCCTTGTGCTCGGCAATAACCTTTGCCTTGACGCGTGCCATGCGTGCTTCGTACCGTTGGCGCTGAAATTCGCTGATTTCGGGCACGGCAAGCGCGATGCGCAGTTGCTCGAGAGCCTGATCGTCCAGTCCGTTCATCGTGTAGTAACGCGACATGTAAAAGTGCGAATCTGCCACGTCTCCGGTCTTGTCGTAAGCCTTGGCCAGCAGCCGCAGGGCTTCAGCATCGCCGTCGCTGCTGACCTGGCGAAGCCCGAGCAATAACGGGATTGCCTGTTGGGCTTTGCCGGCATCAATGAGATCGCCGGCATAACTCAAAGCCACCGGCCGGTTACCGGGAAACAGCTGCATCGCCTTGTTGTACGTGGCGATTGCCTCGCTGGTATCGCCGGCTGCCATCTGGGCTTCGGCCAGCCCGATGCGAAACGCGATGACATCGTCATATGTTGATTCCAGTTCGCGCATGAGGCTGATAGCCTCTGCATCACGATTCAGTTGCGTGTCTATCAGCGACAGGCCGTAGCGCATTGCGTCCTGGTTCCAGCCGTGATCGGTCTTGATCCCGGCCAGGAAGTAATCACGGGTACGTTGCGGGTTGTCGCTTTCCAGCACCCGCAAACGCGCCTTCATGATGGCATAACTGCGGCTGTCGGGTCTGGGTGGAACATGCATGCTTTCAGCGCGTTCTTTAAGGTAGGTCATGCGCGTCAGATCGAGCGGGTGATCCATCAGGAATTCCGGGATCTGGTCATAACCGTTAAGTGATGAATTCTGCTGCATCTTGGCAAAGAATTCGACCATGCCCTGAGGCTGGAATCCGGCGCGTGCGAGGGTCTGAAGTCCCACGCGATCGGCTTCTTCTTCCTGGCTGCGCGTAAAGTTGATCTGGTGCTGAATGATGGAGCCTTCGGCGGTTGCCAGCGCACCCATCGCAACATTTGGATCGGCCGTGCGCGCTGCAACAAGCACGGCGCCCAGTATTGTCGCGAGATCGAGCAGGCTGTGGTTTTTCTGGTCCTCGATGGAGCGGGCAATGTGCCGCTGCGTGACGTGCGCGGTTTCGTGCGCCAGCACGCCGGCAAGTTCATCCTCATTGTCCGTTGCAAGGATCATGCCGCTGTTTGCGCCAATAAACCCGCCGGGCAGGGTGATTGCATTGATGGTTGGATCGTTGAGCACGAAATACTCGAAGTGAAGGGTCGGGTTATCGCTGTGCGACGACAGGTCATGTCCGAGGTTATCGATGTACTCGTGGATCAGCGGGTCTTCGAGAATGGCGCCGCCGCGATGGAGTTCGTCCATGATCTGCACGCCGGCCTGGTATTCCTGGGCCGGAGTCAGCGAATCGGCACCTGCTTCGCCGATCTGGGGCAGGTTGAAATCGCTGGGTGATGGCGTGTCATCCGCCTGCGCAATGGCAAAGCCAGGCGAAGCGGTCAGCAACGCGCCGAGTACCAGGAATAGGAATTTACGGGCCAGATTCTGCAACGGAATCAGTCGCCTCCGGGCGAACAGGAATGCAGGGACATATTATCGCATGGCGGGAGCGGTCGAGGGTCGCGACGGTCGGTCCGCTCGGGAGCTTTGACCAGAGCAGCGTCCGAATGACACGGCCAATGTGAAAAAAAAGCCCCCGGCCGTTGGACCGGGGGCTTGCGACGGGCAAGTCGCCGAGCTGTCGCCTCAGAAGCGATAGCGGTACGAAACACCGAGGATATCGGCGTCAGCATTGTACTGACCGACGATGTGGTCACCCCCGGCGGCGTTCAACTGGTTAAACGGAATGTGCCCGTTGATGAACAGATGCGCGTATCCGATATCCCACTGGCTGTGGTCGGACACCCGCCAGGTGGCACCGAGCGCGAGCCATTTGCGATCCGCATCCGGGAGCCGGGCACTGCGGCTGGCATTGGTATCGTTGGGAGTCGTATTGGAAGCGGCAGTCGGATTCGGAACCGGCGATTTGTCGAGCGCCACGCCGGCGCGGAATGTCCAGCTGTCGCTGTACCGGAAGTCGGTACCGAAACTGAAGCGGTTGACGTTCGACAGTCCTTCCTGAACCGTGGATGGCGGCTGGCCGCCATTGGTTGCCGGATTGTAGGTGTCGAAATTGATGGTGAGCTTGTCAAAGCTGCTCCATCCCGTGTAACTCCAGTCACCGTACAGCGACCACTGATCGTTCAGCTTGAGCATGCCGCTGAGGGAGGCCATCTGCGGGGTGGTGAAATCGGACGAAATTCCCTGATTGTGGAACAGTCCCGCGTTATAGAAGATGCTCGGGGCATTGGTGAACGTTGCATTGCCGCTGAGCGAATGCTTGACCTTGGAGCGGTAGGAGAAACCAATCCGGTAGGTGTCGTAATCCCAGAGCAGACCAAAGTTGTAGCCAAGCTTCATGTGGTCGCTGGCTTCCGCCTGAAAGAACCCGTCATGATTCTGCGGGGTCAGGTTCATTGCGGTGCAGGCAGTCGGGTTCACTTCGCCAAAACAGACCGCGCCGTAATCGATATTGTTGGTCAGTTTGACATCCATGTTTTGAAGATCGAGGCCAAACCCGCCCGAGAAATGGTCAGTGAACTTGTAGGCCAGGGTGGGATTCAGATTGAGCACCGTGACCGCGGTATAAATGGCCTGATAGCGGAAAATCGAATCAGCGTTGTAGCTGGTGGCGAGTCCGAACGGTACGCCCAAGCCGATGCCGAAACTCAGTTTGTCGTTGATGGGCGTCGAGTAATAAATGATGGGGACTGCGCCAAGCTTGCCGACGCTGCCGCCTTCGCCGCCCGACAGCGGCTGACCGGCCGCATCGGTGGCACTGGTCTTGGTGAAGTCGGCGCCAAAACGGATCACGCTGGCGCCGGCGATAAATTCGGATTCGTTCAGGCGGGTGAGGCCCGCCGGGTTGTACCAGATCGAGGTCGCGTCCTCGGCCGCTGCCGCGCCACCCGAGTGCGCCCGCCCGAGGCTGGTCACGCTTTGTTCGGTCAACTGGAAGTTCGAGGCCGATGCCACACCGGGCAGGCTCGCCGCCACGGCGGCGGTCAGCAGGGGGAAGCTCCATACGGCAAACTGCTTTTTATTCATCGATATTTCCTCAATGAAACGGCCAAGAGAGTCGCACGATTTAAGCACAGGCAGAGGGCTATTGTCAGTACCCGTGCCGTGCCCCGGGCTGAGCCAGCCGGGGATGTCATCTCAGAGCATGTCGGACGCAAAATCCGCCAGCCTCGACCGCTCGCCCCGCAACAAGGTGATATGGCCGGAATGCGGCCAGTATTTGAACCGGTCCACGACGAAGGTCAGTCCCGAGGTCGTCTCGGTCAGGTAAGGGGTGTCGATCTGGGAAACGTTGCCGATGCAGATGACCTTGGTCCCCGGCCCGGCACGGGTGATCAGCGCTTTGAGCTGCTTGGGCGTCAGATTCTGCGCTTCGTCCACAATGATGTAGCGGTTCAGGAAGGTCCGGCCGCGCATGAAGTTCATCGAGCGGATCTTGATGCGGCTTCTCAGCAGGTCGTTGGTGGCGGCGCGGCCCCATTCGCCGCCTTCGCCGGACTGGGTGAGCACCTCGAGGTTGTCCATCAGCGCGCCCATCCAGGGCGTCATCTTTTCCTCTTCGGTGCCCGGCAGGAAGCCGATATCTTCGCCGAGTGGCACGGTGACACGCGTCATGATGATTTCGCGGTAACGGTTCTGTTCCAGTGTCTGCGCCAGGCCCGCTGCCAGTGCCAGCAGGGTCTTGCCGGTGCCGGCGGCGCCGAGCAGCGTGACGAAATCCACGTTGGGATCGAGCAGCATGTTGAGCGCGAAATTCTGTTCACGGTTGCGGGCGTTGATGCCCCAGACGGTGTGGCGGATGCTGCGGTAGTCGCGCGTCAGCTCCAGCAGTGCGCCGCGATCGTTCAGCTCGCGTACGGTTGCTTCGAAGTTATCGGGCTGACTATACAGAAACTGGTTGGGAAACCATTCCTTAACTTGCGGGCCTCGGATGCGATAGTAAGTGCGACCTTCCTGTTGCCAGGATTCCATGTCCTTGCTGTGGAGTTCCCAGAAGTTTTTGGGCAGCTCCGCCACGCCGGTAAACAGCAGATCGAGATCGTCAAGCGCCTTGTCGCTGAAATAGTCCTCGGCATGAACACCCAGGACCGCGGCCTTGATCCGCAGGTTGATGTCCTTGGAGACCAGCGTGACGCGGGTGTCGGCGTGTTTGGCCTGCAGCGCCAGTGTCGTTCCGAGTATGTGGTTATCCGGTTTGTTGCCGGGCAGCAGATCGGGGAGGGTCGTGGGGAGGGCTTCGGTTTGAAAAAATACGCGTCCCGAGGCGGCCGCCGCGCCTGCGCTACGGTGCGGTCCCGAGATCACCAGCCCCGCGTCGATTTCCGCCTTGCTGGCGTTGTGCATCATTTCGTCGAGGAACCGGCTTACCTGACGCACATTGCGCGCAGCCTCGGAAAGGCCCTTCTTGCCGGCGTCAAGTTCCTCCAGCACGACCATCGGCAGGAAAATGTCATGTTCGTCAAAGCGGAAGATCGAGGTTGGATCGTGCATCAGCACGTTGGTATCAAGTACATACAAACGCCGCTCGGCTTTGCGTTTTGCCACGGACCAGCTCCCCTCAGGTTGTTACCGGACTATTTCTCAAGTGTCTTGACCGCATCCAGCACTTCATCCACATGACCCTTGACCGATACCTTGCGCCACTCCCGCGCCAGGTTGCCCTTGCTGTCGATGAGAAACGTGCTGCGTTCTATGCCGAGGACCTTGCGCCCGTACATGTTTTTCTCGCGGATGACGTCGTACAGCCTGCAGACCTTCTCGTCGGCGTCCGACAGCAGGTCAAAAGGAAATTGTTGCTTGCTGCGGAAATTCTCGTGCGATTTGAGGGTGTCCCGGGAGATGCCGAACACCAGCGTGTTGCGACGTCTGAATTTCGCGTAACTGTCCCGGAAATCCTGCCCTTCAAGGGTGCAGCCGGGCGTGCTGTCCTTGGGATAGAAATACAGCACCACATTGCTGCCTTTGAGTCGGGAAAGTCTGACGTGCTGATCGCGCGTGGACGGCAGTTCGAAATCCGGCGCTTTCTTGCCCACTGTGGGTTTAGTCATGCAACAGCCTCAAGACAACTGGATTCTTGACAGTTCCGGCTTCGTGATTCGCGGTCATGCCGGGAAGGGGTTGCTGCGCCTGAGTCGTCATGCCTTGATGGGTTCCATGATGGCATCAAGATTCAGGTCCTCGCAAAAGTCCATGAATTCTTCCCGCAGTGCACCGATGTGCAGGTCGGCGGGAATATTCACTGCCATCTGCACGGCAAACATGGGTGCGCCGGTATGCGCCGCCGGATAACTGCGGGTTGCCACGTCAGCTATGCCGATTTTGCGTTGCGCAAAGAAATTGGCGAGGTTGTACACAATGCCGGGTTGGTCAAGGCAGACTACGTCAATCGCGTAAGGCAGCAGGTTGTGTCGCGGCTCGCGTTCGCTGGTGCGGCGGGCGGAGATGGTCAGGCCCAGGTTTTGTTCGAGCTTGGGCAGCGCACCTTCCAGTTTGGTGATATTGTTCCAGTTCCCGGAAACCAGCAGCAGCATGGCAAATTCGCCGCCCAGCACGGTCATGCGGCTTTCGGCTACATTGCAGCCGCAGTCGCGAACGGCACGGGCAAAATCGTGCAGGATTCCCGGCCGGTCTTCGCCCAGCGCAGAAACCACCAGCAGCTGTTTGAGACGGGCTCGCAGAGCGGACACACCGATTGCATGAAGGGTGCGTAGCAGTCTACCCGGTTTGCCACGCGGCGCAACCACCCGCACTGCGCTTGAGCGCGGTTGTAGGGGATCGGTAACATGAATCAGTTTGGGCAAGAGGAAATGCGGATGTTTCAGGGCAGCATGGTGGCATTGGTCACGCCCATGGCCGAAGACGGCCGTGTGGATTTCGAGGCGCTGGAGAAACTTGTTGAATGGCATATCGCCGAGGGAACCGATGCAATTGTCGCAGTCGGCACGACCGGTGAATCCGCCACGCTGGAAGTAGCGGAACATTTGCAGGTAGTCGAACACTGCATCAGGGCTGCCGCGGGTCGCGTCCCCGTCATCGCAGGTACCGGCTCCAACAACACCGCACATGCGATTGAAATGACCCGGCGGGCACAGGCGTTGGGCGCAAATGCAGCGCTGCTGGTGGTGCCGTATTACAACAAGCCCACTCAGGAGGGGCTCTACAGGCATTTCAGCGCGATCGCCGATGCGGTGTCGTTACCGGTCATTCTCTACAATGTGCCGAGCCGGACCGTCACGGACTTGTTGCCTGAAACCGTGGGGCGCCTCGCGACGGTCAGGAATATCGTCGGGATCAAGGAAGCAACCGGTAAACTGGAGCGTGTCGGCTCCATACGCAAACTTTGCGGCGACGATTTCCTCCTGATCAGCGGCGATGACGCAACGGCCGCGGAATTCATGCTCGCCGGAGGTTGCGGGGTGATCTCGGTCACGGCCAACGTGGCGCCGCGGCTCATGCATGAAATGTGCGTGGCGGCATGCTCGGGCAACCGCCCGCTGGCGGAAGAATGCAATCGGCGCCTTGCGCTTCTGCATCGAGATTTATTCGTCGAAACCAGCCCGATCCCTGTAAAATGGGCGCTGGCACAGATGGGACGCATTCCGGCTGGTATCCGGCTCCCCCTGACACCGCTGTCGCCAGCATGCTTTGACACGGTGCGTGCCGCCCTAAAAGCAGCCGGTATCGGCTGAATTCAACCTCCATTTGGATAATGTCCATGCATAAATATCTGTCAGCGATTGGCCTGCTGACGTTGCTGGCCCTGGGTGGCTGCGGCAGCCTGCCCTGCGGCGACCCGCACCCGTACTACACCAACACTGCCGGTCCGCCGCTAAAGGTGCCGCCCGGGTTGAGCGCACCGATTCCCGATCCAGCCTATGCCATCCCGGGGGGAAAGCCCTCAACCGGCAAGCGGACGGATGTGGGCGCGGACAGCGCGTGTCTGATCAGGCCACCCACAGTCATCACCCCCGAATCCACGATCGGCCCAAAACCGGCGTCTGGCACGCAGTCGGCGCCTGCGCCAACCGTGAAGTCTCCGCAAGCCAGGCCGGCATCGTCGGGAGGTACAACGTCACCAGTCCCGGCTGCGACCACCCGCGCGCGCGCTGCGGTTGCCAGTGGCGGACCCATCGGGTAACCTTGCGCGCCCTCGAACAAGGGCTCGAAAGTTCTTTGCCCTTCCGCCTTCGCAATGGGCAGGCAACTCAGGTCAGCGAGGAGAGGTGTCCGAGCGGTCGAAGGAGCACGCCTGGAAAGCGTGTATACGGCAACCCCGTATCGCGGGTTCGAATCCCGCCCTCTCCGCCAGTTTGTTGTGCAAAGCGACGCCTGGTGGCGCGGCTCTGAGTGAACATTCATGGCTCTGGTCCGAATCGGCGCGACGATGCCAGGGTTTTGTTTCGATGGCAGTCTGTGCCGGCTTCCCCGCATCGACGAGCTGTAAACCCCGTCAGGCCCGGAAGGGAGCAGCGGTAGCAGTAACCTCGAGTGCCGGGGGCTGGCTGGTGCAGGCTGCCCCCAATCACGCGCCGGAACAGTTCAGGTCCCCAGTCCCCTCTGGTAAAGTAGCGCCGATACCGCTGCTCCCAATTTGCACAGCTCTTCACCAGCAATTAACTTCATGTCCTACCAGGTCCTTGCGAGAAAATGGCGTCCCCGGAATTTCACGGAGATGGTCGGTCAGGAGCACGTGCTCAAGGCCCTGGTTAACGCGCTTGACCACAACCGCCTGCATCACGCGTTTCTGTTCACCGGCACTCGTGGAGTGGGTAAAACCACCATTGCCCGGATTCTGGCCAAGTCGCTGAATTGCGAGAAAGGGGTCAGTTCCCATCCCTGTGGCGAATGCAGCGCCTGTATTGAAATTGATGCCGGCCGCTTTGTTGATCTTATCGAGGTCGACGCCGCATCCCGCACCGGCGTCGATGACACCCGGGAACTCACCGATAACGTTCAATACGCGCCGACCCGGGGCCGCTACAAGGTCTATTTGATCGACGAAGTTCACATGCTGTCCAAGAACGCGTTCAACGCATTGCTCAAGACGCTGGAAGAGCCGCCGCCGCATGTCAAATTTCTGCTGGCAACCACGGACCCGCAGAAAATCCCGATCACCGTGCTGTCACGCTGTCTGCAGTTCAATCTGAAGCGGCTCCCGCTCAGTCTGATCCAGACGCACCTGCAACATATTCTTGAAGCCGAGAATATCCGCCAGGAACCGGCGGCCGTCAGTCTGATCGCGCATGCCGCGGACGGCAGCATGCGCGATGCGCTGAGTCTGCTCGATCAGGCCATTGCCTTTGGTGGCGGCGCGCTGCAGGAAAACGACGTGCGCAGCATGCTCGGCACCATCGACAGAAAACATGTGCATGCACTGATCGAGGCGCTCGCATCCGGAGAGGGCAGGCGTGTGCTTGCGGCAATCGCCCAGATGGACGAGCAGAGTCCGGATTACGAGATGGTGCTCGATGAACTCGCGTCCATGCTGCAGCGGATGGCGATCGTACAGGCGGTGCCGGATGCCGCGGAAAGCTTCGACGACTCCGGTACAGTACAGGCGCTGAGCGCGAGTCTGTCGCCCGAAGATACCCAGTTGTGCTACCAGATTGCGCTGCTTGGCAAGCGTGATCTGCCGCTGGCGCCAGCGCCGCGCAGCGGATTTGAAATGATCATGCTGAGGATGCTCAGCTTCGCGCCGCAGCCTCAATCCGCGGCGCCTCGCGGGGAGCCGGTGCCGCCGGCTGCTGCTGCGCGGAGCGCGCCGGTTGCTGCAGCGGTGAAAGAGGAGCGTTCGGCCGAATCACGCGTCGCTCCGGCTGCTCAGGCAACGCCATGGCATGAGCCGGACTGGGTCGGGCTGGTGGAGTCCCTCGATCTACGGGGTGCAACATTGCAGCTGGCTCTGAATTGCGTGTATCAACGGCGCGAAGGCAATGTCGTTTATCTGGCGCTGGATGCGGCGCACGAACACATGGCAACGGAACAACTGCTGAAGCGCATGGAAGAGGCGTTGACGAGGCATTTTGGGGAATCACTCAGGGTGCGCATACAACCGGTGTCTGGTGAGCTGAAAACGCCGGCCAAACTGGATGCGCAGCGCCAGGTGGAACGGGTCAAGGCGGCCCAGCAGACAATTGCGGAGGATCCCAATATCCGTGCGCTGTGCGATACATTTGGAACCCAGATCAATCCCGATCTGGTGAAACCCGCGGATTGAAATTCCGGAGTACGACATGAAAGGCGGATTAGGTGGCCTGATGAAACAGGCGCAACAGTTGCAGGCAAACATGCAGAAAGCCCAGGAGGAGCTGGCGCGCACAGAGGTGACTGGCGAAGCCGGTGGCGGCATGGTACGCGTCATCATGACCGGAAAACACGAAGTGCGCCGCGTCTCGATTGACGAAAAAATGCTGCAGGACGACAAGGAGATGCTCGAAGACCTGATTGCCGCGGCCGTCAACGACGCCGTGAACAAGATCGAGGCCATGATGCGGGAACGCTTCTCCGGGATGGCCACCGGGATGGGTTTGCCCGGCGGCATGAAGTTGCCGTTCTGATCCGGATGCGCCGCACGTGAATTATGCACCGCTGTTGCAGCAGCTGATTGAGGCGCTGCGCTGCCTGCCCGGTGTGGGGCAGAAATCCGCACAGCGCATGGCATTCCATCTGCTGGAGCGCGATCGAGAAGCCGCCCTCGCACTATCCGGGGCCTTGCATGACGCGGCGACCGGTATTATCCACTGCGAGCGTTGCCGCATGCTAACCGATACGCCAGTCTGCACAATTTGCAGTTCGCCGAAACGGGATCGCGGCACGGTGTGCGTGGTGGAAACGCCGGCGGACGTTTACGCGATCGAAAGCGCCACGGGGTTCGGCGGTCACTACTTTGTCCTGATGGGACACCTGTCGCCGCTTGACGGCATTGGACCCGATGAACTGGGAGTAGCGCAGCTGGAATCGCGGCTCAAGGATGGGGTCGTGACAGAACTGATTCTTGCGACCAATCCGACGGTCGAGGGGGAGGCTACCGCCCATTATCTGGCAGAGCTGGCGCGCGCACACGGGATACGCGCAACCCGCATCGCGCATGGCGTGCCGGTGGGCGGCGAGCTGGAATATATTGACGGCGGAACCCTGTCGCATGCGTTCAGCGGGCGCCAGGAGATACGTTGAATCAACTGCTCCCGGTTTGTTGGATAACAGAGATGGTGCATGAAACTGAGAGAATTCCTGTACGGTTTGGGCGTTAAGCCGAGAACCAGAGAATTCGCGTTCGACATCCAGCGCTTCGAGTTGTCCAGGGAAGGGGAAATAGAGTTTGCGGTTTGGCGACACCCAGCCGAAAAACCAAAGGAATTTACTCAGGCCGAAGTGGATGCCTTGCGTGAATTCCTGTCGCCGGGCGATTACGCCATTGATATCGGCGCACATACGGGTGATTCGGCGTTGCCGATCGCGCTCGCCGTGGGACCGGATGGCGGTGTACTTGCATTTGAACCCAACCCCTACGTGTTCAAGATCCTGCAAGCCAATGCAAATCTGAACAAGGGCAAGATCAACATATCTCCGTTTATGTTCGCGGCAACGATGGAAGACCGTGAATTCGAGTTTGAATATTCAGATTCCGGATTCTGCAATGGCGGGCTGCACCCGGGAGTCAGTGCATGGCGCCATGCCCATTTCTTCAAGCTGACTGTACAGGGACGCAACCTTGAGGGACTCATCGAGCGTGAATGTCCTCAAACCAGTTCACGGATTCGTTACATAAAAATTGACACGGAGGGTTATGATCCGGAAGTGGTCCGGTCCATTCACGGGTTGATCGAACGTAATCGGCCGTACATAAAAACAGAGATATACAAACACCTTTCTTCCGACAGGCGCAAATCCTATTTCAGGGAGCTGTCCGGACTTGGCTATCGTCTTTACAAGTGGGAAAATAACTGCACCTATCGCGGCCGGGCTGTATCTGAAAAAAATGCCGATGACTGGAAACACTACGATATCTTTGCGGTACCGGAATGAATCTCGGATGACATCAAATGACTGATTGCCTGTTTTGCAGAATGGTGTCCGGCGAAATCAAGCCGGACATGGTGCATGAAACCGGCGAGCTTATCGCGTTTCGTGACATCAATCCCCAGGCGCCTACCCATATCCTGGTTGTCCCGCGCAAACACATCAGTACCGTCAATGATCTGGCCGCAGCAGATGCCGCACTTGTCGGCAGACTCGTGCTTGCCGCGCAGGAAATTGCCCGGCTGGAAGGCATTGACGAATCAGGTTACCGGCTGGTCATGAATTGCAATGCCGGTGGTGGACAGTCGGTGTTTCACATTCATTTGCATCTGCTGGGCGGCCGGCAGATGACCTGGCCGCCCGGTTAGGGCAGCGTCCGCGGTAATCAGCCGGAAGATTGTGCTGAGATGGCCCGATAGCTTTCATAACGGCGGCGGATGAGTTCGCCGCGCTCGACCGCCTCTCTGACGCGGCAACCGGGCTCATGCAGGTGACTGCAATCCGAAAATCTGCATTGCCCGTTGTAGCGCCCGAATTCGACGAAACCGCGTGCGAGCTCCTTCGGCGGCATGGGCCAGAGTTGGAACCCGCGCACACCGGGTGAATCGATCAGCTCCCCGCCGGCGGGGAGGTGATACAGGGCGGATACTGTCGTGGTATGCCGCCCTTCGTCCGTGGCGTAGGAGATTTCCCCGATCCGGACTTCGGCACCCGGTGCCAACGCTTTCAGTAACGACGATTTGCCCGTCCCCGACTGGCCAACTACGACTCCGGTGTGTCCATTCAGGGATTCAGCAAGCCCGGCGATTCCGTTGCCGGTGAAAACACTGGTTTTCAGGGTCGAGTAGCCGATGGCCGCGTATTCGCCGAGCGTTTGCTCGGTAGCCACGCGCTGGGTTTCATCCAAGAGATCCGTCTTGTTGAGTACCAGCACGGGTGTAATGTTCAGGATTTCCGCGGCGGCGAGATACCTGTCAATCATGGACACGTCAAATGAAGGTTTCGGGGCGATCACGACAAGCATTCTGTCGATATTCGCCGCAAGGGGCTGTTGACCCAGGCGCCGGTCATGGCGAACCAGCAGTGAACGGCGTTCCTTTACGGCTGTGATCAACCCGCTGGCGTCTGCCATACGTTCAACCGTCACCCGGTCGCCGCAGACAGGACGCATGCTGCGGCCCTTGATGCGGCAATCAATCTCCGTGCCTTCGGGCGTTTCCACGATCATGTGGCGCCCGAAGTTCACGATGACGCGTCCTTCAAACGCGGTACTCATGACATCACGTCGCGTGCTGCAGGGATTTCAGGTACGCGATACGGGTCGGAGCAGGCGGATGGGAATCGTGAAACAGGGAATAAAGCGGATCGGGCGTCAGGGTGCTGGCGTTATCGCGATAGAGTTTTACCAGCGCATGGATCAACGCAGAGGCGCTGGTGTAGCGGCTGGCATAGGAATCCGCCTCGAATTCATGTTTGCGCGACCATGCCGACATGACAGGTTCCAGCAGAAACAGAAACGGCGGTAACAACAGCGCAAACAGCAGCAGTGCCATGTAGTTGGAAGGTGTTCCAATGCCCAGGCCCTGATAGAACCACGCATTTCCGGTCAGCCAACCGAGCAATGCCAGCCCGGCAAGACTCAGCGCGGCAGTTACCGCCAGCCGCTTAATGACATGATGCAGACGAAAGTGGCCGAGCTCATGGGCGAGCACTGCCTCGATTTCGTCCGGCATCAGTTTCTCCATCAGCGTGTCGAAGAACACAATTCGTTTGTGGTTTCCGAAACCGGTGAAATAGGCGTTGCCGTGTGCGGAACGGGACGATCCGTCCATCACGAATACTCCGCGGCTGGTAAATCCGCAGCGCTGCAGCAGGGAATCAATGCGTTCGCTCAGTTCGGCGTTATCCAGCGGCGAGAAGCGATTGAACAGCGGAGCAATGAAGACAGGCCAGGCCCAGGTGATCGCCAGGCTGAATCCCATCCATAACAGCCAGAGATAAAGCCACCACAAGCCGCCGCTTTTCTGCATCAGCCAGAGTGCCGCATATAACAGCGGTATGCCGAGCACGGCCGCGAGCAGCATGCCTTTCAGGAGGTCGAGAACGAACGTTCTGACGGTGGTGCGATTGAATCCGAAGCGGGCTTCCGTCACAAATGTCGACCAGATCGAGAGCGGCAATCCGATCACGCCGCTGAGGAGTGCAAAAGATCCGATCACCAATACACCCCGGGTCAACGGGCCGGCATTCACATGGTTCCAGATAGTGTCCAAAAGCGCGAGGCCGCCGCCCAGCGTCCAGAGCAAGGTCAGCACCAAATCGATTACGAGACTGACTGTGCCCAGCCGGGTTTTTGCAACCGTATAGTCGGCGGCTTTTTGATGTGCAGGCAGCTGGATCTGCACGGCAAACTCGGCCGGTACGGCGTCGCGGTGTCCGCGTACGTAACTGATCTGGCGCTGCGCCAGCCAAAGGCGTAATGCAGCGCTTGCCAGCAGTGCGGCGACGAAGATCCAGGTCAGCGGATTCATGGCGGGAAATTCATCCGGAACGGGTGCGGTCATTGTACGGAAAGCGCGACCGTATGGGCAGGTGGGGGCAGTCAGGTTAAACTGACAGTCTTCTGGTTTACCTGAGAGGTAACGGCATGTCGGCCAGCGCGGATAATCTGGTATGGATTGATCTGGAAATGACGGGGCTCGATCCCGATCGCGACCGGATTCTCGAGATCGCCACGCTTGTTACCGATAGGGACCTCAATATTCTGGCGGAAGGCCCGGTAGTCGCCGTCCACCAGAGCGACGAAATTCTGAACGCCATGGGCGAGTGGTGCATGCGTCAGCACGGCAAATCGGGCCTTACCCTTCGGGTACGCGACAGCGCGACAGATGAAGCCGGGGCGCAACGCCTGACACTTGAATTTCTGCGCCAGTACGTCCCGCCCAACAGCTCGCCGATGTGCGGCAACAGCATCTGCCAGGATCGCCGTTTTCTCTATCGTCACATGCCCGAGCTGGAACGGTTTTTCCACTATCGCAATCTTGATGTGAGTACATTGAAGGAACTGGCCAGACGCTGGGCACCTGCGATGCCTGCGTTCAGCAAGGAAAGTGCTCATCTGGCACTGGATGACATCCGCGATTCGGTGGCCGAATTGCGGCATTACCGCGCCAACCTGTTTCGTGCCGAACTTTCGACCCCTTCGCCATGAATGCAATCCATCCTGACCGTTTGAATGCCGGTGACGGGCTGACGTTTGCCGATATCGAAGCGGCGGCCAGACGGCTTGCCGGCAAGGTTCGCCATACGCCGGTGATGACCGGTCCGGAACTCGATGCCGAGCTTGACGCGTGCATCCATTTCAAATGCGAGAACTTTCAGGAAACGGGCGCCTTCAAGTTGCGGGGTGCAACCAACGCGGTCTTTTCGTTGCCGGATTCGGCGCTGCACAGCGGCGTTGCCACACATTCTTCCGGAAATCATGGCGCCGCCCTGGCACTCGCTGCACGCCGCCGCGGTGTACCGGCGTGCGTGGTCATGCCCCGCAATGCCAGCGAGTTCAAAAAGCGTGCGGTGGCCGCATACGGCGCGCAAATCATCTATTGCGAACCGACACAGCAGGGACGCGAATCGGCGCTGTCAGAGTTCGTGAAGGATACCGGCGCGGCAGTGGTGCATCCCTACAACGATATTGCCGTCATGGCCGGACAGGGAACGGTGGCGCTGGAATTGCACCAGGCTGTCGAGCCACTCGACGTAATTCTGGCGCCGCTCGGTGGGGGCGGGTTGCTTTCCGGCACCGCCGTGGCAACGCGCAAATTGCGGCCGGGCTGCCGGATTATCGGGGTCGAGCCGCTCGGTGCCGACGATGCCTGGCGTTCGGTCAGGGCGGGCCGCATCGAGCCGGTGGCGGCACCGCAGACGGTCGCGGACGGGTTGCGTGCGACCATTGGTCCGTTGACCTTTGCGGTAATCAGGCAACAGGTCAACGATATCGTGCGTGTGGACGATACGGCGATCGTGTCCGCCATGCGCTACGTGTGGGAAACCATGAAAATCATCATTGAACCGTCGTCGGCCGTCGTGGTGGCTGCATTGCGCGCGCGTCTGGTCGATGTGAAAGGCCGGCGCGTGGGTGTTATTCTCAGCGGCGGCAATGTGGATCTGGATCAACTGCCGTGGTAAGAGGTGCGTGCATGATGCGTCGAATGATTGTGTGTTTTGCATTTATGAGTGCGCTGGTGCCGGCCGCCGGTGTATCGGCAGCGTCTGCTTCAAAGCCGATTGACATCCGGGATCTGATGAGCGTTACCCAATTTCATCAGGCGGGTCTCGACAAGCTGACTCCGCAGGAACTGGCATCGCTGAATGCCTGGCTCAGCGGATATGTCAATGGAGCCAAGCAGGCATCCGCGGCGCCTGTAGTAGCTGCGCCGAAACCCGCCGCGCCCGATGCCTCGTTTGGCAGCGAGAGTCTGCCCAGCGCCGGTCCGCAGGAAATAACCTCGCGTTACGCGGGTGTTCTGAAAGGCTGGACCGGCGATACGGTTTTTACGCTCGAGAACGGCCAGATCTGGAAACAGGCAGGTCCGGGCTACGAATCGGACATGCGGCTGGACCATCCGGACGTAGTGATCAAGAAACTTGCATTCGGATATCTGCTGACGCTGCCGGGGCACAGCGAGACAGTATTTGTAAAACGCGTGAAGTAAGCCGCGAGGCGCAAACGTGACCAGAATTTTCGTTCCGATTGTGCTGTTTTGTGCGTTGCTGACGTCAACCGGATACGCTGCCGGGCCCACGGACGCGGGCGCCGATGCGATTCTCGGCACCTGGGTGACAGAAGGCGGCAAAGCGCACGTGGCAATTAGCCGCGCAGCCGGCGCGTATCAGGGACGCATCGTCTGGTTGAAGGAACCGGATTATCCGGTTGATGACAAGCAGGGGATGGGCGGACAAGCCAAGGTGGATCGTGAAAATCCGGACGCCGGATTGCGCAACCGGCCCATTATCGGATTGGCGCTGGTAAGTGGATTTCACTATGCCGGCGACGGCGTGTGGACCGATGGCACTATCTATGACCCCGAATCCGGCAAGACCTATCGCTGCAAAATCACGCTGCGCAAGGACGGGAGTCTGAACGTGCGCGGCTACGTGGGATTTTCGCTGTTTGGCCGCACCACTGTCTGGACGCGCCTTGCTGCAACCCCCGGGAACGCGCGGCCCAAATGAGCCGGCGCGTTCCGCTGATTCACTGGTGCCTGTTGCTGTGCTGTGTGCTGCTATTCGCGTGGTCCGGATACGCGCCGCACGACTATTTCACCTGGGTGCTGGAAACCTTTCCGGTCATGATCGGCGTGCCGTTGTTGCTGGTGACGTATTCGCGATTCCGCTTCACCACGCTCGTCTATGTATTGATCCTGCTGCACGCAAGCATACTCATGGTCGGTGGACACTACACCTATGCCCAGGTGCCGCTTTTCAACTGGATCAAGCCGGAATTCGGACTGGTTCGGAACGATTTCGACCGGGTCGGGCATTTCGCGCAGGGCTTCGTGCCCGCCCTGATCGCGCGCGAGGTGCTGCTGCGCCGCTCACCCATTCCGCGCGGTGGCTGGTTGATCTTTGCGGTACTGAGTTTCTGTCTTGCGCTGAGCGCCGCATATGAATTGCTTGAATGGGCGGTGGCCGAGGCAAGCGGCAGTCAGGCAACGGCGTTTCTTGCCACCCAGGGTGATGTCTGGGATACCCAGTGGGACATGTTCACCGCACTGATCGGTGCCATGGCCGGCATCCTGCTGATGTCACGCTGGCACGATCGTCAACTTCGGGGATTGATGTCGTTGTGACCCGACCCGGGTGGCGGGTTGGTGCCACCCGGATCGAACACAGACTTGATCAGTGATTGGATGGCGGTTGGGCAGAGTCCGGCTGACTGCTGGTACTGGCCGATTCCGCCTGCTGCAACTGGGCATTGGCTTTCTGCTGCGCGGCGTCGAGCGTGCCTTGCACCTTTTTCGCTTTGTTGACGTCCTGAACATAGGAATCAAACACGGTCTTCTTTGGCGGGGCGTTGTCCTTGCTCTGCTTCGAATCGCTGCCTGAGCTGCAGGCGCCCAGAGCGAGCAACAGAAAACTCATGATGACGACGGCCTTTCTCATGTCGTTCCCCTCGGGTGAATCGTAACGATGTCGATTATGCCATGCCGGCACGGCATTGGCTGGGTGTTTTGTGTGGGCGCTGGCGAAATTCAGGTCCCCGCGCCGGATTCAGCGAAATGCTGGGCGCCATAGCGCAGCACGCGGATGCCGGATGGCCACGCAGCGAATGCCAGACCGGCTTTTTTCCACAGATGAGATACAAAATCCTCGGGATCAGGCAGCGTATCCCAGACGGACGGCAGAAACGTCGCGCGTCGCCTGCCGGCTTCGACAATCAGGCCATCGACCGCAGGACGCAGTTGAGCCAGAAGATCGCGATAACCCGCGACTTCGATCGGCTCGGGACTGTCGAGCACCGAGATTTCAATTTCCAGCTGCGCAACCTCGTCTGGCGTGACGGGCATAAAGCGTGGATCCCGAAAAGCTGCAGCATAGGCGTTGTGTGCGACGTCGGCATGCAGAGGGCGGACCGGTTCAAGCGTGCCGATGCAACCCCGGAGATCGCCATTGGTTTTCAGCGTGACAAAACTGGCGCGATGTTTATGCAGCAAAACCGGCACGTCCACATCACCGGTACGTAATTGAGCAGCCGGGTGCGCAGCTTCAATTGTCTGCCGCGCAATACCAAGCAGAACCCGCCGGTTTTCCGGGTCAAGCATCGCAGATAGCCCATGCGCCGTAACCCACCACGCGGTCCTTTGGGCCGGCTGTATCGCCGGAATTCCTCAGGTCGAGACGTTCAGCCCGCAGGTGGTGCTGCCTGGCAAACGCCAGCAGTCCATTCAATGCATACGCGCCGCAGGCCGCATCGCCGCCCAGTGGCTCATCCAGTCTTTCGATGCGCTTTGCTGTTGCGAGATCGAGTGCCTGTGCGACCGCGTAGGGATGGTAGTGACTGAGATCGGAACTGATAATGATCAATGTGTGCCCGTCATCCAGGGCTGCTTCCAGCAGGGCGCGAACGGCTTCTGCGTCGCAGGCTCCTACCACAACCGGGACCAGAGTGAAGCGCCCGATTACCGACTGCAAAAATGGCAGTTGAACCTCAATGCCGTGTTCGTCGCGATGCGCGCGGTCCGCATACATGACGCCGGGAAGCTGTGCGAGGCGTTCGATGCATGCTGTGTCCAATGGGACGTCGCCCAGGGGAGTGCGGAACTGTTGGGCCGTCGGCAAAGCCATGCCGTTCAAGGCCACACGATGCGCCGGCCCGAGTATCACGATTCGGCGAAGCGCTCCGCCAGCCGCTGCAATGCGCTGGTAAGCCCGGGCCGCGACAGGACCTGAATAAATGTAGCCGGCATGCGGGACAATTACCGCGCGAGGCGCGCGACCTGCGGCGGGGTTGTCGCGGAGCAGCGAGGCGACCGACTGGCGCAATTCTGCGGGGTCTTCGGGGTAGAACAGCCCGGCAACCGCGGCGGCACGTATAGCCTTCTGGACAGTCATATACTAATGATAGTACGGAGCAGGAAACGTGAAGGCCGATCCGCAAACCGTGGTTGCGACTCGCTACTGGCACCGGCTGGAAGACGGCCGAATCCAGTGCGATGTCTGCCCGCGTGCGTGCAAACTGCATGAAGGGCAGCGCGGGCTGTGTTTTGTGCGCGGCTGTGAAGACGGAATCATTAAACTGTTCAGCTACGGTCGTTCCAGCGGTTTCTGCGTTGATCCGGTGGAAAAGAAACCGCTGAATCATTTTCTGCCCGGCACGCCGGTGCTTTCATTTGGAACTGCTGGCTGCAATCTTGCCTGCAAGTTCTGCCAGAACTGGGACATGTCGAAGTCACGGGAAATGGACCGGCTCATGGACGCGGCGATGCCGGAAACACTCGCCGAGACGGCCAGATCGCTGGGTTGCGCCAGCATTGCCTATACCTATAACGATCCGGTGATATTCATGGAATACGCCATGGACGTGGCGGATGCTGCGCGCGCCGTGGGCGTGAAATCAATCGCCGTGACGGCAGGCTATGTCGAACCGGCGCCACGCCGGGAATTTTACTCACACATGGATGCCGCCAACGTGGACCTGAAAGCGTTCACTGAGCGGTTCTATCACAGGATATGCGGTGGGCATCTGCAACCGGTGCTGGATACCCTGCTGTATCTGAAACACGAAACGTCCGTCTGGTTTGAAATTACCACGCTGCTGATTCCCGGTGAAAACGACTCCGACAGCGAATTGCACGCCCTGACACGCTGGGTCGCGGACGAACTGGGCGCGGATGTACCGCTGCACTTCACCGCGTTTCATCCGGACTGGAAGATGCCGGATGTACCGGCTACACCCCCAGCAACGCTGAGCCGAGCGCGTGAAATTGCCTTGGCCAACGGGCTTCATTATTGCTACACCGGCAATGTGCACGACCGTATCGGCGGCAGCACCTGGTGCCGGCATTGCGGTGCATTGCTGATCGAGCGCGACTGGTATGAAATCGGCGCCTGGAATCTCAGCGCCAGCGGGTGTTGCATTCAGTGCGGCAACCGGCTGCCTGGCGTGATTTTGGGAGCGCCGGGCCACTGGGGAAGGCGGCGCCAGCCGGTACGGCTGGCCGGTCATGTAAACGGCCCGGTCTGAATTGCGTTACAAATCCTCCGGCACAGCTGCTACCATTGCCTGCGCCAGCTGTGGGCAAAAGGGTTTGTTGCCGTCATGCATATCGAGAATCAGAAGTTCTATCACATCCACAAGCACAACTCGCCGAAGTGGTTCGAGGGGGCGACGTTCAGCTTTGGCCAGGAACCCAACAATTCCTGGCGTGCCTTCGAGGTCGCGCGGCGCGGCATCACGAATCCGGAAACCAACGACGTTTATACCGTCGATCTGGTCGCATTCAGGGCGCTTGCTGTGTATCGCAAGTCGGGCAAGAAAGACCCGCGTCTTAATTTCTATCACTATGACCCGGTCAAAACCCTGGCGGAAACTCTCGATAGCCTGTTTCTGGCTACCCGTGTGGTGCGTGAACTCATTTTCGAGGATGTTCGCCGCCAGATGTTTGCGTCACTGCCGTCGCGCGCAAGCTGCGTGTGGCTGATTCCGGAAAGCGACAAAGCGGTCCGGTTCTGGCTTGACAACATGCGCGGTGAAAACAAGAAGATATTCCGGGTCAACGCCACCGGCGAACTGCATCGTGCACCACAGCAGGTTGTGATGGGCGATACGATTTCGATCAGTGAATGGCGCAAGCGCGCAATGGACTACTGGAACGGCGTGGACACCGAATCCTATGACGACGAGCTGATACTGAACGGCGACATCGAGATTCTGGAAGAAGTACCCCTCAGCAATTTCTGACCTCGCCGGTCGGGAATTTGCGATTACCTGAACAGCAGCTTCATTACGCGTTTGAGCAGCAGATAGGCGTTTTTGCTGTAGGGATGCCAGAACAGCTGGCGCTTCAGCATCGAAAGACGGTCCCGGATTACAACCTGCGGTGCCGTCACTTCGTCGAAGGCAAAGCTGCCGTGACCGCGCCCGATGCCGGATTCCCTGAATCCGCCCCAGGGCGTTTCGGTAAGCCCGTGTGAAAGCAGATGATCATTGATGGTAACCGCGCCGGCGCGAATGCGGCGAGCCAGGGCCCTGGCACGAGACGCATTTCCGGACCACACCGATGCCGTCAGGCCGTAGCAGGAATCGTTGGCCAGGGTCACTGCTTCGTCATCCGTTCGGAACCGCATCACGCCCAGAACCGGCCCGAACGTTTCTTCGCGCATTACGGCCATGCTGTGGCTGACGTCGGTCAGCACCATTGGCGCAACAAACTGCGGACCGGCGTCCGGCGGCAGCGTCACCTGCGCAAACACCGTTGCGCCCTGGGCCAGTGCCTCATTGACGTGACGGCGTATCGTTTCAACCTGGCGCATCGTGCAGATTGCGCCGATGTCCACATTGAAATCGGTATCGCGGCCGATACGCAGGGTTTCGATTTTCTGTTTGAGCCGTGCCATGAACGGGTCGTAAATCGCCTCGTGCACATACAGACGCTCAACACCGGCGCAGGATTGCCCGGCGTTGGACAAGCCTGCCCAGATCGCGCCGTTTGCGGCACGCTCCAGGTCGGCATCGTCACAGACGATCATGGCGTCCTTGCCGCCCAGTTCCAGCGACAGGGGCGTGAGTGTCTGGGCAGCCTTGCTCATCAGCAGTTTGCCGACCCGTACCGATCCGGTGAAAAACAGTTTGTCGACGCCGCCCGGCTCCAGAAACAGGTCGCCGCACAGCGGCCCGTCAATGTTGATGTGCGTGAATACATGCCTGGGCAATCCCGTCTGCTGCAGCAGTTCGGCGAGCCGGACTCCAACCGGAAGCGTTTCGGGCGCGGTTTTGAACAGTACGGTATTGCCGGCAAGCAGTGCCGGCACGATTTCATGCATGGGAATGCCGAGTGGATAGTTCCACGGTGCGATAATGCCGATTACTCCCCAAGGCACCCGGTATACGGAACTTTGCTTGTTGAAAAACAGCAGAGTGCCGGGAGGCAACCGTTCCGGCCTGAGGGCATGACGCGCATGTTTCTGGTACCAGCGGCTGCCGGCAACGCTCGGCAGAATTTCCGTCGCCAGTGCTTCCATCCGCGTCTTGCCGACGCAATCCGAAATCAGTCTGGCCAGTTCGTCGCTGTGTTCAACCAGCAGATGACGCAGCCGTGCAATGTAACGTCCACGCTCTGCGAGCGGCAGCGCCGCCCATGCGGGTTGCACATCGCGCGCCAACCGGATCGCTGCACGCACCGCATCGGGCGTCAATTCCGCTGTCTGCGCGATGATGTCGCCGGTGGCCGGATTCCGGGTCACCGTCGTGCCGGAGACGGGTCCCGCCGACGTGTTCATGTGGTTCTCTCCCCGGATGGTGTCCTGGATTGGGTTGTGGCGATGGTGTTCAGGTCAGAACACGAATTCCATCGCCTGTTTGACGACGTCAAACGCAATTATTGCGCGATCGCCTTCGCCGCGGAACGGGTAGACGTAATGGATGTAGTAGGAGGGGAACAGAATCAGGTCGCCGGTTTTCGGGTAGATGCGCCGCGTCAGGCTGATACCGTGATGATGCGCGACGGGATGCGGGCAGAGGAATTCGATGCAACCTTCCGGTTTAGGACGGTCCAGCGTGTTTATATAGTAGACGCCGCTGGCAAGATTCCCTTCGGTAGGGTGCATATGCGGGGCCTGCCAGTCACCAGCCGAAAGAATATTGGCCCATGACACCATTCTGGTGCGTTTCAATTCGACGTGCCCGTCGTAGGCCTTGTCGAGATAACGCTTGACGCCCGGCTCAATGACCAGTTCGCGCAGTGACTTGACGGCTGCTTCCGGCCGGTTCAGAAACATCATCTTCTTCGAAGTCTGGTAGCCGCCGTACGTCGTGATGCTGCCGCTCAACGCCTCGTTTTCCTGTTTGTCGTCGAGATGCTGATCGCGCAGATTCCGCAGCAGCGCAAACAGCTCACGATTGATCTCGTCCAGACCGCTGTGATGACTGACCATCACCGTGATCGGAAAGTGATCCTCGAATGTGGTTTGCGCGTCGATGTTCACGCTGCTTACGCCTTTTCCGCGCTTTGTCCGGCCAGATACAGCCAGGTTTCCACCACGGTATCCGGATTCAGCGACACGCTTTCGATGCCCTGGTCGAGCAGCCAGCGCGCCAGGTCAGGATGATCGGA
>DASSOA010000060.1:0-7093 GCA_035701115.1 Gammaproteobacteria bacterium
CCCTCCTTTGGAAAAGGAGGGCTGGGGAGGATTTTGTAGAAACCCAAATCCCACTCGATCCTTTTATCAAAGAGCGAGAAGCAAACGCGAAAAAAACCCGTCACGAATTTCCTGTCATTCGCCGGTCGTTTCCGGTGCATCGCGCCGTTCATACGCGCTGACGATTCGCTGCACCAACGGATGCCGTACGACATCGGCGGCGGTAAAAAACGTAAATCCGATGCCGTCCATGTCGCGCAGCAATTCCACCGCATCACGCAAACCGGAGCGCTGGTGACGCGGAATATCCACCTGGGTAATGTCACCCGTCACCACGGTGCGCGACCCGAACCCGATGCGCGTCAGGAACATCTTCATCTGATCAATGGTGGTGTTCTGCGCCTCATCCAGAATGATGAACGCCTCGTTGAGCGTGCGTCCGCGCATGAACGCAAGCGGCGCCACTTCGATCACGCCGTGTTCCTGAAGTCGG
Organism: Gammaproteobacteria bacterium; assembly: GCA_035701115.1. GTDB lineage: Bacteria > Pseudomonadota > Gammaproteobacteria > Natronospirales > REEB76 > DASSKW01. The sequence continues at coordinate 473 of DASSOA010000060.1, forward strand.
GTGACGCGTTCAAACCCGAGCATCTCGTACAGCGCGTCATAGATCGGACGCAGATACGGATCAACTTTTTCCGCCATGCTGCCGGGCAGAAATCCCAGGCGCTCGCCTGCCTCGACCGCGGGCCGCACCAATACCAGCCGCCGCACGCGGTCCTGATTCAAGGCTGCCACCGCACTTGCCACGGCAAGATAGGTTTTGCCGGTTCCTGCGGGACCGATGCCGAAGGTCAGATCGTGATCGGCAATGCTCTGCAGGTAGCGGCGCTGATTCGCGCCACGACCGTGGATGCGTCCCTCCTTGGTCGGTATAACGATATCGTTGCCGTTTTCCGCGACATGATTCCGTTCCGATTCGGCAGCCATCCCCGCCTGACGCAGCGCAAGATGCACCGTCTCGCGCCGGATCCGTTCGTGCGCAGTGGCGTCGTACAGTTGCCTCAGCACCGCAATCGTCGTCTGTCCGGCCGGCGCGTTGCCGATAATCCTGAACCGATTGCCGCGGTTATTGATTTCGACGCCGAGGCCTTGCTCGATCTGGCGCAGGTGTTCATCAAACTGTCCGCACAGATTCGCCAGCCGCTCGTTGTCGGCAGGTTCCAGCAGCAAATCAACGGAAACGGGCGCCGGTTCGGTCAACTGGTTAACCAGCCAGCAGCGAGGGCTTCGATTCGCCGGATGCCTGCGCCGCCGACGCGATCCGGCCGCGCAATGAATTCTGTCTGACGTCGGTAATGACCACCTCAACGAAGCGGCCGATGAAGCGCTCGTCGCCCGGAAAATTCACCCAGCGGTTGCATTCGGTCTTGCCGGCCAGTTCGCGGGAATTCTTCGTCGAATGCCGTTCCACCAGCACGCGTTGAGTGGTTCCGGCCAGACGCTGCATGTATTGCTGTCCGAATTCATGAATTCGGTTCTGCAGCCGTTCGAGGCGCTGCAGCTTTTCCTCATGCGGCACATCGTCTTCAAACGAAGCAGCCGGGGTTCCCGGACGGCGGCTGTATATGAAACTGAACGCCTGGTCGAACTGCATGTCCTCGACGAGTTTCATGGTCGCCTCAAAATCACGCTGCGTCTCGCCCGGAAAACCCACAATGATGTCTGTTGACAGGCTGATGTCAGGCCGCACCTGACGCAGTTTGCGGATCCTGGCCTTGTATTCCAGCACTGTGTGATTGCGTTTCATTGCCGCCAGAATCCGGTCCGATCCGCTCTGCACCGGCAGGTGGAGATAATTCGCCAGCTTCGGAATATCCGCATACGCCTGAATCAGGCGGTCGCTGAATTCCAGCGGATGCGAGGTCGTGAACCGGATGCGCTCGATGCCATCCAGCGCTGCAACATACTCGAGCAGCAACGCCAGATCCGCGAATTTTCCGTCGTGCATCCTGCCGCGATAACCGTTGACGTTCTGACCCAGCAGCGTAACTTCCCGGACCCCTTGTTCGGCGAGCTCGGCCACCTCGGCGATGACATCGTCGAACGGACGGCTGACTTCCTCACCGCGTGTGTAAGGCACCACGCAGAATGTGCAATACTTGCTGCAGCCCTCCATGATCGAAACAAACGCCGTTGGCCCTTCGGCCCGCGGCGCAGGCAGATTGTCGAATTTCTCAATTTCCGGAAACGATATGTCAACGACTGCTTGTTTGCTGCGGCGCGCCTGTTCAATCATTTCGGGCAGACGATGCAGCGTCTGTGGCCCGAATACCACGTCAACGAATGGCGCACGTTTGACGATGCCCTCGCCTTCCTGGCTTGCCACGCATCCACCCACCGCAATGATCAGATTCGGGTTCTGTTGCTTGAATTCGCGCCACCAGCCGAGCTGCGAAAACACCTTCTCCTGCGCCTTTTCGCGCACCGAACAGGTATTCAGCAGAATGATATCGGCTTCCTCCGCGCGCTCGGTGATCTGTGCACCGTACGCCTCCCGCAGCACGTCCACCATCCTGGCGGAATCGTACTCGTTCATCTGGCAGCCGTGGGTCTTGATATGCAGCTTTTGAGACATGAAAACCTGAACTCAACGGGCCCCGAAGCCGGTTAGCAGAATACGGAACGTGCGCACAATAATTGAAAAGTCCAGCCAGAATGACATGTATTTGATATAGAAAATATCGCGTTCAAGTTTCTCGGTAGTAGATTCCGTGTCGTCGGCATATCCGTGTGTCACCTGAGCCCAACCTGTAATGCCAGGGCGGACACTGTGACGATACCCGTAGAAGGGTATTTCCGTCTCGAACTGCGCAACAAAGCAGGTCTGTTCCGGACGCGGGCCGACAAGACTCATGTGTCCCATCAATATATTGATAAGCTGCGGCAACTCGTCCAGGCGAGATTTCCTCAGAAATGCACCGAATCTGGTGATACGGGAATCATTCGCGTCTGCAAACTGCGCACCGCCATTTTCAGAATCGCGATGCATGCTGCGAAACTTGATCATGCTGAAAACCCGGTCTTCGCGTCCGACACGCTTCTGGATAAAAAAGACCGGACCCTTGGAGTCCAGTTTGATCAGCAGAGCGATCAGCACCATGAGCGGCATCACCACCGGCAGGCACGCCAGAACTGCAAAAATATCGAAACAGCGTTTGATGAGCGGGTACGCCGGCGGTGGTCCAAAATTGGTCAGCAACCCTTCGGATAGGTGAGAAAGAGAGACCCTCCCAGTGATGTTTTCCGATACCCACCGCGCATGATAGACAGGCACACGATGCAAGGCGCAATCAGCCAGAAAGCGCTGCCAGTCGGCAGGCAGATCGGCATGCAGATCAACCACGACGGCATGCAGATTGGTTTCCGAAATGGACGGCGTTGACAGCACACGCCAGTAGATACGCTTGATACCGGTCAGCGCCGTCGCATCACCGAACGGAACGACGGCCAGCCTGGGTTTGAAAAAACGCTGACGCAGCCTCAGCCCCGTTGCCAGCCAGAGAATGGACAGCACGTAAGTGCCAAGCAGAAAGCTGCGTGAATAATAGAGCCGGCCTATAAGCAAGAAACACACCAGCAGCAGGTACATGCCGGTGACGGCTGGCAGCACCATCGCGGCAGAACTCCAGCCCGGAAAGTGATTGGTTTTTTCCACAATCAACACGGACAGAATATAAGCCAGCGCGATCCCGGATACGAGTAACGGATGTTGCTGCACAAATTCCGAGGCTGTAACCGGGATTGGCGACAACCTGAGTGTAACTGCCAGCGCCGCCAGGACTACCACGGCGAACCCGACGATATACCAGAGCAACAGTGGATAGAACAACTGTTGCTGTATAAACCGGGTATTGGTCATATGTCCAATGTATGTGTCCCTGAGCTCCATAATCCTTTATCTCTGAGTGTCCAGTTTATTACTCGTTCAGGTTCCCAATTGAACATCGCAATGCATTGCGAGCTTTGCGGAAAACATGGCTGGAGGGGCGGCAGCACAAATCAGCGGCTTCGCATTCCGGTGCCGACACTGCCTGATGATGCCTGCCGTATCCATGGTCACAGAGTTCACGATCAATACAGTTACGCACGCTTGTCCTGAAACCGGGCCGAACTGCGCCCGCACCAGACCCCAGTTATTATCCAAACGGTGCCAGGAACCCGAATATTCCGGCATCAAGGATGCATTCTTTGCCGTTTGGGCGCAAGTTCAGCCAGCCAGACCAGCCTGTGGTGCCCCATAATCTGCCTGGATCCCGATGGAAAGCCCCGGCCAGGCCCCGATACGCCGATCAGGCTAGCGCGGCGAGGTAATAATCCGCCGACAGCTCAAGACCCCGGGTGATATCGTGTGTCGGTTCATAGCCAAGCAGCCGCCGGGCTTTGGAAATATCGGCCAGAGAATGTCTGACATCCCCGGGACGGAATTCCCGGTATACCGGCCCCTCATCCTCCGTCGGTCGCCGCTTGCTCACTTCCGCCCTGATAATCGCGTACAACTGCGACAACGTGGTCTGTTCACCGACGGCAACGTTATAAACCTGGTTAACGGCAGCCTCGCTGGTCGTCCACGCGGCAAGCAGATTGGCCTGTACCGCGTTGTCAATGAAGCAGAAATCCCGGCTCGTCGAACCGTCCCCATTTATGTACAACGGTTCATTCTGAATAAGCGATTTGAACCAGCATGGAATAACCGCAGCGTATGCGCCGTCCGGATCCTGACGCGGCCCAAACACGTTGAAATACCTCAAACCGATGCTCTGCAGTCCATAGCTGCGTGCAAATACATCGGCATAAATCTCATTGAAATACTTGGTCGCGGCGTACGGCGACAGCGGGTTACCTGTGTTCGCTTCAATCTTCGGCAAAACAGGATGGTCGCCATACACGGAACTCGACGACGCATAGACAAAACGCTGCACCTTGGCATCGCGTGCCGCCACCAGCATGTTGAGAAATCCGTCCACATTGGTCGCGTGCGTGGTAAGCGGATCTGTCAGCGAGCGCGGCACCGAACCCAAGGCGGCCTGGTGCAGCACGTAATCCACGCCGCGAACGGCGTCGCAACAGATGTCGAACTCGCGAATGTCACCCTCAATGAATTTGAAACGCGACCACTGTGCAGATGAAACGCGCTGCCGCACCTCGTCAAGGTTGCCGCGATGACCGGTACTCAGATTGTCAAGCCCGGTTACGGTTTGATCCAGACGCAACAGCCGTTCCAGCAAATTGGATCCCAGAAACCCGGCCACGCCGGTAATCAGCCAGGCGCGTGGTTTGGCGGTCAGTTCACGCTCGCAGATTTCAATATTCATGCGTGCTGCAATATCAAAGCCGCCAGACGCGAATTCCGGCAGCCGCCAATTCTGCGGCCGGGAACATTGACTTCACGTCAATAACCAGCGGATTGTTCTTTAACAGTCGGCGCAGCTTGGTGACACCCATACCGCGATAATCGGCGTGAGCCACGGCTGCGACGACCGCATTCGCCGGCTTCAACTGATCGAATGGAGTAATAGTCAAGCCGTACTCGTGATGTGCTTCTTCGACATCCGCATGTGGATCAGCAACCTGCAGCTCGACGCCGAAATCGCGCAATTCACGGATGATGTCAATGACTTTTGAATTGCGCAGATCGGGGCAATCTTCCTTGAACGTGAGTCCAAGCACCGTGACAACCGACGCGCACACGTCGTGCCCGGCCCGCACCATCTCCTTGATCGTACGCTGCGCGATGAACCGTCCCATGCTGTCGTTGATGCGGCGACCAGACAGTATGACCTGCGGGATGTAGCCGATTTTTTCCGCTTTATGGGTCAGATAGTAAGGATCCACCCCGATGCAATGACCACCGACCAGACCGGGACGAAATGGCAGAAAATTCCATTTGGTTCCAGCGGCATTCAGAACATCCTGCGTATCAATGCCCATGCGGTCAAAAATCAGCGCAAGCTCATTCATGAATGCAATGTTCAGATCGCGTTGCGTGTTCTCGATAACCTTGGCTGCCTCAGCAACCTTTATACTGGGTGCCTTGTGAACGCCGGCTTCCACAACACTTGCATATACGTCTGCGACAATATCCAGCACTTCCGGTGTCTGTCCCGAAACCACCTTCTTGATCCTGGTAAATACGTGCTCTTTGTCGCCCGGATTGATACGCTCCGGGCTGTAGCCGATATAAAAGTCTTTACCGCTCTTCAAACCCGACACGCGCTCGAGAACCGGCACACACTCTTCCTCGGTCGCGCCGGGATAGACCGTTGATTCGTAGACGACAATGTCTCCACGTTTGAGGGCTTTGCCAACCGTTTCAGATGCCTTGCGCATCAGCGTCAGGTCGGGCTGATTGGCGTCATCAACCGGCGTCGGGACTGCAACGATGTGGAAATCGGCCTCGCGCAATACCGCCACGTCGTCGGTAAACACGATGTCAGCCTTGGCCAGATCGGCCGCGGCCACCTCACCGGTACGATCGTGCCCCGACCGCAATTCGCTCAGGCGCTGGCCATTGATGTCAAAACCGATGACCCGCCCTTTTAGGCCGAAAGCCACTGCCACCGGCAACCCCACGTACCCCAATCCAATTACGGAAACCTTGCGCATGATCCCTGTCCTGCTCCCGAACGCGGGCAAATCGGCCCAGCCAAGCCAAAGCCGCACATTTTACACTATCAACCAGCCCCTTCGGGCTGACCCGCCAGCCGGATGATCAAATCCTGATATTGCGGCACGACCCGGGAGACGCCGAAGGTGGTTTCCAGATAACTGTCGTCCGGGCAAGCTGACGGGGACTGACAGGCCTTTCGGATGCACTCGGCAAGCGCCGGGGCGGAGATCGCGGTTGCCAGCCAGCCATTTCCGTAAACCCCGAGCATGTCTGCAAGCATGTCGGCGCAGGGGGTGGCAATGACGGGCGTCCCACACGCCAACGCCTCCAGTACCACATTGGGAAACCCCTCGACCCGGGAACTCAGCACAAATGCGTCCGCTGCGGCCAGATAAACAAACGGATTGGAACGGAATCCCGCGAATGTCACCCGGTCCCCGATGCCGAGTTTCGCGGCCTGCTTCACGAGCGCCCCCCGCAACGGACCCTCCCCGATGACAACCAGATTCAGCGGCAGGTCCGCACAGATGGAAACCGCCTGCAGCAGCAAATCCATACCCTTCTCATGGCTTAACCGCC
>DASSOA010000061.1:0-6062 GCA_035701115.1 Gammaproteobacteria bacterium
GCGGCACGCATGCGCAAGTTGATCCGCAAGCGGCGGCTGGAACGCTGGAAGCAGCGTCATCGTCAGCTGCTGCGGCGCCGTCGCCATCGCCGGTTCGGCACCTGACGCAAACGGTCAGTTTCCGCACCGGAACACGTGGCCGCGTTCCGGTGCGGAACGGCCTTCAGTCAAGATGCTGTTTCATCCAGTCAATCCAGCGCCGGTAAACATCCGTGGTACGCACGATATCGTGAGGAAAATGCGTGTCGGCCGGATAGGCAAAGAATTTCACTTCCACGCCGTTGTCGCGCAGCGCGTGATACCACTCGTAGCTGTTGACCAGCGGCACGTTCGGATCGCCGACGTCGCCCATGATCAGCGTCGGTGCCTTGACGTTGCGGGCATACATAATAGGTGACTGATCGCGCCAGATCTTCCAGTATTTCGCGGTCCACGGCGAACCGCCGAAGAAATACAGGTCGCCTGTCTGGTAGTAGGCAATGGTGTAGTCCATTACCCAATCGGTGAGCGCCGCGCCCGACACTGCGGCCCTCCACGTATTCGGGTAATGCCCGGTCAGCCATGTCGTCATGTAACCGCCGTAGGACCAGCCCGATACGCCGATCCGGTGGGAGTCCACCATGCCGAGTTTCTCCACGGCGGCGAGTCCCGCCATCACGTCTTTGCCCGGTCCCTCGCCCGTGTCACGGAATATGGCGTGCTGGTATTTGTCGCCGAGATTGATGCTGCCGCGATAATTGGGCTGGAACACCACAAATCCGGCGGCGGCCAGCAGTTGCGGCAGTGGCGAGAACCTTACTGTTGACGCGCCTTCCGGTCCGCCGTGAATCACCAGCACCAGCGGATAGTTCCGGCCGCGCACATAATCAACCGGATAGGTCAGCACGCCGTCTTCTTGAAACCCGCCCGGTCCGCGCCAGTCAATGGTTTGGGTGCGGCCGAGTTTCAGGGTGTCCACAAACTCATTGAGATCAGTCAGACGGCGAGGCTTCGCTGCAATCGAATTCATGACGTAAAGTTCGTCGGGATGCGTGTCCGTGCTTCCGACAAATGCGATTGCCCCGTTCTTCGCTACACTCACGCTGGAACCGACCTCGACGCCGTCGAGGTCCAGTTGATGCGCCGGGCCATGCAATAGCTGCTCCCACATGACCGAATGCGTTCCGTTTTCCCCGGTGAGCAGCATGCCATCGCCGGACGGCAGCCAGGTAAATGTATTGAGATTGCGCGCCAGTGCAGCCGTCACGTCGCGCGTCTTGCCGTCGACATTTACATACACGGCGTTGCCGTTGTTCTGATCGCCATCGCGCGGACGCAGGAAAGCATAATCGTCATTGCCGGGGGCGTATGCGAATCCGCTCGATGTATCCGCGGAAACTATGGTATCGGGTTTGCCGCCTGCGACATCCACTTCATCAATGACGGAATGAAACGAGGGGCCCCAGTACGGTCCCGGGAAGCGGGTGAATACGATGCGCTTGCCGTTATGACTCCATACCAGTGGCGTCGCGCCTTCCTGATCCGTCTGCAGGCTGAAATCCCCTTGGGTAAGCTGTCTGGCGGCGCCGCCTGCGCTCGACACGACCCACAGATGCCAGGGTGCCAACGCCGCACGCAACTGGAAATTGCCGTCGGTCACCTGGAATCCGTTATCGTGCGCCTTGACAGCCTTTTCATTCAGCGGCGGATCCTGCGCGATAAACGCCATCGTCTTGCCGTCCGGACTCCAGCTGAATTCCACGATTCCCTGTTTGTTATCGGTGATGCGCACCGCATCGCCCCCGTTCATGGGCATCACGTAGATCTGCGCCTGCTTGGTGTCCGGATCCGTGGCGAGAAACGCCAGACGTGTGCCGTCCGGCGACCAGCGCGGCGAACCCAGTCCATCGCGGTTGTACGTCAGCGTGCGCATTGCGCCGCCGGCAATGTCCACCAGATCAATTTCGGATTTGGTCTTGTCGTCCTTCCAGTCGGGACGCGAAACAACCACTGCAATCCGGCTACCGTCAGGCGACAGTTGTGGATTCCCGATACTGACCTGTTTCTGCAGATCGGCAAGCTGATAGGTATGCGTTGCTTGCGCATGCAGTGCACACCAGGGAGCGGTGACAAGTGCCAGCAATGCGGCCAGGGAAGAGCGGTGCGGTTTCATGGGTATCCTGCCTTGCAGAAGGGGACCACACTATATCAGCAAGCCTGCCGGCCGCCGAAATCGGGGCCGGGTGAAATATCCCACCCCCGCAGCCGGTCCCGTGTAACATGTTGCGTATCCGGGATCGGAGCATGCCATGCAATCCAGTTTGAATCGCGTCCGGCGGCAAGCCGCCAGCATCGTATTTTCCCTGCTGTCCTGTCTTGCATTTACCGCCAATGCACAGAACGCAGATCAGCCGCTGCTGCAGATGCATTGGCCGCAACTTGAGACGGCGGACTGGATCGCGGAAGGTGCGGCAAAACCGCTGCACGTGCTATATGCATTCGTTGATCCGAATTGTCCCTACTGCCATCAGCTCTGGGTCAATCTTCAATCGCAATACCAGCACGGGCTTCAGGTACGGTTCATTCTTGTCGGCATCATCTCGGCGACGAGCCCGACCAAGGCTGCGGCCATCCTCGAATCCGACAATCCCTTGCAGGCGTGGCAGCGCAATGAACGCGAATGGAACAAGAGCCCCGGCGGCAGTCCGGGTGGCGGCATTGCGCCGCTGCATCAGCTGGATTTCTCCATGCGCCTGCGACTGACGATGAATTACAGGCGGGCGCGCGATTTTGGCATCATCGGCACACCGGGTCTGGTATGGAAAGACCGCACCGGCACGATCCATGTGCTGCAATCCTCACCGCTGCCGGCACAACTCGCACAGATCGTGCGTTCGGCCAGCGCGGACTGAGCGCACGCTACTCCGACGACATCGCGGCGACGATCGCAAGATCGCTGGCCTTGACTGACGCCACGTCAAAATTCCGCGCCGCGGCGGCCATGCGCGTCAGCGCAGCCCCCATTTCCATCACAGGTTTGGCGCTGCCCTTCTTGATGCGGTGAAAGCGCACGGGATTGATGCGGGCCACCACGTAATTGCGCAGATAGGGCGACTTGAACCCGCGTGCCTGCAGCTTGGCGATGATTTTCTTCACCTCCGCATCGATCTGCCGCAGCCGCGCGGCATAGGCCTCGCGCTGCCTCAGGCTGACTGCTAACGTGCGCTCACTGAAGCGATCCACTTTCTTCAGAAAAGGACTGTATGCGCCGCCGGCAAAGCGCTTGTCTTCGGCGTACAGAATGCCGAGCGTGAGAAATTCGGGCGCCTCGAATTCGGCGACAAATTCCTGCTCTTTCGCGCGGGGTTTGCGTTTGGCGAGATTGCGCGCCATGCGGATCACTTCCAGTGCGCGATCCTTCAGGTTATGCGCTTTCTCGGTATTGAGCGCGAGGATACGAAACGCGAGTTGTTCGTCCGGCGAAACCAGTGCCGTCACCAGCTTCAGACCAAGTACCTTGGCCGCGGCCAGACGATGCCGTCCGTTGGGCGTCCAGAACAGCCCGTCTTCTCCGCGCACCACGATGATTGGATCGAGAAACGCACCGCTCTCCTCGATCTTCTGCGCCAGACGCTTGGTATGCGTCGGCGACAGATCGCGCTGGAACGGCGTCGGCTGCACGGCGGTAATTGGCAGCGTCGCCAGCAGCACCGGTTTGCCGGACAGCGGTTCACGATAACCGCCGATCGCAGCGCCGCCGCGGGCCTGGACCTGTTTCGTCAGTTCGACGAGTGCGGGTGCGTCACCGGCAAGAACAATATCGTCCGGATCGAGGCCACGGCGCGTCTTGCTGACCGGTAGCCGCTTGCGGCTTGCGGTGCTTCTGGAGCGCGCGGGTTTTTTCTTGCGTACGGCAGGCATCTCATGCTCCTTGAATCCGGTTTGTTGGCACCGGCGTCATGCATTCACGGCGTGTTGCGCCACCCATTCCAGTTTGTGCGCCCGCGGCAGACGCTTGATGACCGCTTCCAGTTTCAGTGCTTCGGAACGATTGCTCACGCGCTGCGCGGCAAGCAGGATGGCCGGCGGATGCGCGCGGGTAAACCGGGCGCCGCGGCGTCCGCCGCGATGTTCGTCCAGCCGGCGCGCCAGATCGGTGGTAATCCCCGTGTACAGGCGCCCGCCTCTGCACTCCAGTATGTAGACAAAATACGGCCGGGCAATCGGTGCTGTCATGGTGTCCGGTCGGAAAGTCAAAGCTGGCCCATTCTGCCACGATTGGCGGCCGCACGGCGTCGGACCGCAATTGAGCCAGATCAACGCGGCGAGTCTGTCCACCCGTCATACTGCCGGTCTGTCTTCAGGACTCGCGTCATGCAGCAATCCGTTCAACCACCCGACAGCCGGTCCGGCCTCAGCAGTCGCACTGCAGCCGCGCGCCTCCTCAGTCTGGGGCCCAACGAACTGCCGCAGGGCAAACCCCGAAACCTGCTGCATCTGGTTCGCGACGTAATGCGCGATCCGATGTTTCTGCTGCTGGTTGCGTGTGGCGTGCTCTATCTCATCCTCGGCGAATTCCGCGATGCGCTGATGCTGCTCGCGTTCGTGTTGCTGGTCATCGCCATCACGATTTACCAGGAATACAAGACCGAACACGCCTTGTCTGCGCTCAAGGAACTGACGAGCCCGCGCGCCCTGGTTATTCGCGACGGCATACGCATGCTGATCCCTTCCCGCGAACTGGTGCCCGGCGATCTCGTCGTGGTCTCCGAAGGCGACCGGATTCCGGCAGACGGTGTGCTGATTGAAGGCATGGGTGTCAGCGTGGACGAATCGCTGCTCACCGGCGAGTCGGCGCCGGTGATGCACGCACCGGCGGCGCAAAGCGCGCAGGTCTCATCCGGTACGCTGGTGGTACAGGGCCGCGGGTTGATGCGCGTGGAACGCACGGGTCGGGAATCCGCGATCGGTGCCATCGGACATTCGCTCGTCACACTTGAACACCCGGTCACCCGGCTCGAAACCGAAACCCGCCGGGTGGTCCGCATACTGGCGATTATCGGCGGCGGAATCAGCGTATTGGTTGCCGCAGGCTATGCCCTGAAAGGTGCCGGCTGGCTGCAAGGTGCACTCGCCGGCCTGACGCTCGCCATGAGCATTCTGCCGGAAGAATTCCCGGTGGTGCTGGTCGTGTTTCTCGCGCTCGGCGCCTGGCGGCTGGCAAAACACAATGTGCTTACCCGCCGCATGAATGCCATCGAAACTTTGGGCGCCGCCAGCGTGCTGTGCGTGGACAAAACCGGCACCCTGACCATGAACCGGATGCGACTCGCCGCGTTGCACGACGGCGACTCGCTGTTTGAATACAGCGGCAATGCAGTTGCTGCCACTGCGCGGTTTTCCAGCATTCTGCGCCATGGTGCACTCGCGAGCACGCCGGAAAGTTTTGACCCGATGGAACAGGCGCTATTTTCCGAAGCCGGCGATCAGACCGAGCACGTGTTGCTGCGCGAATATCCGCTCTCCCACAACCTGATGGCGATCACCCGTATCCTGCGCACCGATGACGGTGACATTATCGGTGCCTGCAAGGGCGCACCTGAAGCGATCATTGAACTGTGCAATCCGCCCCCGGCACGCCGCAAGGCGCTTGAAGACGCAGTGACACTGCTCGCCGCGCGCGGCTGGCGCGTGCTGGGCGTAGCATCGGTACGTGAACCGCGCGCCGAGCGGCTGCCGGACAACCTGCGACACTTCGCCTTCGCGTTTCTCGGCTTCATGGCTTTCGAAGATCCGCTCCGTGCGGGCGTACCCGATGCCGTGCGCGAATGTCATCGTGCCGGCATCCGGGTCATGCTGATCACCGGCGATCACGCCCGTACCGCCGCGAGCATTGCACGACAGGCCGGCATCCCGGAACCTGACAACACGCTGTCCGGCGCCGACATCGAACGCATGGACGACACCACCCTGTTGGCACGACTGCACAACACCCTGGTGTTCTGCCGCATGGTGCCGCAGCAGAAACTGCGGCTGGTCCAGGCGTTGCAGTCACTCGGGCACGTGGTTGCCATGACCGGCGA
>DASSOA010000062.1:0-7140 GCA_035701115.1 Gammaproteobacteria bacterium
GGGTGTTGGAAGGGGTGCTTGATCTCATCAATGTTGCCGAAGCATTTCCTGATGCGTGCAGTCCGGGCCAACAGACGGAGGTGAAAAGATGGCGCGAACTTGTCGGCGCCATGCTCGAATGGCTGGATGCAATGACCCATCCGGATGGCGAGATCGTGCTGTTCAACGACGCAGCCTTGGGCGTGGCGCCTCCGCGAGCTGAGCTTGCCGAGTTTGCGAACCGGCTTGGAGTCGCGCATAACCGATCGCAATCGCTGCCGGTGTTACATCTTCGCGACACCGGCTACCTCAGAGTTCAAGTGGGACCCGCGACGGCTTTTCTGGATGCTGGACCGCTCGGCCCGGACTACCTTCCGGCGCATGGGCATGCCGACACGCTGACTTTCGAGCTGTCGCTCCACGGCCGCCGTGTATTGGTAGATACCGGCGTATCCACCTACCAGGATGGAGCGGAACGGTTACAGCAACGTGGTACGGCAGCACACAACACGCTTTTGGTCGATGGCGAAGATTCTTCGGAGGTATGGGGCGCTTTTCGAGTGGCGCGACGCGCCAGGGTTTTTGATGTCGAAGTCGAATCACTTCCCGATGGCGTTGCCGTTGCTGCCGCGCATGACGGTTATCTTCGATTGAAAGGACGGACCGTTCACAGGCGCAAATGGAAGCTGGAAACGGATGCGCTGACGATCGAAGACACCGTCGCAGGACACGGCGAACATGATGTACACCTTGCGATTCACGTTCATCCGGATTTCAGCGTTTTTGTGGACGAGGCCGGGCTGGTAATTATTCAAGACGGAGACGGTTCTGCAATCGCACGCATGTCATTCGATTCGTGGCTCGTCACCGAAGTTGCCTCATACGACTATCATCCCGAGTTTGGCATTTCGCTTTCGGCGCAAAAAACCGTGTCGCGTTGGAGCGGTTCCTTGCCCGCGCGTTTATCTACAAAAATTGCCTGGACGCTTAATCCGGGAAGTGTCCGTTTATGAAGATATTGTTTCTCACGGAGAATTTTCCGCCGGAGACGAACGCGTCGGCCAGCCGCGTGTTCGAGCGTGCATGCTACTGGACACAGTGGGGGCACCAAGTGACAGTCGTTACCTGCGCACCGAATTTTCCGGCCGGAAAAGTTTTCCCCGGATACAGCAATCGCTGGTACCAGACCGAAGTCATGGAAGGGATTCGAGTGGTGCGCGTAAAAACCTTTATCGCGCGCAATCGGGGAGTGATTCGCCGCACGCTGGATTTCCTTTCCTTCATGTTTAGCGGGATAGCAGGTGGGATAGTGCAGATGCGGCCCGACGTCGTGGTTGCTACGTCTCCACAGTTCTTTGCCGCGGTGGGCGGTTGGGTGCTCGCATGTCTCAAGCGACGCCCGTTTGTGTTCGAGCTGGGCGATCTGTGGCCGGCCTCGATAACGGCCGTCGGAGCGATGCGAAAAAATATCGGACTCAAGTTGATGGAGTCACTGGAATTGTTTTTGTATCGGCGATCGGCGGCCATCGTGGCGCTGACCCGGGCGTTCAAGGAAAATCTGACATCGCGTGGCATTTCGCCTGGAAAAATTGCCGTTGTGCGAAATGGCGTTGATATGGCGCGTTATGCTCCGCGATCCAGAGATCAGCACCTTGCCGAAGCACTCAATCTGGCCGACACGTTCGTCGTCGGGTATATCGGCACTCATGGCATGGCCCATGATCTGGAAAACGTGCTCAACGCTGCGGAGATTCTGGCTTCGGAAAAGAATATCCGCTTTCTGTTCGTGGGCGCTGGTGCTGTGCGGGAAAGGCTTGTGGCCGAAGCTGGAAGGAGAAATCTCGACAATATTGTATTTGTGCCACCGCAGCCGAAGGCGGAAGTGCAGCGCTATTGGAGCCTGTGCGATCTGGCGCTGGCGCATCTGAAAGACGATTCCGTTTTCGCGGGGGTGATACCGTCGAAAATATTCGAGGCCATGGGAATGGGGCTGCCCGTTCTTCTGGTTGCGCCGGCCGGCGAGGCGAGCGAAATCGTCATCGGCGAACATGCGGGATATTGGGTGCCGGCTGCCCGACCTGACGCGCTGGCCCAAACCATTTGCCGCGTCGCGGCCCAGCCCGAAGAACTTCAAAGGACCGCTCGGAACAGTCTTTCAGCCGCACCTCGATACAGCCGGGAGCGTCAGGCGCGGGACATGATCGAAGTGCTGGAATATGTAGCCAGAGGGCACGGCGAGCGCGCCGAGGATGCGGTTTCGGCATGAAGATCGTTCTCGTCACGGGTGCCAATGGTTTTGTCGGCAGCGCGCTTTACCGTGAACTGAGGGTGCGCGGTTATGCGGTGCGCGGTGCAGTAAGACGGCCGGTGGGGCGTTCATCCCTATACCCCGACCCTCTTCCGGAGGGAGATGGAGAGATTGCGGAGGTCGAGGATATCGGTCCGGAAACTGACTGGTCGGCTGCGCTGGATCAGGTTGACTGCGTCGTGCATCTCGCAGCGCGCGTGCATGTGATGAAAGATGCTGCCGCCGATCCGCTGGCCGAGTTTCGCCGGACGAATACGGCCGGGGCCGAGCGTCTCGCGCGCTGTGCTGCCGCGGCCGGCGTGAAGCGGTTGGTATTCGTTAGCACGATCAAGGTCAATGGTGAAGAGACGCGCGACAAGTCTTTCACCGAATCTGATTTGGCCCATCCTGAAGATCCGTACGGCATATCGAAATGGGAGGCGGAGCAGGCGCTCGCGCGCGTTGGCGCTGAAACCGGCCTCGAAGTTGTGATCCTGCGTCCGCCGCTTATTTACGGCCTAGGCGTGAAGGGTAATTTTCTGACGCTGCTTAATGTGATCATGCGGGGCATTCCGTTGCCGCTTGCCGCGGTCGATAACAAACGCAGTCTGCTTTATCTCGGCAATGTGGTTGATGCGCTCATACTCGCCGCGACGCATCCGGCGGCGGCCGGGAAGACGTTTCTGTTGAGTGATGGGCAGGACGTTTCGTCGCCGGAGCTGGTTTTGAGGTTGGCGAAGGAGTTGGATGCTCCCGGACGGTTGCTGCATTGTCCGCGTTCGCTGTTGCGGCTGGGCGGACGGTTGCTGGGGAAGGCGGATGCTGTGTCGCGGCTGGTTGAGTCGTTGCAGGTGGACAGTTCCGCGATCAGGCGCGAGCTGGGGTGGGAGCCGCCGTTTTCGTTGGAGGATGGGTTGAGGGCTACTGCGGGGTGGTATCGGGGTGTTTGTGGATAGGCTGCGGTGCTGATGGCACCGCAGGTTCACCCCGTCCGCTTTGCCGGGGCAGGTCCATCTTTGATGGAAGTGTCTCGTGCTTATGATCTCGTGTATAATATGTCGTGTTTATTTCAACACGGTGCGACTTATGACTGGGAACATTACCTTCAGTGCCGACAAAAAACTGATCGAAGCGGCGCGCGCGCGGGCACGGGCTGAGCATACGACGCTGAATGAGCAGTTTCGCCATTGGCTCGAGACTTACGCGCGGGAGCAAAAGTTACGCGAGTTTGATGCTTTTACCGACTCGCTGCATGGCAAAGTCCGCATCGGCCGCAAGCTCACGCGGGCTGAAATGAATGAGCGTTGAAACGTTCCTCGACACCAATGTGCTGCTCTACCATCTGGATGACTCCGACGCGCGCAAGCACCGCATAGCGTATCGGCTTGTGCGTCAGGCACTGGCACGAAGTGATACTGTCATCAGTTTCCAGGTTGTGCAGGAGTGCCTCAACGTGGCGTTGCGAAAGGCGCGCGTGCCTCTTAGCCACGCTGAGGCACGCGACTACTTTCGCCTGGTGCTGGTGCCACTCTGGCGAATCATGCCCAGCTCCGAAATTTATCTGCGCGGGATAGATGTGCAGGAGCGCTATGGGTTCAGCTTTTACGACAGTCTGATTGTCGCCGCTGCCATCGACGCCGGCTGCCATCGACTCTACAGCGAAGACCTGCAACACGGGCAGCGAATCGACGGCCTGACTATCGAAAATCCGTTTAGAGTCCGGTCTTCCTGATTTTGAGTGGCTGGCTAGATGTATCGACCGTTATTTTTGTATCGAAACCGGAGGCGGCTGGCATGATTCCGGCCGGCCAGTTCTCGCCGCTGCTTGCGTTGCTGGTCGCATGGCTCAGCGTCTACGCCCTGCTCCGCAGCGGGGCTGCCGCAAGGTTGCTCGATCGGCCGAACGAACGGTCACTGCACGAAACGCCGGTGCCGCGGCTGGGTGGTTTAGGAATCGATTTAGGCATCATCGTTGCCGCCGCGGTCTTTGGTTTGCCGCTGCGAGTCTGGATCGTGCCGTTCGTATATTGATTGCACTGTCACTGCTCGACGACTGGAAGAGCATCCTGGTGGGGCATGGTTGCCGGGACACCTTATGGCTACCGTAATCTTTATTGCAACGGCGCTGCCGGAATTCGGCTATATTGGCATGGCAATTACCATACTTGCCGTTGCATGGATGAGTAATCTTTACAATTTCATGGATGGCTCCAACGGACTCGCTGGTGGCATGGCGCTGTTCGGATTTGGCTTTTACGGCGTCGCCACGGCATGGGCCGGCGATTCGCTGTTTGCGCTGTTGTGCTTCGGTGTGACCGGCGCGGCGCTGGGTTTCCTGTTCTTCAATTTTCCTCGTGTACGGATCTTCATGGCCCATGCCAATGTAATGCCGGCCGGCGTGCGTCGCGTGGCGAAGGGGTGTGGTCTCGCCCATCGTAGTCGCTACTATCAGCGGCTGGTGCAGGCGGGCTGGGGCATCCGAATAGGGGCTGATGGAGTACGTGCCAGCGATGGCCTTGCCTCGCGACGCTGGCACAACGCGCGGCGGCGTTGCGAGCACGGGTGCGGTGTTTATCACATGGTGGCGGTATACTTATTACTTGTTCTGTTATCTGAATGGATATTGCCGCTCCGGCCCCTACATTTGAATGTTTCGCATTAATCGCCGCTCTCTGCTTGCCTTTACCCATGACGTCGTTGCCGCCGCCGTTGCTTGGCTGTTGGCGTTCTGGCTGCGCTTTAACTTGGAGGTGCCGCCGCCATACCTTCGACTGGTGTGGCAGGCGATGGTGTATGTAGTACCGCTGCAAGCAGCGCTATTTCTGGCGTTTGGTCTTTATCGCGGACTGTGGCGCTACGCGAGTCTGCCGGATCTGAAGCGCATTCTGTTGGCGGTTGGTACCGGAATGATGCTGGTTCCGGCGCTGTTATTCATGCTGCGCCTCGGAGATGCCGTCCCGCGCTCCACGTTCATTCTCGATCCGTTGCTGCTTGCCATCCTGATGGGTGGCAGCAGATTAGCTTATCGTGCTTGGAAGGAACATCGGTTCGCAATCTCCGACGTGATGCGGGAGCCGATTTTTGTAATCGGAGCCGGGGAAGCGGCAGTAAATCTGATCAAAGAACTGGCCCATAGCCATGAATGGAAAGTGATTGGCGTTTTTGATGACGATGCTACGAAACTAGGCATGCAGCTTCAGGGTGTCGGCATTCTGGGCGGAATCGGTGCCTTGGCGCATCAGTGTGAGCGCCTGAGTGTGGAAAGGGCCATTATTGCGCTTCCTCACGTCACGCATCGTGAACGCCGCCGTGTAATTGAGCACTGTGCGGACATCGGTCTGACGGTGATGATGGTGCCGTCGTTCGACGATTTGCTGAGCGGCCGAGTGACCGTTTCCCAGATACGTCACGTCGAGCTCGACGATCTGCTGGGGCGCGATCCGGTGGTGCTCGACACCGACGGCATCAGGGACTGGATTCGCGGCCGCACCGTGATGGTGACCGGTGCCGGCGGCTCGATCGGCTCCGAGCTGTGCCGCCAGATCGCCCGCTTCGAGCCGAAGCTGCTGGTACTGTTCGAGCTGAATGAATTTGCGCTGTACCAGATCGAACAGGAATTCGCGCAGCACTTTCCGAAAGTTGCCGTCGCGCGCGTGATCGGCGATGTGAAGGACGAAACGCGTGTGACGCAGGTATTGCGCACTCATGCGCCGTCGGCGGTGTTCCATGCCGCCGCCTACAAGCACGTGCCATTGATGGAAAACGACAACGCATGGGAAGCGGTGCGCAACAATGTCGCCGGCACCCATGTGCTGGCGCAGACCGCGATGCGGCAGGGTGTCGAAAAATTCGTGCTGATTTCGACCGACAAGGCAGTCAATCCGACCAACGTGATGGGCGCCAGCAAGCGTCTTGCCGAAATGCTGTGTGAGGCGCTGCAGCCATCTGCACCTGATACGCGTTTTGTGATGGTGCGCTTCGGCAACGTGCTGGGCAGCACCGGCAGCGTGATTCCGAAGTTCCGCGAGCAGATCGCGCAGGGCGGTCCGGTAACCGTCACCCATCCGGAAATCACGCGCTATTTCATGTCGATTCCGGAGGCGGCGCAGCTGGTGCTGCAGGCGGGCCTGATGGGCAGGGGCGGCGAAATCTTCGTGCTCGACATGGGCGAACCGATCAAGATCGATGACCTTGCGCGTGACATGATCCGGCTTTCCGGTCTGCGCGACAATGACGTCCGCATCGTCTACACCGGCCTGCGTCCCGGTGAAAAACTCTACGAAGAGCTGCTCGCCGATGGCGAGCAGACGCTGCCGACGCCGCATGCGAAGTTGCGCGTGGCGCGGGCGCGGCATGAAAATGGCGACTGGTTGAGTGGCCTGATCACGTGGCTCAACGCACCGGTTTTCCGCAGTGACGATGCTGTCAGGCAGGCACTGATGCAGTGGGTGCCTGAATACCGGCCGGCGGACAACGGCCATGCGGTTCATGCCAACGTGGTGGAGTTGCCTGTCGGGGAAAAGAAGCGGGCGAGTTGAGGAGTCGGTCCCTTTGTCACAAGACGTTGGCTTGGCCGGCAAACTGCACCACCCCGTCCGCTGCGCGTCCACCCCTCCTTAAAAACAGGAGGGGAAAAATCTGCGGGCGCGTGTGCCTCCGTGTGCAGATGTGTGGCGCAGGGAATGACACACGAATTTTCCCCTCCTCGAATGAGGAGGGGTGGCGGCGCAAGCCGACGGGGTGGTTAGCGGCGTCCGGAAATATCGACTATTCCTCCTGCTACGCCCCATCTTTGATAAGCAGGGGCGCGCATAGGAGGCTCGCCGCGGCGCTGAACTTCCGCCTGAACACGCTACAATGCGCCCGTGAAACTC
>DASSOA010000063.1:0-12082 GCA_035701115.1 Gammaproteobacteria bacterium
GCGCCACGACGTGGTGCCGGTCATGGGCGGCATCGAGGTCCACAAGCGTATCCCCCTGTCCATCACCTTCGACCACCGCTGCATTACCGGCGGCACCGCCTGCCGCTGGCTGGCGGCTGTGATCAAGGACCTGGAACGGGCCTATTAGACACCGTTTCCCTGCCCCGCTTCACGGTTCCGGGATTCACGACAAACAAACAGGGCGGCCTTCGGGTCGCCCTGCGCGTTTCGGAAACCCGCAATCGTTAATTCCGGGTCATCGCATGGGACAGAAGTGCATGAAATAGCGTTAAAATAGGCGGATTCACCCTCAATTCATCCCGTCAGGCCGACGCCACCATGTCGCAACGCAAGTCCGATCCCAAGAACAAACAACTCGACTCCGTTACCGCCCTCGCCGCCAAACACCCCGAACTCGAAAATGCCGTGGACTTCATCCGCGAGTATTTCGACGACATCGCCGAAGAAGATCTGCTGCAACGCACGCCGCAGGATCTGTGCGGTGCCGCGCTCGGTCACTGGCGCTTTGGCGCGCGCCGCCAGGCCAACGAAATCAAGGTCCGGGTGTTCAATCCCGATCCGAAAAAGGACGGCTGGAACACGCCGCACACCATCATCGAGATGGTGAACGACGACATGCCGTTCCTGGTGGATTCGACCACCATGGCATTGACCCGCAACGGCATCGGTGTGCATCTCACCGTTCATCCAATCCTGCGCATCAAGCGCGACGCACGTGGCGCGATTGTCCGGCTCGAATCGGGCGACGACGCGAAAGCCGAATCCTGGATTCACATCGAGATTGATCACCAGAGCGATCCGAACGCGATCAGCAGACTGGAACAGGAACTGCTGTCCGCAATGAACGACGTGCGTGCGGCCGTGAGCGACTGGCCCGCAATGCGCGCCAAGGTTACCAGCGTATGCCAGGCGGTGGATGCCTACCGGGCCGTCCTCGGCGACGCGGAAGTGGACGAAGGCAAGCTGTTTCTGCAGTGGATGGTTGACAACCATTTCACGTTCCTCGGTTTCCGCGAATACCAGCTGGTCGAGGAAAACGGCGAGGACGTTCTCAAAGTGGTGCCGAGATCCGGCATCGGAATTTTGCGCGACGAAAAGAAGAATGAACCGGTTCTGAGCCATCTGGTGTTGCCCAAGGATGTCAGAAAGCGCGCGCGGGCCCGCGAATTCATGATCATCACCAAGGCCAATTCGATGGCCACGGTGCACCGCCCCGGTTATCTCGATTACGTCGGCATCAAACGCTTCGACGGCAAAGGCAACGTCACCGGCGAGTGGCGTTTTCTCGGACTGTTCACTTCGACGGCCTACAGCCGCAGCCCGCGTGACATTCCGGTGTTGCGTGAGAAGGTTGCCGAGGTGCTGCGCCGTTCCGAACTGCCGGCCCAGAGCCACGATCTCAAGGCACTTTTGCATATTCTTGAGACCTTCCCGCGCGACGAACTCATGCAGAGCACCACCGATGAGCTGTTCGAAGCCACGATGGGCGTGGTGCAGTTGCAGGAACGTCAGCGCGTCAAACTGTTCATGCGCCGGGACGGCTTCGGGCGATTCTTTTCCTGCCTGGTCTATCTGCCGCGAGACCGCTACAACAGCCAGGTGCGCGGACGCATCGAACAGATTCTGTATCGCGCGTTGAACGGCAAGAGCGTCGAACACAACGTGGCTCTGTCCGAGTCGGCGCTGGCCCGGCTGCACGTGATCGTGCGCACCGCGCCGTGGAAACTGCCGAAATACGACCGCGCGGCGCTGGAACAGGAAATCGCACTGGCGGTGCGCTCCTGGCAGGACGAACTGCGTGACGCGCTGGTCGAACATCACGGCGAGGAACGCGGCCTCAAGCTGTTCAGCCGTTACGGCGCGTACTTCCCCGCGGCCTACCAGGAAGACATCAAGGCGCGCGCCGCGGCCTTCGACATCGAGCAGATCGACGCGCTCACGGGCGAAACCAGCCTGCGCATGAGCTTGTACAAACCGACCAGTGCGCCGTCCGGCTATCTGCGCTTCAAGACCTTCCACCGCGAGCAGCCGATTCCGATTTCGGACGCCCTGCCGATGCTGGAAAACATGGGCGTGCGCGTCATCAGCGAGCGCCCATACGAGCTTGAACTGCACGATGAAACCATCATCTGGGTGCAGGATTTCGAGCTGATTCACCCCGGCGAATTGAACGTGGAAGCGCTCAAGGAGCTGTTCCAGGAACAATTCGTGCGCGTGTGGCGCGGCGAAGCCGAAAACGACGGCTTCAACCGGCTGGTGCTGTCCGCCGGTCTCAACTGGCGGCAGACCATGCTGCTCCGCGCCTTCTGCAAATACCTGCTGCAGACCAGTCTGAATTTCAGCCAGGCCTACATGGAGCGCGCCATCTATGCGAACCCGCAGATTGCCGCTCTGATCGTCAAACTGTTCGAAGCGCGCCTCGATCCGGCGGCGGCAAAAGACCGCGACGTGCTCACCCAGCGATACGTCACCGACATTGACAAGGCGCTGGAGTCGGTATCGAGTCTTGACGAAGACCGCATTCTGCGCGGTTTCATCAATGCCGTGCGTGCCACGCTGCGCACCAATTATTTCCAGACCGACGCAAACGGCGAACCCAAGAGCTACGCGTCCTTCAAATTCGATCCGTCGCAGATTCCGGACCTGCCGCTGCCCAGGCCCATGTATGAAATCTGGGTATATGCGCCACGTGTCGAAGGCGTTCACCTGCGCGGTGGCAAGGTCGCGCGCGGCGGTATCCGCTGGTCGGACCGGCGCGAGGACTTCCGCACCGAAGTACTGGGCCTGATGAAGGCACAGCAGGTGAAGAACACCGTGATCGTGCCGGTGGGTTCGAAGGGGGGCTTCTACGTGAAGCAGCCGCCGCGCAGCGGCCATCGCGAGGAGTTGCTCAAGGAAGGCATCGCCTGCTACCAGACATTCATGCGCGGGCTGCTCGACCTCACCGACAACATCGTCAATGGCAAAATTGTGCCGCCCCCCAGGGTGGTGCGTCACGACGGTGACGACCCCTATCTGGTGGTGGCTGCCGACAAAGGCACCGCGACGTTTTCGGATATCGCCAACGGCGTCGCACGCGAATACAGATTCTGGCTGGATGATGCCTTTGCCTCCGGCGGTTCGGCCGGTTACGACCACAAGAAGATGGGCATTACCGCCAAGGGCGGCTGGGAATCGGTCAAACGTCATTTCCGCGAAATGGGCATCAACACCCAGACCACGGAATTCACCGTCGCCGGCATCGGCGACATGTCCGGCGACGTGTTCGGCAACGGCATGCTGCTGTCGCGCCACATCCGCCTGATCGCGGCATTCGACCACCGCCACATCTTCCTCGATCCGAACCCGGATGCCGAAACCAGCTTCAAGGAACGCGAACGGTTGTTCAATCTGCCGCGCTCCAGCTGGGAAGACTACGATGCGAAACTGATCTCGCAGGGCGGCGGCGTGTTTCCGCGCTCCGCGAAACTCATCAAACTTTCACCTGAAGTACGCGCCGCACTCGGTACCGATGCCCATCAGCTCACGCCGCAGGACCTCATGCGCACCATACTGAAAGCGCCTGTGGACCTGCTCTGGAACGGCGGTATCGGCACCTACGTCAAATCCAGCCAGGAGAGCAACAACGAAGTCGGCGACCGCAACAACGATGCAATCCGCGTCAACGGCCGCGACCTGCGTTGCAAGGTCGTCGGCGAAGGCGGCAATCTCGGCCTTACCCAGCTGGGTCGCGTTGAATATGCATTGCACGGCGGACGGCTGAATACCGACTTCATCGACAACTCTGCCGGCGTGGATTGCTCGGATCACGAAGTCAACATCAAGATTCTGCTCAACGTGGTTGCCGGCGAAAAACGCTTCACCGAAGCACAACGCAACAAGCTGCTTGCCGACATGACCGACGAAGTCGGCGAACTGGTGTTACGCGACAACTACATGCAGGCGCAGGCGCTTTCCATCGCCGAATCGCAGGCGGCTGCCCGCATCAACGAACACGGCTACCTGATGCGGGCGCTGGAACGGAGCGGCCTGCTGAACCGCAGCATCGAATTCCTGCCCAGCAACGAAGAGCTGAAGGATCGCCATGCCGCCGGACGCGGGCTTACGCGTCCCGAGCTTGCGGTATTGCTCGCCTACAGCAAGATCTCGATCTACAACGCGCTGCTGGCAGGCGACGTGGCCGAAGACCCGTATCTTGCCAACGAGCTGGAGAATTATTTTCCCAGCGCACTGCGCAAGCGTTACAAGGAGCTGATGCCGAAGCACCGTCTGCGCCGCGAAATTATCTGCACGGCGATCACCAACAGCATCGTCAACCGCATGGGCTCGACGTTTACCCAGCGCATGCAGGAAGAAACCGGCGTCGGGGTTTCCTCGGTAGCGCGTGCCTATACCATTGCCCGCGAGAGTTACGACACGGTCAACACCTGGGCTGCGATCGAAGCGCTCGACAACAAGGTGCCAGCCAACGTGCAACTGGCCATGGCCAACCAGATCGCCGGCCTGCTCAAACATGCGACACGCTGGCTGCTCGATCACCTGCACGGTCGGCTCGACATTGCCGCCACGGTGCCGATGTACCGGCCGGGCGTCGAAATACTTCGAGAGCACGTGGATGGAATTCTCAGCGATACCCAGCTCGAGACCTACCATCGCACGGTCGAGCAATACACGGACGTCGGCGTACCGGAGTCGCTGGCGCGGCGCATCGCGTGCCAGCCGTTGCTGTTTACCGCGTTTGACATGGTCGACATCGCCAAGGAACGCAAATTGCCGATCGAAGTTGTCGGCCGCGTGTATTTCCACATTGGCCGGGAACTCGAACTCGACTGGTTGCGCAGCCAGATCGAGAACCTGGCGGTGGAAGGCCAGTGGCAGGCGGTCGCGCGTGGCACCTTGCGTGACGATCTTTACAGCCAGCAACGTGCACTGACGGCGCAGGCGCTTGTCAAAGCCAAGGACGCACGCGCGGCCATGGACCAGCTGGATGACTGGTTCAGGGAACGCAAGGTCCGTATTCAGCACGCCCAGCGCATCCTGAGCGACATGAAGACCGCGGGGATTTCCGATTTCCCGAGCCTGTCGGTTGCATTGCAGGAAATCCGCAAACTGGCACGCGGCGGAAACTGACGCCGCTCCGCATTGGCAGCTGAAAAAGCCGTTTGCCTTTCGGGCAAGCGGCTTTTTTTTGGCGCCCTCTGGCGGGAAAACCGGGACCCGAGTAGTCTGGAATCCGCTACCAGGGGAGTCCGGCAATGGGTACCGCGGAAAATCTCGACGGTTACAAACGTACCTTGCGTGAACTTTCCGACCGGATCGTCGCGGCACAGAAGCCGATCCGCATTCTCGATCAGATCAAATGGGATAGCAGCATTCAGGAAGACTTCCTGCGGCACGGCGGCCGGCATCTTCCCAAAATTGACCGCGCCTATTACGAAGCCCGCCCATTGGGATTTGACGCGGCCAAAAAGCGTCAGGAATTCCACGATATCGAACGCGATATCACGCGCCTGCTCGGCCAGTTCAACCCGCTCGGCCTGATGATGCGGCGCATGTGCCGTGAATACACCCAGGTCGTGCGCATGCTCGAAGCGCGCGGCACGCCGGATTTCGCGGCGATCTCGCAGGAACTTTACGGCTCGGCGACGGATGCGTTCCACGAAGGCGGTCCGACGCTTGCCGATCTCGGCAAGCTGCTCAGCGATGCCATTGCCAACATTGACCAGAGCGAACTGCTCAAACCCCAGCCCAAGAACATCAGCGGAGCAGAGGCCGTACATATCCTGCAAAAACGCCTGAACGACTCGTTCCGTGAATCCGAAGGCACCGTGCGCGTGCTGCTCTCCGACGGCATCGTCGCCGACGCTGCGGCCGGTGCCGATTACATCAAGTTGCGTTCCGATGCGAAGTTCAATGAGCGCGACCTGCGCGTGCTGGAAGTGCACGAGGGTTGGGTGCATCTCGGTACCACGCTCAACGGCAGCAATCAGCCGGTCTGCACCTTTCTTTCCAAGGGGCCGCCCTCGTCCACCGTGACTCAGGAAGGACTGGCGATCCTGATGGAAATTTTCACGTTTGCTTCCTACCCCAGCCGGCTGCGACGGCTCGCCAACCGCATCAGCGCGGTGCACATTGCGGAACAGGGCGGCGATTTTCTGGATGTGTACCGCTACTATCTCGAACAGGGATGCAGCGAACCGGACAGTTTCATCAACGCCTCGCGCATCTTTCGTGGCAGCACCCCCGATGGCCAGCCCTTCACCAAGGATCTTTCCTATAACAAGGGCTTCATCATGATCTACAACTACATCCGCCTTGCAGTCAGGAAAGGCATGCTGGACCGCATTCCGATGCTGTTTTGCGGCAAGGCGACCCTGGAAGATGTCCGCACCCTCCTGCAATTCGTTCAGGAAGGCATCATCGTCCCGCCCAGGTTCCTGCCGCCACCGGTCGCCGACCTGAACGGCATCACGGCCTGGATGTGCTACTCCAATTTTCTCAACAAGCTGGACCTGGCCCGGATTCAGGACGACTACGCCGCCATCCTTTGAAGGCCTGCCCGGTCCGGCGCCCGGTCTGCCTCCCCCGCCCTGCGCCAGGCGACCGCGCCGGCCGCGGACAACCGTGGCCTGCTTCGGGCGTTATCAGACTTTGAAGCCCGGAATCGGGCCGGTACGGGTATACTTGCCGTCCCGTTCGCGGGCGCCCGGCTTGGTCGGGGGACCCGGACCCACTAAAATAGCCCGACAGATCATTTCAACGAGGTTCTTCATGAGCAGCAAAATCCGTATCGCCTCACTTGCCCTCGGCCTCGGCCTGATTGGTGCCGTTACCGCCGTCTGGGGCGCTGAGTCCGTCATCAACCTCATCAGCCAGGGTGAGACGATCGTCGCCAAAGTGAAATCCACCAAGGCTGCGCAGGAGGCTCTGACCAAGAAAAACAACGACATGGCCACTGAAGGCCCGAAGCTCAATGCCGAAAGCAAACAGCTGCAAGCCGATGTCGCCGCTTATCAGAAGCAGGCGGACGAGGTAAAAGCGCAGACGGCTGACTACAAGGCCAAATGCGAAGGCAAGACGCTGAATCAGCAAGAATACAAGGCGTGCAAGGCGCAGCTCGACACCATCAACCAGATGATCAATCAGGTCAATGCGCAACCGCCGAAACTGAACCAGCGTTCCAAGGACCTGCAGACCCGTGCTGCCGCGTATAACGGCGCCATCAAGGAAATCCAGGAACAGGGCCCGAAGGTCAACAGGGACTACAGCCTCGCGCTCACCGACGAAGAGCAATGGATTGACCGGGTTCGCACCTTCCTGCTGTCACCCGCAGTTCAGCCCTACGCCAAGAAAGCCGGCTGCCCGGATGTGGAAAAGCCCGCCAAGAACATCGAAGGCGTCAACAAGATGAGCATTCAGGCGCTTGCCTGCCTCAAGAAGATCGCTGGTACCGGCTGATTCCGGTCAGCGGACGATTGATCAAGAAGATGCCCGGCCTGGTGCCGGGCATTTTTTTGCCGGCCACACAATCGCGATCTATACTCGAATCCCGGCGGACCGGCCTTTGGCACTGCATGGAGCAATGACGTTGGCAGCGATAAACCGTATATTGCTTACCGGCATGGGCCTGTTGCTCTGCGCGGCGACCGCCTCTGCCTACAACTATCACCTCGACCGCGATATCCAGTCGTTGAAGTCTCGCGGTACGGCACTGGTCAACCGATACCAGTCTGCGAGAGAGCAGATGTCAGAACTCCATCACCAGCAACAGGTGCTTGATCGGGCCAAACGTCAGCTGGCATCGGACCAGGCCTCCTTCGACAAGTCCGCCAGGGCTCACCAACAGCAGGTTGCCGAACAGAACCAGACCATCAATGATGTCAAGAACCGGTGCAACAACAGCAATACCGCCGAAAACACCAGCGGGCATGTGAACCACTGCGACAACACGATTGCGGCAGTCAATGCCAAATCCGGGAAGATACGATCCGATGCCGAGGCGCTGCAGAAACAGCAATCGGCGCTCGATGCCAACGCGCTGGCATTGAACCGCCAGGTCGCGCACTGGAACCGTGATCAGATGCTTGCGATCAGCGTATTCAATGACGCATCAACCCGGTTGAACAACTGGCTCAACGATGCCTACGCATTCATGAATACCAGGGACTTCCAGGACAACATCGCGTGGGCGCATGCAAGCAAACGCTGTGAAGACAACGGTACAGTCGGTGCCGGCACCAGCGAGGAACAGGCCTTGTACAGCCAGGCCGAACATGCCCTCGGCTGCCTGAGCGACGTGGAGAATGCCCGCATGCGCTATTACAAGTCCGCGAAGTAACACGACTCCGGTCCGAATCGCAAAAAAAAACGCCCGCTTGCGCGGGCGTTTTTCGTTCCGGCAATTGCCGTGCATCAGTTCACGGCCGGAATGCCTTCCTGTTGCAGCGTCCTGTTCAGTTCCGGAAGAACAGTGTCCTGAATGCGGCGCCAGCTTGCGATGTCGCGATCCGCGTATCCTGCATACAGCGTGTAAGCGTCCTCGTACTGCGCCGGCGGTGCACGGTCCCCGTCGTTCACTTCCGCTGCGAGCGACGCCAGCTGGCTGTTCACCGCGGCAAGATTCAACGGCGTTTTGGCGGCCGCCTGCAACGCGACCACCTGCTGGTCGAGAGCCTGCACCTGCTTCAGCAACCCGGGTTTACCGGTCAGCTTGGTGGAAAGCGCCTTCAGTTTGAGATGCAGCGCGTCGGCCGCGTCATGCGTACGTGCCGTGACGTCGAGCGTATGGCCGATGCTGAGGGCGAGATCGAGCTGGCGGGTCAGATCCGCGCGCGATACATGTTCACGCGGATCCGGTTCAACCGTGAGCGGTTGACTCCAGGTCTTGCCATCTGCCGTCAATTTGACGGTGTAATGCCCCGGCAATACCAGCGGTCCTTCCGGCACAATCGGCGTACCGCGCGCAAAGATTGCCGCAATCGAATAATCGTATTGCAGGGCATGCGGACGCGGATAGCGCAGGTCCCATACGAACCGATGCGCACCGGCCGCCGCATCCAGTTTTTCCGGGGACGCCAGCCAGCCCGAGGTGAAATACTGCTCCGCGGGCAGTTTGACGGCGGCGGCGTTGCTGGCGAATTCGCGGATCAGCTGGCCCTTGTCGTCGTAAATGGCCAGTTTAACCGGGCCGCCGGCATGTGCACCGATCCAGTAATCGATTACTGCGCCTGCAGGCGGATTCTTGCCGGCGGGGATCTCCGGCGGCAGCGGCGTGTCCTTGTTGACGTCGTTGCGCACCCGGATGGCGGTTGCCGGAGAGAAGAGGTATGCAGAATCTGCCATGACGCCGGCGGCGGCCTGACGCAACGGCGTCACGTCATCCAGCACCCAGATGGCGCGTCCCTGGGTGGCGGCGATCAGATCGTCGCCATGCAGCGTGATGTCGCGGACCCGCGCGGTGGGCAGATTCAACTGCAGCGACTGCCAGCGATCGCCGTCATCGAACGAGATATACACGCCCGCGTTGGTTCCGGCATACAGCAGCTTAGGATTCCTGAGATCCTGACGCACGACGTACACGTACTGCGACGCAGGAATGCCGTTCGCGATCAGCGTCCAGTGTCTGCCATAGTCGTGAGTGCGGTAGATATAGACACCGGATTCATTCTTGCGATGGGTATCCACTGCGGCGTAGGCGGTAGCCGGATCAATGGACGAGGCATCAATCTGGTTGACGCGGCCCCACAGCGGCAGTCCCGGTGGCGTCACGTTATCCCAGTGCTTGCCGCCGTCGCGCGTCAGCTGAATCAGGCCATCGTCGGTACCGATCCAGATTTCATTCTGTTTCAGCGGCGACGGTGCAATGCTGAAGATCACACCGTAGCCGCAGGCGCGTGCCTCGGCATCCGTGATGTCGTCGCTGTCGCAATGTGCCGCCTGTGCCTTGTTGACACCGGTGAGATCGGGACTGATGGTGCGCCAGTGCATGCCTTCGTCTGTGGTCTTGAACAGCACCTGCGAACCGAGATACAGCATGTGCGCCTGATGCGGTGCCGCGACCAGCGGATAGAACCAGGTGTAGCGGTATTTCACGGTCGTCGGCCGCCGCCCGTAACTCGATACCGGCCAGGCGGAAATATTCTGCACCTGGTGGGTGGTTGCGTTGAAACGCGATACATGGCCGCCCAGACCGCCGACATAGACCAGGTTGGGATCGCCTGCATCCGGAATCACGTAACTGCGCTCGTCGCCGCCGACCGGATGCCAGTCGCGTTCGGTGATTTCGCCGAAATCGCTGCGGCTTCTGGTTTCAATCGTGCCGCTGTCCTGCTGTCCGCTGTAAATGCGGTATGGGAACCGGTTGTCGGTTACGACGTGATAGAACTGACCGGTCGGCTGGTTGTACCAGCTCGACCAGGTCTGTCCGCCGTCAACGCTGACCGTGGTGCCCTGATCGCTGGCCAGCACCATGTAGCGATCGTTGTCCGGATTGATCCACATGAAATGGTAATCGTCGCCGCCCGGGGCGCCTTTGAACCACGTGAAGGTCTTGCCGCCGTCGGTGGAACGGGCGACCGACCGGTTCATCACGTACAGCACATCCGGATTCTTCGGATCAACCGCGATGCGATCGAAATACCAGTCCGCGAGGTCGTCGCCGCCCATTTTCTTCCAGTTGGCGCCACCGTCATCGGAACGGTACAGGCCGCTGCCGCTGTCCTGATTTGCGCCGCCGACAAACACACTCTGCGGCTTGGCATCGATGATGGCGTACACGCGCTGGTCATTGGTTCCGGGCGCCACCGCCAATCCGATACGGCCCAACTCGGCGGTGGGCAGGCCGTGTCCACTCAACCGGGTCCAGGTTTTGCCTTCGTCCGTGGATTTCCAGATAGCACTGCCCGGGCCGGCCTGCGGTTTGAAATACGAGAGCCACGGATACATGCGTTGCTGCCAGGTGGACGCGAACATGATCTGGGGGTGGGCGTCATCGGCTGCGAGATCAACGGCGCCGGTGGCGGGGTTTGTGAACAACACCTTGTCCCAGTGCTTGCCGCCGTCGGTGCTGCGGAATACACCACGCTGGTCACTGGGGCCGAAGAAATGCCCGACGGCCGCGACGACCACCGTGTCCGGGTCCCGGGGATCAATCCAGATCCGCCCGATGTGGCGGGTGTCGTCGAGGCCGACATGCGTCCAGGTCTTGCCGCCGTCCGCGGAGCGATACACGCCGTCGCCCCCGACGATGTCATAGCGCGGTTCCGGCTGGCCGGTGCCTATATAAATGACATCAGGATTGGATGGCGCAATCGCAATGGCGCCGATGGAGATTGAGCCGGCCTGCTGAAACAGGGGATGCCAGGTCAGACCCGCGTCGGTGGTCTTCCAGACGCCGCCGTCCGCGCCGCCAAAATAGAACGTATTCGGCTGGCCGGGAATACCAACTGCCATGGTGGACCAGCCACCCCGGAACGGCCCGACTTCGCGCCAACTCATCTGCTGGTACAGCGGCGACAGGTCCTGCGACCGGGCCGGCGAGAATGCGGCCAGCAGCAGACCGGCCACAATGGAACACGACACGAGGGAAGCTCTACGCAGCATCATCACAGACTCCCGGGATACCAATGCCCCTGATCGAACCGGCAAGGGGCGGGTTTATGAAGTTATGGGCTCTTCGACATTGGAGAGGGCAATTCAGTTCAGTGTACTAGTTGTGGGTCGAACGGAGGGTGGTGCCCGCTTCCAGATATTCGGTCTCGGCGAGCCGCGCGAACACCCGCTCGAGCGGCGTTCCAAACTGCTGTTCCAGTTCCCATTCCGGGTCGGGAATTTCCTGCAGCAGGGTTTCCAGCAACCTCGACCCGAGCTTCAGGGCCGGTTCGTCCGGCACGCCGGTCCAGAACAGCCCCAGAACCGGCAACGCAAATTCCGCGAACGCCAGGGGGGAGCGCCTGCCGCGGCGCGGATACCAAACCAGCGACGGTTGCGGTGCGTGACCATAGGCTTCGCGGAGACCCGGACCGAGCAGCAATTGAGCGTAGGCAACACTGCGCAGCTCGCC
>DASSOA010000064.1:0-21249 GCA_035701115.1 Gammaproteobacteria bacterium
CGCATCATCAAGCAGTGCGTAGACTGGCTGCGTGCGAATCCGGGACCGGTGTGGCTCGACGACCACAAGGTCACGCCACCGCGCCGCGAAGAGATGAAGTCGGACATGGAATCGCTGATTCATCACTTCAAGTACATGACCGAAGGCTATTGCGTGCCGGCGGGCGAGGCGTATGCAGCGGTTGAACATCCCAAGGGTGAATTCGGCATCTATCTGATTTCCGACGGCGCCAACAAACCGTTCCGCTTGAAAATCCGCGCGGCGGGCTTCGCGCACCTGTCCGCGCTCGACGAAATGGTGCGCGGCCACATGCTGGCCGACGTGGTCGCAATTATCGGTACCCAGGACATCGTTTTCGGCGAGGTGGACCGCTGATGGAAAGTACCTCCGGCAAGGCCGTGTTGTCGAAACACGCAAAGCAGGTAATCGACGAGGCCATCAAGAAATACCCCGAAGGCAGGCAGCGTTCGGCCGTGTTTGTCGCCTTGCGCGAAGTTCAGCATGAAAACAACGGCTACCTGACTGTGGAATTGATGGACGCCGTCGCCGAGTACCTGAATCTCGAACCGATCAAGGTCTACGAGGTTGCCACGTTCTACTCCATGTTCGAGACCAAACCGGTCGGCCGGCACAGCATTTCGGTGTGCACCAACATTTCGTGCATGCTGCGCGGCGCCGACGAAATCGTGGCGCACATCGAGAAGAAACTCGGAATCAGGACCGGCGAAAGCACACCGGATGGCCGCTACTACCTCAAGCGAGAGGAAGAATGCCTCGCCGCGTGCGCCGGCGGTCCGATGATGATGTGCGATCACAAATTCCACGAAAACCTGACGCCGGAAAAGGTGGACAAGATTCTGGAGGACCTGAAGTGAGTATCACGCTGAATCAGGTCTGTTTCCGCACGCTGCAGTTCGACAAGCCGTGGACGCTTGAGAACTATCTCAAGGTGGACGGCTACAAGGCGTGGCAGAAAATCCTCAAGGACAAGATTCCGCCCGATCAGGTGATCGAGGAGATCAAGGCATCGGGTTTACGTGGCCGCGGTGGTGCCGGGTTTCCAACCGGAACGAAATGGAGTTTCATGCCGAAGAATCCGACCGGGCCGAGTTACGTGGTCTGCAATTCCGATGAATCCGAGCCGGGCACCTGCAAGGATCGCGACATCCTGCGCTTCAATCCGCATGCGCTGGTCGAAGGCATGGCGATCGCGTGTTACGCAATGCGCGCCAAAACCGGTTACAACTACATCCGTGGCGAATTCATGGACGAGCCGTATGAGCGCTTCGAACAGGCACTCAAGGAAGCCTACAAAGCCGGTTTTCTCGGCAAGAACATTCTCGGCTCGGGTGTGGACATTGATCTGCATACCCATCTCGGCGCGGGCGCCTATATATGCGGCGAAGAAACCGCGCTGCTCGATTCGCTGGAAGGCAAGAAAGGCTGGCCGCGTTTCAAGCCGCCGTTCCCGGCCAACTTCGGCGCATTCGGTCGCCCGACCACGGTCAACAATACCGAAACGTTTGCCTCGGCTCCGAGCGTTATTCTGAACGGTGGAAAATGGTTCGCCGATCTCGGCAAGCCCAACAATGGCGGCACCAAGATTTTTTCGGTCAGCGGCCATGTCGAGAAGCCCGGAAATTTTGAAATCCCCATGGGCACGCCGTTCAAGGATCTTCTGGAACTGGCCGGCGGCGTGTGGAAGGGCCGCAAGCTGAAAGCGGTGATTCCGGGCGGCGTGTCTGCGCCGGTGCTGCCCGCCGGGATCATGATGGAATGCACGATGGATTTCGATTCGTTGCGCAA
This sequence comes from Gammaproteobacteria bacterium, assembly GCA_035701115.1. Classification (GTDB taxonomy): domain Bacteria; phylum Pseudomonadota; class Gammaproteobacteria; order Natronospirales; family REEB76; genus DASSKW01. The sequence goes on from DASSOA010000064.1 coordinate 1,807, forward strand.
TGCCGGCAGCATGCTGGGTTCTGGTGCCGTGGTGGTGATGGATGACACCACCTGCATGGTGCGCATGCTGGAGCGCGCGTCGCGCTTCTTCTATTCGGAATCGTGCGGCCAGTGCACGCCGTGCCGCGAAGGCACCGGCTGGATGCACCGCGTGATTTCGCGCATCGAGCACGGTCAGGGTCGCCAGGAGGATCTCGATCTGCTGGTGGACGTATCGAAACGGATCGAAGGTCACACCATCTGCGCGTTCGGCGATGCCGCCGCGTGGCCGGTGCAGAGTTTCATCAAGCATTTCCGCGACGAATTCCAGTACCACATCGATCATGGCTGCTGCATGGTGGGCCCGGGTGCCCGCAAGCAGGCCGCCTGATCACGCGCCGCACAAAGCGAAACGGACATGACGGAAGAACTGGTCAACATCGAAATTGACGGCAAGCCGATCAAGGCGCGCAAGGGTGAGATGATCATCCGCGCCGCCGACCGTGAAGGCATCTACATTCCGCGCTTCTGCTATCACGAGAAGCTGTCGGTGGCGGCAAACTGCCGCATGTGCCTGATCGAGGCGGAGAAGGCGCCCAAGCCATTGCCGGCCTGTGCGACGCCGGTTGCCGAAGGTATGAAAGTCTTCACGCGCTCCGTGAAGGCGTTGGCGGCGCAGCGCGCAGTCATGGAATTCCTGCTGATCAATCATCCGCTGGACTGCCCGGTCTGCGATCAGGGCGGCGAGTGCGAATTGCAGGATCTTTCGATGGGTTACGGCCGCGACATCGCGCGCTTCTCGGAAGGCAAGCGCGTCATCAAGGACGAGAACATCGGTCCGCTAATTTCCACCTTCATGACCCGCTGTATCTACTGCACGCGTTGCGTGCGCTTCGGTCAGGAAATCGCCGGCATCCAGGAACTCGGCGACACCGGACGCGGCGAGCATTCGCGCATCGGCACCTACATTGGCCGCAGCGTGGATCACGAACTGTCCGGAAACGTGATTGATCTGTGCCCGGTGGGCGCATTGAATTCCAGGCCGTTCAAGATGCACGGGCGCGGCTGGGAAATGACCCAGACCGAAACCGTGTCGCCGCACGACTGCGTGGGTTCCAATCTCTACGGGCACGTCCTGCGCGGCGAGATCAAACGTGTGGTGCCGCGGGTCAATGAATCGGTAAACGAGAACTGGATTTCCGATCGTGACCGCTTCAGCTACGCCGGTCTCGGCAGCAGCGATCGCCTGGAACACCCGATGGTGAAGGAGCACAACGGCTGGCGCGAAGTCAGCTGGGAAGCCGCGCTCGAAACAACAGTCAATACGCTGCGCGCCGCAGGGGGTGACGCGGGCGTGCTGGCCTCCCCGAGCTCGACGACGGAAGAGCTGTATCTGCTGCAGAAACTGGCGCGCGGTCTCGGCATCCATAATATCGATACGCGTGTCCGGCAGGCCGATTTCCGCGACGATGCATTCGAGCCGCTGTTCCCGTCGCTCGGTCAGTCGCTGGAAGAGATCGAGCAAGCCGCCGCCACTCTGGTAATCGGTTCCAATGTGCGCAAGGAAGTGCCGCTGCTCGCACACCGGCTTCGCAAGGCGGCGCTGAAAGGCAGCGCGGTCATGTTCGTGAATCCGCGCCGCTATCAGCTGCTGTTCCCGGTAGCGACCTATCTCAACGTGGCGTCAGCGGAAATGGTTGCCAACCTGGCGGCGATTCTGAAAGCCAGCGGCAAGGCCGCGCCGGCGCATCTCAAGACGCTGGTCGCAGCGCAAAAGCCGGTACCTGAACACGAACAGATTGCATCGAAACTTGCCGCGGACGGTCGCGGCAAGACCATTCTGCTGGGTGCGCTTGCCCTCGCGCATCCGGCGTACGCCGACATCCGTGCGCTGGCGGCAGCACTGGCGGAAGCGACCGGTGCGAAACTCGGTTACATCAGTCACGGCGCGAACAGTGCCGGGGCGGCGCTGGCCGGGGCGTTGCCGCATCGCCTGCCGGCGGGCAGCAAGAGCGATTCGGCCGGTCTGAATGCCCGCGAAATGCTGGCCGCGCCGCGCAAGGCGTATCTATTGATGGGGCTCGAACCTGAACTCGATTGCTGGGACGGCGCCGGTGCACTGAAAGCACTCAAGGCGGCGCAGGGTGTCGTCGCGATCACGCCGTTTGTCACGGACACCCTGCGCGAGTATGCAACGGTCATGCTGCCGGCCTGTGCATTCGGCGAAACCTCCGGCACGTTCGTGAATGCGGAAGGACGCTGGCAGAGTTTTACCGGCATGGCCAAGCCGCGCGGCGAAGCGCGCCCGGCGTGGAAGATCCTGCGCGTGCTAGGCAACCTGAGCGGGCTGGAAGGATTTGATTACGTGTCGTCCGAACAGGTGCGCGACGAACTGCACGCGCTGGTTGAAAAGCTGCAACCGGATAATTCGTATCGGGGCACGCGTGAAGTGTCGGTCACTGGAAGCAGCAAGGGTTTGCGGCGTATCGCGGAAATGCCGATTCACGCGGTTGACGCACTGGTGCGCCGCGCGCAGCCGTTGCAGGACACGCGCGACAGCCGCGATGCGCGGCAGGTTGCGCTTTCGCCCGAAGATGCCAAACGACTCGGCGTCGCCGATGCGAACAGGGTTGCCGTCAAATACAACGGTACCCGCGTCATCCTGCCGGTGAAGGTGGACGACGGTGTGCACGGCGGAGAAATCTGGCTGGCTGCCGGCATTCCGGCCACGGCAGGGTTCGCGCCGAGTCATGCCGAAATCGAGCTGGAGAAAGCCTGATGGCCGGGATATTCCACAGCCTCGTCGTGTACTGGACCGCACTGCCGCCGGCCTGGCAGCTGGTGCTGAAATCGGTTGCCGGGATTATCGTGATCATGGTGCCGCTGATCGTGGCGGTCGGTTTCATGACGCTGGCCGAACGCAAGGTCATCGGCTACATGCAGGGCCGGCTCGGGCCGAACCGCGTCGGCATGCACGGCACGTTCCAGTGGCTGGCCGACGTGCTGAAGCTGGTGCTCAAGGAAGTGGTGCTGCCTACCAGGGCCAACACGTTTCTGTTTCTGATCGCGCCGATCATCTCGATCGGCACGGCCTTCGCCGCCTGGGCCGTGGTGCCGTTCGACAATGGCATGCTGCTGTCGAACATCAACGCCGGACTCCTATATATACTGGCGCTGACCTCGTTCGGCGTCTACGGCATCATCCTGTCAGGCTGGGCGTCGAATTCGAAATACGCCTTTCTCGGCGCCATGCGCTCCGCGGCGCAGATGGTCGCGTATGAAATCGCCATGGGGTTCGCGCTGGTCGGGGTGCTGATGGCGAGCCGCAGCCTGAATCTCAACCAGATCGTGCTCGGGCAGAGCGGCAACATCTGGCACTGGTATCTGTGGCCGCTGCTGCCGCTGTTCCTGATCTATTTCATTTCCGGCGTGGCGGAAACCAACCGCGCACCGTTCGACGTCGCGGAAGGCGAATCGGAAATCGTCGCCGGCTTTCATGTGGAATATTCCGGAACCGCGTTCGCCTCGTTCTTCCTCGCCGAGTACGCCAACATGATTCTGGTGTCGGCGCTGGCCTCGACCATGTTCCTGGGTGGCTGGCTGTCGCCGTTCCAGGGGTTGGGCGATTCATTCATCACGCATTCCAGCATCGCCTGGTTCGCGATCAAGACGGCGTTTTTCCTTTACTGCTTCCTGTGGTTCCGCGCCACGTTCCCGCGTTACCGCTACGACCAGATCATGCGGTTGGGCTGGAAGGTATTCATTCCCATCACCATCATCTGGCTGATGGTCGAAGGCGTGCTGATCCTGTATCGGGTCGGCCCCTGGTTCGCGTGAGGCAGGCATGAACAGAGTACGCAGTTGGATCAAGAGTCTCCTGTTGGTGGAGCTGTTCCAGGGAATGGGCCTGACGCTGAAGATGTTCTTCATGCCGAAGTCCACCATTCTCTATCCGGAAGAACAGACCCCGAAATCGCCGCGCTATCGCGGGCTGCATGCGCAACGCCGCTATGCGAACGGCGAAGAACGCTGCATCGCCTGCAAGCTGTGCGAAGCGGTGTGTCCGGCGCTGGCGATCACGATCGATTCCGAAACCCGTGAGGACGGGACCCGCCGCACCACGCGCTACGACATTGACCTGTTCAAGTGCATTTACTGCGGTTTCTGCGAAGAGGCGTGCCCGGTGGATGCCATCGTCGAAACCAGCATTACCGATTTTCATTTCGAGCAGCGCGGCGAGCAGATCATGACCAAGGAAAAGCTGCTGGCGATCGGCGACCGATACGAAGCGCAGATTGCCGGGGACCGCGCCGCCGACGCGCGTTATCGCTGAGGAACCGCAGTTATGGTGCAGCAAGTCATCTTCATCGTGCTGGCGGCCGTGCTGATCGGCGCCGCGCTGGGCGTGATCACGTCCCGCAATCCGGTTTACTCGGCCTTGTACCTGGTGCTGGCGTTCATCACCAGCTCCGGGCTCTGGCTGCTGCTGGAGGCCGAATTCCTGGGCATCGTGCTGGTGCTCGTGTATGTCGGCGCGGTCATGGTGCTGTTCCTGTTCGTGGTGATGATGCTCGATATCAACACCGCAACGATGCGCCAGGGTTTCGCGCGCTACGCGCCCGTGGGCGTGCTGGTGGCGCTGATCATGGCCGCCGAGATCGGTTACGTGATGTGGTCGAAGAATCTCGGCGTGACATTCGGAACAGTCCAGGCGCATGGGGCGGATTACAGCAATACCCGCGAACTGGGCAACATCATCTATACGAATTATGCCTATCCGTTCGAGCTTGCTGCGGTCATCCTGCTGGTCGGCATCGTGGCCGCAATCGCGCTGACGATGCGTCGCCGGCCCGGAACGCGGCATCAGGACCCGGCCAAACAGGTTCAGGTCAGCGCCAAACGCAATCGCATCCGGATTGTGAAGATGCCGAGCGAAAAGCGGGCAGGGGGGCAGTCATGATCAGTCTGTTCGATTTCCTGGCATTGAGCGGCGCATTGTTCGCCATCAGCGTGGCCGGCATCTTCCTGAACCGGAAGAATGTGATCCTGCTGCTGATGTGCATCGAACTGATGCTGCTTGCGGTGAATTTCAATTTCATTGCCTTTTCCCACTATCTGAACGACCTGGCCGGTCAGGTATTCGTGTTCTTTATCCTGACCGTCGCCGCGGCCGAAGCGGCCATCGGTCTCGCCATCGTGGTGGTGGTGTTCCGCAACCGCCAGAGCATCAACGTCGAAGAACTGGACACCATGAAGGGCTGACATGGATCAGAACCTGCAAACCATATTCCTGATTATCGTTCTGGCCCCGCTGGCTGCCGCGGCGGTGGTCGGGCTGTTGATGCGCTTCGTGCCGCGCGCCGCCTCGCACTGGCTGACCATCGTCGGCGTCGGCATTTCCTGTGTGCTGTCGCTTTACGTCCTCTGGCAGATGACGTTTGCAGGCGCCGGCACCGAGAATGTAACGGTCTATACCTGGGGCATCGCAGACGGTGTGCATTTCCAGGTCGGGTTCCTCGTGGACCGGCTGACGGCGCTGATGATCAGCGTGGTCACGTTCGTGTCGCTGATGGTGCACATCTACACCATCGGTTACATGCACGACGATCCCGGTTACAAGCGTTTCTTCAGCTACATTTCGCTGTTCACGTTCTCGATGCTGATGCTGGTGATGTCCAACAACTTCCTGCAGCTGTTCTTCGGCTGGGAAGCGGTGGGCCTGGTGTCGTATCTTTTGATCGGATTCTGGTACACGCGCCCGACCGCGATCTATGCCAACCTGAAGGCGTTCCTGGTGAACCGCGTCGGCGACTTCGGGTTCCTGCTCGGCATTGCGCTGGTGCTGACCTATACCGGCAGCCTCGATTATGCCGATGTCTTCGCCAAGGCGCCGGCCTTGAGCGGCCAGACCATTCAGCTGTTTGGCGCCCACGTCTGGGCGGTGCCGACGGTGATCTGTATCCTGCTGTTTGTGGGCGCGATGGGCAAATCGGCACAGGTGCCGCTGCATGTGTGGCTGCCCGATTCGATGGAAGGCCCGACGCCGATCTCGGCGCTGATACATGCCGCGACCATGGTGACGGCGGGCATTTTCATGGTGGCGCGCATGTCGCCGCTTTTTGAATTGTCCAACACGGCCCTGTCTGTGGTCATGGTGATTGGCGCGATCACGGCGTTCTTCATGGGTCTGGTCGGTGTGGTCCAGAACGACATCAAGCGCGTGATTGCCTATTCGACGCTGTCGCAACTCGGTTACATGACGACGGCGCTTGGCGCATCGGCCTATGCGGCCGGCATCTTCCACCTGATGACGCATGCCTTCTTCAAGGCGCTGCTGTTCCTTGCCGCGGGTTCCGTCATCATCGCCATGCATCACGAGCAGGACATGCGCAAGATGGGCGGCCTGCGCAAATACATGCCGATTACCTACTGGACGTTTGTGGTCGGCTCGCTGGCGCTGATCGCATTCCCGGGTTTCTCCGGTTTCTTTTCCAAGGATACGATCATTGATGCCGTGCACGAGTCGCAACGCGCGGGCAGCGGATTTGCCTACTGGTGTGTGTTGCTGGGCGCGTTTGTGACCGCTCTTTATACGTTCCGTGCACTGTTCATGACTTTCCATGGCAAGGAACGTTTCACGATCGAAGCAGGGCATGGACACGGTCATGACGATCATGGTCATCACGGTCTCACGCATCCGCCGAAGGAATCGCCCTGGGTGGTGACCTTGCCGCTGGTGATGCTGGCGATTCCATCCGTGGTCATCGGCTGGATCACCTGCAAGGCCGTACTGTATGGCGGTTATTTCGGTTCGGCGATCTACGTCTCACCGTCACATCATGTAATGGAGAAGCTGGGCGAGGAGTTTCACGGTTCGGGTGCGATGGTCCTCGCCAGTCTCACGTCACCGACGTTGTATATCGCCTTGGCGGGTGTGCTGGTCGCCTGGTTCTGCTACATCAAGCGGCCGGAGTTGCCGGGCGCCATCGCGCAACGCAGCAAGTTCCTGTACCGCATGCTCGCGAATAAATTCTATTTCGACGAAATCAATGCATTCTTTGTTGCCGGCGGCGCCCGCGCGCTGGGCACGGCGCTGTGGAAAGGTGGCGATACCGCCATCATTGACGGTGTACTGGTGGACGGGTCGGCGCGCAGCGTGCGCTGGTTTGCCGGTATCCTGCGCCGCTACCAGTCCGGATATCTGTATCACTACGCATTCACCATGATTATCGGCCTGTGCGCGCTGCTGGGCTGGCTCCTACTGAAATAACCGGGTAGCACGATGACTGCACACTTCCCCATTCTCAGCGTGCTCTTGTGGTTGCCGATCGTCGGCGGCCTCGTGGTGCTGGCGGCGGGCCGCGTCGCGCCGACCTCGGTGCGCTGGCTCGCGTTGCTGTTTTCGCTGGTGACGTTCGCAGTCAGTCTCCCGCTCTGGACCCAGTTTGATACCTCGACGGCGTCCATGCAGTTCGTCGAGAATATTCCGTGGATCAGCACCTTCAACGTTCACTACGCGCTGGGCGTGGACGGCATTGCGATGCCGCTGATTCTCCTGACCACGTTCATGACCGTGCTGGTCGTGATTGCCGGCTGGGAAGTGATCCAGTACAAGCTCGCGCAGTACATGGCGGCCTTCCTCATCATGGAAGGTCTGATGGATGGCGTGTTCTCGGCCACGGACGGACTGCTGTTCTATGTGCTGTGGGAAGCCATGCTGATTCCGATGTTCATCATCATCGGCGTGTGGGGCGGTCCGCGGCGTGTGTACGCGACCATCAAATTCTTTCTCTATACGTTCCTCGGCTCGGTGTTCATGCTGGTGGCCATCATCTACATGTACGTGCAGTCGGGCAGTTTCGATATCCAGACTTTCCAGCAGATGCCGCTGGGAATGACGGCGCAGATCCTGATATTCGTCGCCTTCCTGCTGGCCTTCGCCGTGAAGGTGCCGATGTGGCCGGTACACACCTGGTTGCCGGACGCGCACGTTGAAGCCCCGACCGGCGGCTCGGTGATCCTGGCGGCGATTCTGCTGAAAATGGGTGCCTATGGTTTCCTGCGTTTCAGCATGCCGATCGCGCCCGATGCCAGCCAGTCGCTCACCTGGCTGATTGTGGCGCTGTCGCTGATCGCGATCATCTATATCGGCTTTGTCGCCATCGTGCAGGCGGACATGAAGAAACTGGTCGCGTACTCGTCGGTCGCGCACATGGGCTTCGTCACGCTGGGCTTTTTCCTGCTGTTCATGATTTTCGGAAAAACCGCCAGCGTCAGCGGCACCGCCATGGGCGTCGAGGGCGGCATGATCCAGATGATCTCGCACGGCTTCATCTCCGGTGCGATGTTCCTGTGCGTGGGCGTGTTGTATGACCGCCTGCACACCCGCGAAATCAAGGCCTACGGCGGCGTCATCAACATGATGCCGGCGTTTGCGTTTTTCTTCGTGCTTTTTGCGATGGCCAACTGCGGCTTGCCCGGCACCTCCGGTTTCGTCGGTGAGTGGCTGGTGATTCTGACGGCAATGAAGGCGAATTTCTGGATTGCATTCGGCGCGGCGTTCACGCTGTTCCTCGGCGCGGCGTATTCGCTGTGGCTGGTCAAGCGTGTGCTGTACGGTCCCGTCGGCAACGATCATGTCGCGGACATGAAGGACATCAGCAAGCGCGAATTTCTGATTCTGGGGCTGTGCGCGATCCCGGTCATCGTTTTCGGCATCTGGCCGGCGCCGCTGCTGGACGTGATGCATGCATCGGTCATGAATCTGGTGCACCACGTCGTGCAATCGAAACTGTGATATCGGATTTCAGGGGCATTCCATGAACTTTACCTTGCCAGCTTTTACCCCGGCCGTTCCCGAGATGTTCGTGCTCGGCATGAGCTGCTTCATCCTGCTGGTGGATGTGTTCCTGAACGATCGCAACCGCGCGGTCACCTGGTGGCTGTCGCTGGCGACCATTGCGGCTACCGCGTGGCTGACCGTGGCCGTGGCGCAGGGCGGCGGCCTGCTGACCTTCGACAACATGTTCGTCAACGACCGCATGGGTAACGTGCTCAAGCTGTTTACCTATCTGACGGTCGCGCTGGTGTTTCTGTATTCGCGCGACTATCTGGCCGAACGCAATCTGTTCAAGGGCGAATTCTACGTGCTGGGCCTGTTCGGCATGCTTGGCATGATGGTGATGATCTCGGCACACAATTTCCTGACCATCTACCTCGGTCTGGAGCTGCTGTCGCTCTCGCTGTACGCCATGATCGCGCTGGACCGCGATTCCGGTGTCGCGTCGGAATCGGCAATGAAATATTTCGTGCTGGGTGCGATCGCTTCGGGCACGCTGCTTTACGGCATGTCTATCCTTTATGGTGCGACCGGCACGCTCGATATCACGAAACTCGGGGTGCACATCGCGGAATCGCCTGCCGCCAGCATCGGGCTGATTTTCTCGCTGGGCTTTGTCATCGTCGGCCTGTGTTTCAAGCTTGGCGCGGTTCCGTTCCACATGTGGCTGCCGGATGTGTACGAAGGCGCATCCACGCCGGTCACGCTGTACGTGGGTTCGGCGCCCAAGCTGGCGGCGTTCGCGCTGTTCATGCGCTTGCTGGTCGAAGGGCTGGGCGGATTGCATGACGAATGGCGCACCATGCTGATCGTGATTTCAGTGCTGTCCATGGCGATCGGCAGCGTGGTGGCCATCGCGCAGACCAACCTGAAACGCATGCTGGCGTATTCGACGATTTCGCACGTCGGATTTATCCTGCTCGGTATCCTCGCGGGCACCGCGGCCGGTTACCAGTCTGCAATGTTCTACACCGTCACGTATGTGATCATGGCGGCGGCCGGATTCGGCATGATTATCCTGCTGGCGCGCAAGGGTTTCGAGTCCGACCGCATTGACGACTTCAAGGGACTCAACGAGCGCAGTCCGTGGTTTGCAGCCGTGATGCTGGCAGTGATGTTCGGCATGGCCGGCGTGCCGCCGTTCGTCGGGTTCTTTGCCAAGCTGTACGTCCTGCGGGCGGTGATTGACGCCGGCATGACCTGGCTCGCGGTCGTCGCGGTGTTTTTCTCGATCATCAGCGCCTATTACTACATCCGCGTGGTCAAGATCATGTATTTCGATCGCGCCCCGGAAGGTGCCCGGCCGGTGGAATCAGGCCTGGATCTGCGCTGGGTGCTGTCCGGCAACGGCCTGGCAATTCTGCTCCTCGGGGTACTTCCCGGGCCGCTGATGGCGTTGTGCGCACGGGCCATCACCTTCTGACGCACTGGTGTTGTACATAAAGACGGGCTGCTAAGCCCCGGTCAACCTTGAAAAATTCGCCTTCCTCCTATATATTTCCGCCCTGCCGGGTGCGGGGTGGAGCAGTCTGGCAGCTCGTCGGGCTCATAACCCGAAGGTCGCAGGTTCAAATCCTGCCCCCGCTACCAAGTTTTCGGTGACGTGGGCCCCGGACAGGGGCTTTTTCATGTCCACGGCGGCCCGGTTCTGTGCCTGGCAACGCCGTTCCAAGCCCCGGTTGTACCGGGGTTTGTCGTCTTGGGGCCCTGTGTTCCGCAGGGCCATACGGAAAGTGGGCCTCGGGCCCATTTTTTGTTTGTGTTCTGGATGAGTGTGGATGCGAGAGACGCTGCTGAACATGCTGGAACCCGCCGTTGCGGCACTGGGCTACGAGCTGGTGGAGCTGGAATTCCACCCGCAGGGTCGCGGCAGCGTGTTGCGGTTGTATATCGATCAGCCGGATGGCGTGACGCTCGACGATTGCGAACGGGTCAGCCGGCAGGTGAGCGCGCTACTCGATGTCGAGGATCCGGTTCCGGGGGCCTATTCCCTGGAAGTGTCCTCGCCGGGCCTGGATCGTCCGCTGCGCAAGCTGAGCGATTTCCAGCGTTTCGCAGGTCAGCGCGCCAAACTGGAACTGACGCTGCCGATCGAGGGCCGGCGCCGCTTTACCGGCGTGCTTGCCGGCGTCGAGGGCGAAGAGATTTTGGTGGACGTGGATGGCACGCAATTCCGCTTGCCATACGCGCAGATGGGCAAGGCACACCTGGTGCCGGAATTCTGAATGCAATGAATTGGACGTCACAGTCATGAACAAAGAGATACTGCTGGTTGTGGATGCCGTCTCGAACGAGAAGGGCGTGGATAAAAGCGTGATTTTCGAGGCGCTTGAAGCGGCGCTCGCTTCTGCCACGCGCAAGAAGCACGGCGGCGAAATCGACGTGCGCGTCAGCATCAATCGTCAGACCGGCGATTATGAAACCTTCCGCCGCTGGGAAGTGAAGGCCGACGACGAAGTACTGGAAGCGCCGGAGCGTGAAATCCGTCTCATGGACGCGGTGGACGTGAATCCCGATTCCAAGCTCGGCGACTTCATCGAGGAACCGATGGAATCGGTTGCCTTCGGCCGCATCGCAGCGCAGACCGCCAAGCAGGTCATCGTGCAGAAAGTGCGCGAAGCCGAACGCGCGCAGGTTGTGGATGCCTACAAGGATCGGGTGGGCGAACTGGTCACCGGCGTAGTCAAGCGCGTCGAGCGCGGCAATGTCTACATTGACCTCGGCAACAATGCCGAGGCATTCATCGCGCGCGAGGAAATGATTCCGCGCGAGGCAGTGCGTACCGGCGACCGCATCCGTGGTTACCTGCGCGAAGTGCGTGCCGAACTGCGCGGTCCGCAGCTGTTCGTTACCCGTACCGCGCCGCAGTTCCTCATCGAACTGTTCAAGCTTGAAGTGCCGGAAGTCGGCCAGGGCCTGATCGAAATCAAGGGTGCGGCGCGTGATCCCGGCGCACGCGCCAAAGTGGCGGTGAAGAGCAACGACTCCCGCATTGATCCGGTCGGTGCCTGCGTCGGCATGCGCGGTTCGCGGGTGCAGGCGGTGTCGAACGAACTCGCCGGTGAACGCGTGGACATCGTGCCGTGGGACGACAATCCGGCGCAGTTCGTGATCAATGCCATGTCGCCCGCGGAAGTGCAGTCCATCGTGATGGACGAAGAATCGCACAGCATGGACATCGCGGTATCGGAAGACAATCTCGCCAAGGCTATCGGCCGCGGCGGCCAGAACGTGCGTCTGGCCACTCAGCTCAGCGGCTGGGAATTGAATGTGATGACGCAGGAACAGGCGACGCAGAAGAGCGAAGCCGAAATGCAGTCGCTGCAGCAACTGTTCATGGAGCAGCTCGACGTGGACGAGGACGTCGCCACGATTCTGGTGCAGGAAGGTTTTTCCAGCATCGAGGAAATTGCCTACGTGCCGGCCGCGGAATTGCTCGGCATCGAGGAATTCGACGAAACAGTCGTCGAGGAACTGCGTGGCCGCGCCCGCGACGTGCTGTTGACGCAGGCGATTGCCAGCGAAGAGGAAATCGGCGACGTGGAGCCGGCGCAGGACCTGCTCGACATGGAGGGCATGGACAAGGCGCTGGCGTTCCGGCTTGCCACCAAGGGCATCACCACCATGGAAGAGCTGGCGGAACAGTCGGTTGACGACATCAAGGATATCGAAGGACTCGATGAAACCCGTGCTGCACAGCTCATCATGACGGCGCGTGCCCCGTGGTTCGCGGGCGAAGAGACGCAGCAGCAGTAAACCGAGCGAGGACGATCGCCATGGCAGAAGTCACAGTCAAACAATTCGCCGAGGTCGTAGGCACACCGGTAGACCGTCTGCTCGCCCAGCTGGCAGAGGCCGGTATCGCGCTTGACGATCCGAATGCCGCGATCAGCGATGAACAGAAAATGCAGTTGCTGACCCATCTCCGTCACAGTCACGGCGAGGGTGGCACCGGCGAGCCGCGCAAGATCACGCTCAAGCGGCGCAGCGTTTCCGAGCTGAAACTGACCGGCTCGCAGGGCCGTGCCAAGACCGTCAGCATCGAGGTGCGCAAGAAACGCACCTACGTGAAACGCAGCGCAGTGCTCGAAGAAGAAAGCAAGCGCCGCGCCGAAGAAGAAGCGGTACGCGAAGCGGAGCTGGCCAAACAGCGCGAAGAAGAAGAGCGCCAGGCATCCGTGCGCGCCGAGAAGCAGGCACTGGAAGAGGCCGAGCGCCGTCGCAAGCAGGACGAAGAAGCCAAGGAAAAGGCGGAACAGGAAGCGCTGGCGCGCGCCGAAGCCGAACGCCGCAAGGCCGAAGCCGATGCACGCCGCGAAGCGGAAGAAGAAGACCGCCGCATGCGCGCCGCAGCACCACGCAAGGGTGCTGCCCCTGCGGTCGAAGACAAGCACACCAAATACGGCCGTACCGAACTGCATGTCGCTCATGCCGGCGCGGGCCGCCGCCAGAAGAAATCCGGCAAATCCCGTACCGCGGTCAATGTGCAGCTCGAAGCCAGACACGGTTTCGAGAAACCCGTTGCGCCTCAGGTGCGCGAAGTCGCCATCCCGGAGACCATCACGGTCGGTGAACTGGCGCAGCGCATGGCGGTGAAGGCGACCGAAGTCATCAAGGTGATGATGAACATGGGTGCCATGGCCACCATCAATCAGGTGATTGACCAGGACACCGCCGCCATCGTGGTGGACGAAATGGGCCACAAGGCCAAGCTGCTCAAGGAAAACGCGCTGGAAGAGCAGGTGTTGCAGGTGGCACACGAAGGCGAGGAGATAACGCGTGCGCCGGTGGTCACCATCGTGGGTCACGTTGACCATGGCAAGACGTCGCTGCTGGATTACATTCGCCGCAGTCGTGTGGCCGCGCGCGAGGCCGGCGGCATTACGCAGCACATCGGTGCCTATCACGTTGAGACTGCGAAGGGTGTCATTACCTTTCTGGATACGCCGGGCCATGCGGCGTTTACCGCCATGCGTGCCCGCGGCGCGAACGTTGCCGATATCGTGGTGCTGGTGGTGGCGGCGGACGACGGCGTGATGCCGCAGACGGTCGAAGCGATCCAGCATGCGCGTGCAGCGAACGTGCCGATCGTGGTGGCGATCACCAAGATTGATAAACCCGAGGCCGATCAGGAACGCGTGCGCAGCGAACTGTCGCAGCACGAAATCATTCCCGAAGAATGGGGCGGCGAAAACATCTTCGTGCCGGTTTCCGCCAAGAGCGGCGAGGGTGTAGACAAGCTGCTGGATTCGATTCTGGTGCAGGCGGAAGTTCTCGAACTGAAGGCGGTTGCCACCGGACCGGCATCCGGATTCGTGCTCGAATCCAGTCTGGAAAAAGGCCGCGGTTCGGTCGCGACCGTTCTGGTCCAGCGCGGCCTGCTCAAGACCGGCGACATTCTGCTGGCCGGGCAGGAATTCGGCCGCGTGCGCGCCATGTTCGATGAAGACGGCAAGCGTGTTGAGGAAGCCGGGCCTTCAATGCCGGCGCTGGTGCTCGGACTGTCGGGCACGCCGAATGCCGGCGACGAAGCCGTCGTGGTGCCGGATGAACGCAAGGCGCGCGAAGTGGCGCTGTACCGTCAGGGCAAGATCCGCGACGTGAAACTGGCGCGTCAGCAGGCAGCCAAGCTGGACGACGTGTTCCAGCAGATGCAGGAAGACGCGCAGAAGAGCCTCAACCTGCTCATCAAGTCCGATGTGCAGGGCAGTGCCGAAGCCTTGCGCGATGCACTGACGCAGCTTTCCACCGACGAGATCAAGGTCAAGGTCATTGCCAGCAGTGTGGGTGGCATTACCGAATCGGACATCAATCTCGCGATGGCGTCGAAAGCCGTCATCATCGGCTTCAATGTCCGTGCCGACAGTGGCGCACGCCGCCTGATTTCCGAATCCGGCGTGGATGTACGCTACTACAGCGTGATCTACGAAGCGATTGACGACGTCAAGAAGGCGATCAGCGGACTGCTGAGTCCGGAACTGCGCGAACAGATCGTCGGTCTGGCCGAGGTGCGCGACGTGTTCCGTTCGTCGAAACTCGGTGCGATCGCCGGCTGCCTGGTCATCGAAGGTTCGGTCAAACGCAATCTGCCGATCCGCGTATTGCGCGACAATGTCGTGATCTTCGAAGGTCAGCTCGAATCGTTGCGCCGCTTCAAGGACGATGTCAGTGAAGTCCGTGCCGGTACCGAATGTGGTATCGGTGTGAAGGATTACAACGACGTGCGTCCGGGCGACCAGATCGAATGCTACGAACGCGTGGAAGTGGCGCGCGCAATCTGATGCGCGTGAGGTAGTCAAGTGGCGCGTGAATTCGAACGTTCCAGCCGGGTTGCCGGGCAACTGCAACGCGAGCTTTCCGATCTGATTCGCCGCGAAGTGAAGGATCCGCGCGTGCGCAACGTCACCGTCACCAAGGTGGACGTCACGCGCGACCTGTCGCACGCCAAGGTGCTGGTCTCGGTGCTCGGCGAAGGCGGTCCTCAACCCGAGGTGCTTGAGGCGTTGCAGCACGCCGCGGGCTACCTGCGTCACCTGCTCGGCAAGTCGCTCAAGATGCGTGCGATTCCCGAATTGCGGTTCGCACAGGACGATGTCCTCGAACGCGCCGCGCATCTGACGGCGCTCATCAACGAAGCCAATCGCGACAAAGGTTCCGGAGAGACAGACGCTTGACCGGCAATGAATCGTTGCAATCTCAACCGGGGAAAAAGCCGCACACGCAACGCCGCCGCGAATACCGCGACGTCAGCGGCGTGCTGCTGCTCGACAAACCGGCCGGCATGACCTCGAATCAGGCGCTGCAGCACGTGCGGCGCCTGTTCAATGCGCGCAAGGCGGGTCATACCGGCAGCCTCGATCCGCTGGCCACGGGATTACTGCCCTTGTGCTTCGGCGAAGCGACCAAGGTGTCATCGTTTCTGCTTGACGCCGACAAACGCTACGCCGTGACCTGCAAGCTGGGCGTGCGCACGCGCACCGGCGACGCAGAAGGCGAGGTCATCGAAACCTGCCAGGTACCGCCGCTGTCTGAAGCAGACATCGAAAGTGTGCTCGCAACCTTCAGGGGCGACATCGAACAGATTCCGCCGATGTATTCGGCGCTCAAGCATCAGGGGCAGCGGCTGTACGATCTGGCGCGCGAAGGCGTCGAGGTCGAACGTGCGCCGCGCCAGGTCATCATCCACGCGCTCGCACTGGTCGGGCACGATCCCGATGCGCTGTCGTTGAGCGTGCGCTGCTCCAAAGGCACCTATATCCGGACCCTGGTCGAGGACATCGCCGCGGCGCTTGGCACCTGTGCCCACGTGATCGAGCTCAGACGGGTCGCCGTGGGACCGTATGGCGGCGAGGATGGCTTGCCGATGCACACGCTCGATGAACTGCGGGAACTGGCCGATCAACCCGGACGACTGGATGCGCTCCTGCTTCCGGTGGACAGCGCCATGAGCCGCTGGCCGGAGGTCCGACTCGGGCCGGATGCGGCCTGGTACTTCCAGCGCGGGCAGGCCGTGGTGGTGCCCGGCGCGCCGACCGCGGGCTGGCTGCGGGTCTATGACGGGGAGCGATTCCTGGGTCTGGGCGAGGTGATTCCGGACGGACGCATTGCGCCCCGGCGCCTGATTCACGTCGGGGAAAAGGCAGTTTGACACTGATTTCATTGGCTTTTTGCTTGTCCGGAAGCGGCCCCGGGACTACAATACGCGGCTGATTTCAAGGGTAAGCACATATATTTTTCGGAGTTGACCTTACATGTCGTTCACCGCTGAGAAGAAACAGGAAATCATCGCCGCCTACCGCCGCGATGCCAAAGATACCGGCTCGCCTGAAGTCCAGGTGGCCCTGCTGTCCGCCCGCATTGAGGGTCTGGGTGGCCACTTCACCGAACATTCCCAGGATCATCATTCCCGTCGTGGTCTGCTCAAGATGGTGAACCAGCGCCGCAAGCTGCTGGATTACCTCAAGAAGACCGATCAGTCGCGCTACGAGACGTTGATCGAACGTCTGGGCCTGCGCCGCTGAGCCGGATTTTCTTAAACACGCAGCACACGAAGGGCAGAACGTGACAGTAATCAAAAAGAGTTTTCAGTACGGCGACCATACGGTAACGCTCGAGACGGGTGAAATCGCCCGCCAGGCGACCGGCGCGGTCATGGTCAACATGGCGGATACGGTGGTGCTGGTCACCGCGGTGGGTTCCAAGACGGCGGTCGAAGGCCGGGACTTTTTCCCGCTCACCGTCAACTATCAGGAAAAGACCTACGCGGCAGGCAAGATTCCGGGCGGCTTCTTCAAGCGAGAAGGCCGGCCCAGCGAAAAAGAAACGCTCACCTCCCGCCTCATTGATCGCCCCCTCCGCCCGCTGTTCCCCAAAGGTTTCTACAACGAAGTCCAGGTCGTCTCCACGGTCATTTCGATGAACCCGGATGTGGACCCGGATGTGCCGTCGCTGATCGGCGCGTCGGCCGCGCTGGCGATCTCGGGCATGCCTTTCCAGGGGCCGATCGGCGGTTGCCGTGTCGGTTACATTGACGGCAAGTATGTCCTGAACCCGACCAACAGCCAGTTGCAGAAATCCGCGCTGGATCTGGTCGTGGCCGGTACCGACAAGGCCGTGCTGATGGTCGAATCCGAAGCGAAATGCCTGTCGGAAGAAGTGATGCTTGGCGCGGTGATGTTCGGTCACGAACAGATGCAGGCCGCCATCAAGGTCATCAAGGAACTGGCGAAAGAAGCCGGCAAGCCGGCCTGGGACTGGAAGCCGGCCGAGAAAGACAAGGGCCTGGCCGAAGCGGTCGCCGCGGAAGCCGAGAAAGCGCTCACCGATGCCTACCAGATCGCCGAGAAGCAGGATCGCTACGGCCGCATTGATGAAATCCGCAGTGCCGTCATTGAAAAGCTTGCCGGCGGCGACGCGCCGCAATGGGACGAGAAACTGGTCGGCAACGCGTTTGCCGATCTGGAAAAGAAGATCGTGCGCAGCCGCATCATCGAAGGCAAGCCGCGTATTGACGGACGCGACACCAAAACGGTGCGTCCGATCACGATCAAGGTCGGCGTACTGCCGCGCACCCACGGTTCCGCGCTATTCACCCGCGGCGAAACCCAGGCACTGGTGGTTACCACACTCGGTACCGGTCGCGATGCGCAGATCATTGATGCCATCGAAGGCGAGCGCAAAGAACCGTTCATGCTGCATTACAACTTCCCGCCGTACTCGGTGGGCGAAACCGGCATGATGGGTTCGCCGAAGCGCCGCGAAATCGGTCACGGCCGTCTTGCCAAGCGCGGCGTGCAGGCCGTGATGCCGGACATGAGTTCCTACCCCTACGTGATTCGTGTGGTGTCTGAAATCACCGAATCGAACGGCTCCAGCTCCATGGCGAGCGTCTGCGGCACCAGCCTGTCCCTGATGGACGCCGGTGTGCCGTTGAAAGCACCGGTCGCCGGCGTGGCGATGGGTCTGATCAAGGAAGGCGACAAGTTCGCCGTGCTGACCGATATCCTCGGTGACGAAGATCACCTGGGCGACATGGATTTCAAGGTCGCCGGTACCGCCGATGGCGTGACCGCATTGCAGATGGACATCAAGATTGACGGCATCACGAAGGAAATCATGCAGACCGCGCTCGCGCAGGCGCATTCAGGCCGGCTGCACATCCTCGGCAAGATGAAGGAAGTCATCGACACGCCGCGCGCTGAACTGTCCGAATTCGCGCCGCGCATCATCACCATGAAGATCCATCCGGACAAGATCCGCGACGTGATCGGCAAGGGTGGTGCGGTGATCCGTGCGCTGACCGAAGAAACCGGCACCACGATTGATATCGAAGATGATGGCACCGTGAAGATCGCGTCGGTTGACAAGGCCGCCGGCGAAGCGGCGCGCAAGCGCATCGAAGACATCACCGCGGATGTCGAGGTCGGTCGCGTCTATCAGGGCAAGGTCGTCAAGCTGATGGATTTCGGCGCGTTCGTGACCATCCTGCCGGGTCGCGACGGGCTGGTGCACATCTCCCAGATCTCCGATGAACGCGTCGAGAAGGTCAGCGACAAGCTGGCCGAAGGCGACGTCATCAAGGTCAAGGTCCTGGAAGTCGACAAGCAGGGCCGCATCCGGCTCAGCATGAAGGCGGTGGACGCCGCCTGATTTCTTTTCTTGAGGAACAAGATCATGAGAGGGCCGCAAGGCCCTCTTTTGTTTGCGGTCGGCGATAATATTTATATGAACAGCACGGATAGGCGGCCACTTGGGGTTGCGTTGCGCCACGATAGGCTTCTAACGCGAGGAGCGATTGATGTGTCAATGCAAGGCCTGACCAAAAATCTCGCTTCGCGGGCAGCCTGACAGGCGGATGCACGGTTGGGTAACGATCTGTTCTACGAAACAATCGAGCGGAAACTGAAATGCAAAGTAGGTCAAGACCAACGTGGCAGACCGAGTCTTCAGCTTGAGCGTACTGACGATGTTTAAGGGCTCTGACCCCTTTAATTCGATGCATTGATTTGGAAAGGCTTTTATACCTATGCGAGTAATAATGCCAAAGCACTTTATATGGAAATGGGGAAAGATTTAGTAGTCGATTCGCGCATTGGTGAAATGATTGGATTCATTCCTGGTGGAGG
>DASSOA010000065.1:0-13762 GCA_035701115.1 Gammaproteobacteria bacterium
TGCCGGTCCCCACAGCGTGGCGATACCGGCGGCAATTGCTGCATAGGGATTGGTTCCGGAACTGCCGGCCAGACGCACCGTCGAGGTGCTCGCGTTCTGTTCGTGATCGGCATGCAGGATGAACAGCAGATCCAGCGCTTCTGCCGCGACCGGATCCACGTGATATTCCTCCGCGGGTACCGAGAACAGCATGTGCAGGAAATTGCTGCAATAGTCGAGGTCGTTGCGCGGATACACGAACGGCTGGCCGATGCTGTGTTTGTAGACCGCCGCCGCCAGGGTCGGCATTTTGGCGATGATGCGGTGCGCAAACACTTCGCGATGTCTCGCATTATGGATGTCGGTGGAATCGTGATAGAAGGCCGACAGCGAACCCACGACCGCGCCCATCATTGCCATGGGATGCGCGTCGTAGTGGAAGCCGTTGAAGAAGCGCAGGATGGCTTCGTTGACCATTGAATGGTGCTGGATGGTGTTGACGAACTCTTCCAGCTGCGATTTGGTCGGCAACTCGCCGTAAAGAATCAGGTAGGCGATCTCCAGGAAGCTGCTTTTTTCGGCCAACTGGTCCACCGGATAACCCCGGTACAGCAGGATGCCCTGGTCGCCATCAATGTAGGTGATCTTGCTCTCACAGCTTGCCGTGGCGACAAAGCCGGGATCGAATGTGAAGATTCCCTGCTCCTTGTAGAGCGCGGCGATGTCGAGCGTGCCGGGGCCAAGGGTTCCTTCGCGAAGCGGCAGTTCGGAGGTTTTGTTGTCGGGGGCAGTGATTTTGTATGTCTTGCTGCTCATCGCTTGAATCTCCCGATGTCCGCCGTTGCCTGCGGGGCCGGCGGGGTCACGAACGTTTTACAGGCGGCCCGTCATCTGGCCGCCCGGGCTGACGCGTTTTCAGGGTTCCGCCCCGGGTGGAGGAAAGTCGGTCGAACCGGACTCGTCGCGGAGGCAGGCTATCCTGAATACCGTGCGCCGACAAAAGGGTCTGTCTGAATCTTAAGGAACTGAACAGTGAATCCTGTTGCAGTAACTTGCCCGGCGTCGGACCGGGCGACATATTGTAGCACCGCCGGTTGACGTGTTTGCTGACTTGAAGTCAGCACACGTCAGCCAGACGCGGACCGGTCACCTGAACGAAACGGGGCGCTTGATGCGCCCCGTCTCCAATCCAGCCGCCACGTCGTGCGGGAATTTATGCGGACTTGTTGCCGTATTTTTTGCGGAACTTGTCAACACGGCCTGCGGTATCCACGATCTTCTGCTTGCCGGTAAAGAACGGGTGGCAGCTCGAGCACACTTCGATGTGCAGATCATGTCCCAGCGTCGAACGCGTCTGGAACGTGTTGCCGCAACTGCAGGTAACGTTGATTTGCTTGTATTCGGGGTGGATTCCGGCTTTCATGAAAACCTCTGGAGCGTGCGCCTGAGCCAATTTTGCGAGCCGCGCATCATACGCCGGGCTTTCCAGCCGGGCAAGTAGCCAGGCGTCGTTGACTCATGGCGAATCAGGTTAGGGGCCTTTTGTGATAGTCAACTTTACTAAATCCCGGTAACTCACTGGCCTGGTTGATAAAATCCATTTTTCCACAATATCTGTGGATAACTCTGTGGATGGAATCCAGCCAGACAGTTCCAAGTCCCTGTCAGTGCTTGATTTGTTTCAGATCGGTGAATTCTTGAACAGGAAAATATTTCAATAAATACAAGATGTTAAGAACCTTCGTGTTACCGGCGCTGCGAAACATTCAGGCCGGTTCCACGGATCAAGTCGGAAACCAGCATGTGTGCATAACCTCTTGTTCGAGGCTGAAAAACGTGCTTTCACCGGGCTAGGACTAGTACGTCGTCAAGGACCGTCAAGATCCGGTCCGGGGGGGGACCTGTTAGCCGTCTGCAGGCCCAACGTCGGGGGCTTCGGGCAGAAACTGGCGCTGCAGGTCATTCAGATAGGTATGGCCGCGGACCGTTGCCCACCATTCATTGTTGCGGGCTTCCATCAGCCCCGACTCGACTGCCTGAGCGGCGGCGGCGCGCACCCGGTCGAACGGCTGGCCGGTCGCGCTCTGAAATTCCGCTTCGGTGAAGCTTTCCGTGAGGCGCAGGCGGTTGAGCATGAATTCGAAGCCGAGTTCGTCGGATGCGATGGGGCCGGCTCCCCCGATGCCTGCCGCACTGCCCGCGTCGCGCAGGTAGGCGGCCGGATGTTTGATCTTCCAGAAGCGCTGGCGGCTGCCACCCGCGTCAGTCAGCTTGCTGTGCGCCCCGGCGCCGATGCCCAGGTAATCGCCGAAACGCCAGTAGTTGAGATTGTGACGACAGCGCCGTCCCGGGCGCGCGTAAGCGGAGATTTCGTACTGCTGATAGCCGCAATCGGCGAGCAGCTGCTGGCAGGCCTGCTGCATTTGCCAGACGGTGTCTTCATCCGGTAACGCCGGCGGCTGGGCGTGGAACAGCGTGTTGGGTTCGAGCGTGAGCTGGTAGTGCGAGACGTGTGCGGGTGCGAGATTGATCGCGGATTGCACATCGGCGATGGCCTGTTCCGGCGTCTGACCGGGCAGTCCGTACATGAGATCGAGATTGAAATTGTGCAGACCGGCGGCGTGCGCAGACTCGGCTGCGCGGACTGCCTCGCCGGCGCTGTGGATTCGACCAAGTGCTTGCAGGTGTTGGGGATTGAAACTCTGCACGCCGATGGACAGCCGTGTGACGCCGGCGGCGCGGTATTCGGCGAAGCGCCCGCTTTCCACCGTACCGGGATTGGCTTCGAGCGTGATTTCGACATCAGGCGCAAATGGAATTCGTTGCCGGGCTTCATGGAGCACGCGAAGGATTGCGTCTGCACTGAACAGGCTCGGCGTGCCGCCACCGAAAAACACGGTCTCAATGCGGCGCCCGGCGACGCGTGGCAGATCGGAATCGAGATCGCGCAACAGCGCATCAACGTACTCGCGCTCGGGTAAGGTCGCCTTCAGCGCGTGTGAATTGAAATCGCAGTACGGACATTTGCGCACGCACCAAGGGAGGTGCACATACAACGAAAGCGGCGGCAGGTCGTTCATGTGTTCCGCCCGCGTTGCGCTCAAGCGTGCTCCGCGAGCAGGGCGGACACCAGTTTGCGCAGCGCCTGACCGCGATGACTCAGGCGGTTTTTTTCCTCGGGCGGCAGTTCCGCCGATGTACAGCCGCGCTCGGTCACAAAAAATACCGGGTCGTAGCCGAAACCGTTGCTGCCCCGCGGAGCGTCGAGAATTCGTCCCGGCCACACGCCTTCGCAGATCAGCGGTGCCGGATCGTCGGCGCGCCGCACATGCACCATGGCACAACGAAAACGTGCGCCGCGCTGCCCGGGGGGGACCGATCGCATGGCTTCCAGCAGTTTCGCGATGTTGTCCGCGTCGGTTGCGCGTTCGCCGGCATAACGCGCGGAATAAATACCGGGTGCGCCGTTCAGGGCGTCGACTTCGAGTCCTGAATCGTCGGCGATGGCCGGCAATCCCGTCTGACGCGATGCATTGCGCGCCTTTAGGATGGCGTTTTCGACGAACGACAGGCCGGTTTCCTCGGCTTCAGCGACGGCGAAATCGGTCTGCGGCACCACTTCAATGCCGTGACCGGCGAGCATCGCGGCCAGTTCACGCAGCTTGCCGGCATTACCGGTTGCCAGCACGATCCGCGTCATCCGTGCAGCGTCGCGTGTTGTTTGGCAATCAATGCTTCGATGCCCTGGCCCGCCAGCGTCAGCATGCGATCCAATTCGTCGCGGCGGAAGGCATGCCCTTCCGCGGTGCCCTGGATTTCCACGTAGGCACCCGCGTCGTTCATCACCACGTTCATGTCGGTCTCGGCACGCGAGTCTTCCGTGTAATCGAGATCCAGTACCGGTTCGCCGTCCACGATGCCGACCGACACCGCCGCCACGGCGCCGTGAATCGGATCGCGCTTGATGAGTTTGCGTTTGCGCAAGGCATGCACTGCGTCGATCAACGCGACGTAGCCGCCCGTGATTGACGCGGTGCGCGTGCCGCCGTCGGCCTGCAGCACGTCGCAGTCAATCGTGATGGTGCGTTCGCCCAGCGCTTCCATGTCCACCACCGCGCGCAGCGCGCGGCCAATGAGGCGCTGGATTTCGAGCGTGCGCCCGCCCTGTTTGCCGCGCGCCGCCTCGCGATCCGAACGTGTGTGTGTGGCACGCGGCAGCATCCCGTATTCCGCCGTCACCCAGCCCTTGCCTGCGCCTTTCAGAAACGCCGGCACCCGTTCGTCCACGCTTGCGGTGCACAGCACGCGCGTGTCGCCGAAGGTTACCAGTACGGAGCCTTCCGCATGTTTGGTGTAATGGCGTGTCAATGTGACGGGCCGTAGCGCGTCGGCCGCGCGTTTGTCATGTCTCATCGGAGTGTTTGCCTGTAAACGTGGGTAGGGAAATTATACGGAGGACACCGAAGTGCCGGGACTAGTCCTGCCAGCGCAGCGCCACGCCCGTGACATTGTCGCTGGACGGTGACGCACGCGATTCCGCCTCGGCTGCCAGCACATCGAGCGCCATCTGCAATTCGAGGTGATTGTCGCCGAGTTCACTCGCGATGTAGCGGTCGTCGAGCGGCGCCCAGAGACCATCGGAACACAGGAGCAGGACATCGCCGGCGAGCAGCGGATGCGGTTTGGCCACAGTGACGGTGGGCAGTTCCGGATCGCCGCCCAGGCACTGATCGACGAAATTGCGCAGCGGATGACGCGATAGCGCCTCTTCGGAAACCAGCCCCTGCTGGGCCAGCATTTCCACCGCGCTGTGATCCCGGGTGCGTGTCAGCACGTGCTGATCGCGGATCAGATAGATGCGGCTGTCGCCAACATGGGCCCAGCACGCCACATTATCGGCAATCAGACACGCCGTGATGGTGGTACGTGGGCGGACTTCGGGCGGCAAGCTGCTGCCCAGCAGCACCACGGCCTCGTGTGCTTCAATAATACTCATACGCAGGAATTCGGCCGGATCGTGGATGCTGCCGCGAACCTGCTTGAAGGCGCGGACCAGCGAATCGATCGCGCTTTCCGCCGCCACGTCTCCGGCGGCGTGCCCACCCATGCCATCGGCTACCGCCAGCAGGATGCGGGTATCGGTGACCACGACACTGGCGCGGTCCTGGTTGTCGCTGCGGTTGCCTTGGCGGCTCACTTGGGCGGTTTCAACGTTCAAGCCTATGAGCCTCTTGATGGGATTGGCTTTCGAGGGACTGGGTGTTTAGCTTACCATTCCGCCTTCCATTCACCGCCTCCGGGCACAGGAATCTGCATGATCAGCAGCATGACGGGATTTGCGCGCGGCGAAACACGCGCCGCGTTCGGGACGCTGGTCTGGGAGCTGCGCACCGTCAATCACCGCTACCTGGACCTCAGCATGCGGTTGCCGGAGGAACTTCGGGCTCTGGAACCTGACTGTCGTGAACACGTGGCCGCCATGTTGCGGCGCGGGAAACTCGATGCGCAGCTGCGTTTTGAAGCGGATGCCGGTGCGGGCGGTGAACTGCAAATGGATGAAAATCAGCTGCGTGCGGTGAGCGCCGCGGCGATGAAGGTGGCGGCCGTGGCCGGTACGACGAATGGCATCAATCCACTTGACCTGTTGCGCTGGCCCGGCGTTGTCAGACAGCCGGCGCTGGATCTCGCGGTGATCGGGGCCGAAGCGCTGAAACTGCTGGATGCCACGCTTGAAAAACTGTCCGCGATGCGGGTCGGCGAAGGTCAGCGTATTGCATCCATGCTGCGCGAGCGCGCCCAGACCGTCGCCGGAATTGTCAGGGAAGTCCGTGCCCAGGCCGGTGGATTGAGACAGCGCCTGCAGGACAAATTGCGGGCCCGCTTCGACGAGCTGAAACTGTCTGCCGATCCGGGACGACTGGAGCAGGAACTGGTGCTGCTGCTGCAGCGACTGGATGTGGCTGAAGAACTTGACCGGCTTGACAGCCATCTGACCGAACTTGAATCCATTCTGAAAAAAGGCGAGGCCGTGGGGCGCCGGCTGGATTTTCTGATGCAGGAATTCAATCGCGAAGCCAACACGCTCGGGTCCAAATCGCAGGACAGCGCCATTACCCAGCGCGTGGTCGAACTCAAGGTGCTGATCGAACAGATGCGCGAACAGGTGCAGAACCTTGAATGAGCCGGCGCGGCGTCGCGGACGCCTGTATCTCATTACTGCGCCTTCAGGCGCGGGCAAGACCAGCCTGGTAAAGGCGCTGGTACAGTCGCATCCGCGGCTGGAATTTTCGATCTCGTACACGACCCGCCCGAAGCGCCCCACCGAAACCGAAGGTCGTGATTATCACTTCGTGGGTGTGGACGAGTTCCGGCGCATGATCGAGGCGGGCGAGTTCCTCGAGCACGCGCAGGTGTTCGACAACTATTACGGCACCGCGCGGCACACGGTGGAGTCCAGCCTCGGCGCAGGCCGGGATGTGCTGCTGGAAATCGACTGGCAGGGCGCCCGGCAGGTGCGCGAGGCGCTGCCCGAGGCAGTCAGCATCTTTATATTGCCGCCGTCACGGGCGGAGCTGGAGCGGCGGCTCCGCAACCGGGGGACCGACAGCGACGAGGTCATCGCTCGCCGCCTGCGCGACGCCGTGGCCGATATGTCCCACTGGTCGGAATTCGACTACGTGGTCGTGAACGACAACTTTGCGCTGGCGCAGACGGCGCTTGGCGACATCCTTGCCGGCAAGGGGGAGGCCAGCCGCAGCGCGCGGCCGGCGCTGGCACCGGTGGTCAGCGCGCTTCTGGCGTAAGCCGATCTGCTCAGGTAAACTGAAAGGCCCTGATTTTTTTGGTTTTTTCAGTTTTACGGAGTGTTCCATGGCCCGCGTCACTGTCGAAGATTGTCTGGACAACGTCGATAACCTGTTCCAACTGGTGCTGGTCGCCACCAAACGTGCGCGGCAACTGTCACGCGGCGTGGAACCGACCGTGGCCTGGGAGAACGACAAACCCACCGTGGTGGCCCTGCGCGAAGTCGCCGCGGGCAATGTCGGTCCGGCGATTCTCGATGAAATCGAACAGCCGGAAATCGAAGAGCCGGTCGAACAGCAGCCGGTGGTGGTGATGGACGCGGAGGATCCACTGTAACGGGTCCGCCGCGATTCCCACTGCATGAGTCATACCGCTTCCATATTTGATCGCGTCCGGGGGAAGCGGGTCACCGGACTGGAAACCCTGCTAAGCAAGCTTCGCACCTATCTGCCGGAACAGCAGGTGGAGGACGTACAGCGCGCGTATCAGTTCGGCGCGCAGGCGCATGAAGGTCAGCGCCGTCTCTCAGGCGAGCCCTATATTTCCCACCCCGTGGCGGTCGCGACCATTCTCGCCGATCAGCGCATGGACTATCACACCATCGAGGCGGCGCTGCTGCACGATGTGATCGAAGACACGCCGACGCTCAAGGAAGAGTTGACCCGGAAGTTCGGTACGGAAGTCGCCCAACTCGTTGACGGCGTTTCCAAACTCACCCAGATCAAGTTCGAGAGCCGCGAGCAGGCGCAGGCGGAAAATTTCCGCAAGATGATTCTGGCCATGGTCGAGGATATCCGTGTCATCCTCGTCAAGCTCGCCGACCGTCTGCACAACATGCGCACGCTCGGCGTGATGCCGGCGCCCAAACGCCGCCGCATCGCGCGCGAGACGCTTGAAATCTATGCCCCGATTGCGCACCGGCTCGGCATGAGTGCGATGCGCATGGAACTCGAGGATCTGGGCTTCGAGGCACTGCATCCGCTGCGCTACAAAGTTCTGTCGCGCTATCTAAAACGTTCGCGCGGCCACCAGAAGGAAATGGTGCAGAAAATCACCACCAGCCTGAATCAGGCATTGCAACGCGACGGTGTGCAGGCGAGTGTGGCCGGCCGCGAAAAACACCTGTACAGCGTGTACCGCAAGATGCGGATCAAGGGCCTGTCGCTGAACGAAGTACTCGACGTGTATGCGTTCCGCATCATCGTGGACCGCACCGATACCTGCTATCGGGCGCTGGGCGTTGTGCACGGTCTGTACAAGCCGGTGCCGGGCAAGTTCAAGGACTACATCGCGATCCCGAAGGCCAACGGCTATCAGTCGTTGCACACGGTGTTGATCGGTCCGCAGGGCGTGCCGCTGGAAGTGCAGATTCGCACCGAAGACATGGAAAAAGTCGCCACCTCGGGTATCGCCGCCCACTGGCTGTACAAGACCAGCGCGACCGGCGCCACCGCGCCGGAAGTGCGCGCACGGGAATGGCTGAAGGGCGTGTTGCAGATGCAGGAAGGCGCGGGCAATTCGCTGGAATTTCTCGAAAACGTCAAGGTGGATCTGTTTCCGGACGAGGTCTACGTGTTCACGCCCAAAGGCGATATCCATCGCCTGGCGCGTGGTGCGACGGCCGTCGATTTTGCGTATGCCGTGCATACCGATGTGGGCAATGCCTGCGTCGCGGCAAAAGTGAACCGGCGGCTGGTACCGCTGCGGACCCAGCTTGAAAACGGGCAGACGGTCGAGATCATTACTGCGCCCAACGGCCGCCCCAATCCCGCCTGGCTCAACTTCGTCGTGACTGCCAAGGCGCGTGCCAACATCCGGCACTTCCTCAAGAACCTGCAGCATGACGAAGCCGCGGCACTTGGCCGGCGCATGCTGGAACGCGCGCTGCAGCCGCTTGCGCTCAAGCTCGACAGGATTCCCGACGAACGCATTGCTGCGGTGATCCGTGAATTCAAACTGCAGGATGAAAGCGAACTGTTCGAATCAATCGGGCTCGGCCAGCATCTGGCACCACTGGTCGCGCGGCGTTTGATGCCGTCGCAGGATACCGGCGCTGAAGCGGGCAAACCCGGCGCACCGCTGGCGATCCGTGGCACCGAAGGACTGGTGGTGACGTTCGCGCGTTGCTGTCATCCGATACCGGGCGACGGCATCGTCGGTGTGTTGACGGCCGGAAAAGGCATCGTGATTCATCGCGAAGAGTGCCGCAATCTCAGCGAATACCGCAATCAGCCGGAAAAGTGGATCGAAGTGCAGTGGGAAAAACGGATCAAGCGGGAATTTCCGGTGGAAATCCGTGCCGACGTCGCCAACCAGCGCGGCGTGCTGGCGACCGTGGCGGCATCGATTGCGGACATGCGGTCCAACATCGAACACGTCAGCCAACAGGATCGCGACGAGCTGACCTCGGTGCTCACCTTTGTGTTCGGCGTGCGCGATCGCGTGCATCTGGCGCGTGTACTGCGCAAACTGCGTGCACTGCCGCAGGTCATTCGCATCCAGCGCACCAGGGCCTGAGTTGGTTGCCGATCAAATCAGTGTTTCGTTGCGTCGTCCATTTCCACCAGAATTTTCTGCGGCGAATCAGGCGGCGGCAACTTGTTCAACAGGCTGCGTAAGGCCTGTACCTGTTGCAGGCTCAACACCCGCACGCTGTGCCAGGCACCTTTGCGTTCATAGACCGGGGTATCAGGCGCGTCGGCGAGGGCGTCACCCGTATTGCCGCTCTGGTGATAAGCGTCCCGACGTGAGGTAAACCAGCTGTTGGTGCCACATTCGAGAATGGCGCCCATGCGTGCTGCCACGTGCAGTTCGCCGTGACTGTGTATGATCCGGCAAACCACAACGTCAGCCTTGTCCGGGCTGGTTGAGAATGGCTGATTGAGTGCCACCTTGACTGTTTGCAGCGTGCGAACAAGCTGTTTGATGCCGGTTACCTGCACCTTGCCGAGATTGGTGGATGCCGGCTTGGCAGTGCTTGACGAGGCGGGCGGCGCCGCAGGTCCATCCGCGGCCGCGGCACGCACAGCGGGCGCCGCGAAGAACCAGACGACACACATCAAGATCGCCGGCACCAACGTTGCCAGCGTCAGTTGGTGGTGGGTATTGAAATTATCTTTATCCATGACACGTCCTGCGACGGATAATATCTGTGAGCCAGAGGATTCCAATCAATGCTTGCCGTGCTTGGCGTCCGCGGGCACATGGGCGGTGGCGGCAGCCGGCGCCAGATCCGGCAGTCTGTCTAGTGCGGAGACAAACCCGGGATTTATGCCCAAGCTGAATTCACGTTCACTTTGAGGGGTCGTCAGCGAATTCAAAACCTCCTGTGCCTGAATGGCTTCGGGCACGCTGGGTATGGTGGATTGTCCAACCATGAGCGCGGTTTGCCATTCCATACGCATCTGGGTGAGGTGCCAATTGGGCGCGCAGGTCAGGATTTGCTGCAGATGTGAACCGATGGCCTTGTGAATCCGGCAGACAATCTTGTTGCGGTCCTTCTTGGAACCGGAGATCGGCGTACGCAAGCCAATCTTGATGGCCTGCAAGGCGCGCAGCACCTGCTTGCGTCCCTTGACGGTTACCGTGCCAAGCTGGAGCGTGACGGAACTGTCCTGCTTGGACGGCGGCGTATCACCACGCACGCCGCCCGACACGAACACTGAAAGGCCCATGACGATTGCGACCAGGATTTTCATTTTTTCTTCCCTGTCAGACTACGCAACCAAATTCTATTGGTTCATGTATAGCACACCCAGAACGCTTTGCACGGGTGCGCCTTGAGATGTGGATGCAGGAGTAGGAAAATCAGGAAGTTGCGAGATGCTATACACACCTTAAACATTGTTAACCATCCAGCTACGAGGACACCATGACCCGCACGGCAATTTTCACTGATCAGGCGCCACGAGCCATCGGCCCGTATTCGCAGGCGGTCCGCGCCGGCAACACGGTGTATCTGTCCGGACAGATCGCGCTCGATCCCGCCAGCGGCCAATTGGTGCAGGGTGGTATCGAAGCGGAGGCGCGGCGCGTGTTCGACAATCTCAAGGCCGTGGCCGAGGCCTCGGGCAAGGGACTGAGCCAGGTGGTCAAGCTCACCATCTATCTGCTCGATCTGGGCGATTTTGCCAAGGTCAACGACATCATGGCCGGCTATTTTCAGGAGCCGTATCCGGCGCGTGCGACGCTCGCGGTAGCCGGACTTCCGCGGGGTGCCCGAATCGAAGTGGATGCGGTCATGGCGGTCTGACGGCACCGGAATGCAGCAGGCAGTCGAGGCCCGTTTCGCCCCGATTCCGGTGACCCGGTTGCGCGGCGTCGGGCCACAGGTTGCGGAACGTCTGGCACGTCTCGGTATTGAAACGGTCCCGGATCTTCTGTTTCACCTGCCATTGCGTTACGAAGACCGCACACGCGTGACGCCAATCGGCGCGCTCCGTCCGGGTGTCCCTGCCGCAATCGAATGCGAAGTACAACTCGCTGAAATCGTGATCAGGCGCCGGCGTATGCTGCTGGTGCGCGTCAGCGATGGCACCGGTGCGCTGACGCTGCGGTTTTTCCATTTCAATCAGACGCAGGCCGATGCCCTGGCGCGCGGTACGCATTTGCGCTGCTATGGAGAAGCGCGGCCGGGCGCGGTGACGCTTGAGATGGTTCATCCGGAATACCGCATCGTGACACCCGGAAGTCCCCTGCCGCACGAAGCCGCGTTGACGCCCATCTATCCGGCAACAGAAGGGATCGCTCAGCTGAAACTGCGCGCCTTGACCGATCAGGCATTGAGGATGCTGGAATCGAATCCCGGCCTGTTGCCGGAATTGCTGCCGCCCGGACTGTTGCCGGACACGCTGCTGCCATCGCTCGCCGATGCCGTGCACTTTGTGCACCGGCCGCCGGCCGATGCGTCGGTTGATCAGCTGCTGGATGGTTCCCATCCCGCGCAGCAACGGCTCGCGTTTGAAGAGCTGCTTGCGCATCATCTGAGTCTGCGGCAGCTTCGATTGAATGCAGAACGCAGCAAGGCGCATGTGATCGGAAAGACACAGGCGCTGACGCAGCGCTTTCGCGCATCATTGCCGTTTCAGTTAACCGCTGCTCAGCAGCGCGTCGGTGCCGAGATTCAACGCGATCTTGGACACGCGCATCCGATGATGCGCTTGGTACAGGGCGATGTCGGCAGCGGCAAAACAGTAGTCGCGGCGCTGGCCGCGCTGGCGTGTATCGGCGACGGGTTTCAGGCTGTTCTGATGGCGCCGACCGAGTTGCTCGCCGAACAGCACTATCGCAATTTCAGCGCCTGGTTTGCGCCACTCGCCATCGAGCCGGTGTGGTTGAGCGGGCGCATGAAGATCGGCGCGCGCCGCGACGCGCTGGCATCGTTGCGGGAGGGTAGGTCGGTCTTTGCGGTCGGTACCCATGCCCTGTTTCAGGACGATGTCGCCTTCAAATCACTGGCGCTGGTCATCATCGACGAACAGCACCGCTTTGGCGTGCATCAGCGTCTGGCGTTAAGTGAGAAGGGCGCGCGCGATGGCTTCCGTCCGCATCAATTGATCATGACTGCGACGCCGATCCCGCGCACGCTCGCCATGACCGCCTATGCGGATCTCGATGTCTCGTCAATTGACGAACTGCCACCGGGGCGTACTCCCGTGAAAACGGTCGTGGTCCCCGATTCGCGGCGCGATGAAGTGGTGGCGCGGGTGCGCAAGGCCTGTCTGGAAGGGCGGCAGGTGTACTGGGTCTGTCCGCTGATAGAAGAATCCGACGTGCTGCAGTGCCAGGCCGCGGAAGAAACCGCGGCGACGCTGACTGCAGCGTTGCCCGACGTCCGGGTCGGTCTGGTGCATGGCAGGATGACGGCAGTTCACAAGGATCGCGCGATGGCGCATTTCAAGGCTGGTGATACCCAGCTGCTGGTCGCGACTACCGTGATCGAAGTTGGCGTGGACGTGCCGAATGCCAGTCTCATGATCATTGAGAATGCCGAGCGTCTGGGTTTGTCCCAGCTGCACCAGCTGCGTGGCCGGGTCGGGCGCGGTAGCGTGGAGTCCGGGTGTGTGATGCTCTACCATGCACCTCTTTCCAGTGCCGCGCGCGCGCGCCTCAATGCCATGCGTGAAACCAACGACGGATTCGAGATTGCGCGCCGGGATCTGGAACTGCGCGGTCCGGGTGAAATGCTCGGCACACGCCAGGCCGGTGAACTGAGACTGCGCATTGCCGATCTCACGCGTGACGCCTCCCTGGTACCCGGAGTACAGCGTGCCGCCGCGGTTCTGCTCGACCTTCATTCCGACCGTGTGCAACCGATTGTGCGGCGCTGGTTGGGCGAGAATAGCCGCTATGGACGGGCCTGAACGGGGCGCAATCGTGTCATCACAGATCAGCACCGGCTCAATTGATGAAAACTGGTGTCGTGCGGAGCAATGGCCGGACGCACAGCGCCCGGAAAACTGGGCCTGGCTGACGCACCGGGGATCGCTGACGCAGAAATTGCGCGAGCTGGCCGGCGACGCGTTTCATGTTCGCGTGCTCAACGAAACCCTGACTGAACTCGGCGAAGACGATGCCAGGTTGCTTGCTGCGAAACCGGGCAGCCGCGCGAGGCTCCGGGAAGTGCATCTTTGCGGTGCGTCGCCGCTGGTATACGGGCGCACGCTTGCGGCCGCAGAGGATGCCGTGACGTTATTGGCCGGGCTGGGAGCACAGCCGCTCGGAGACCGTGTTTTCGGGGCGCCGGTTACGGAGCGTGGCGATATTGAAATCAAATGTGTGGACAGGGGCGATGAGCTGTACCGGGCCGCGACGCAAACGCTCGTTAATCCGCCGTCAGCGCTATGGGCGCGACGTTCCGTTTTGCACGTGCAAGGTACCCGCTTGCTTATCTATGAATGCTTTTTGCCGGGAGTAAGCGGCTGATGGATGCGCGAGTCGGAAACCTCTACAGGCAACTGCGCCGCAGTAGGCCGGTGAA
>DASSOA010000066.1:0-37500 GCA_035701115.1 Gammaproteobacteria bacterium
AATGTAATTGAGCACGCAGCACGCGCCGATGTTGGCGTGACTGGCCTATTCAAGCGGTGGAACGACCGTTGCGTGACTTACGCCGTCACCGATCGCGGCAGTGGTTCGCAACCAGCGATTCCAGGGGAAATCGGTCCAGCGCCAGACGACAGGTCCGTTGAACTTCCAATGCTGCTGCTGACCGGCGTACCTGCCGGCCGCCATGCATCTTGTTTCCATAGCCGCGCGAACCAGACCGCGGTGCTCGCCTGCCGGTTGCACCGCAGGTGAGTGAAGCGGTAGCCGGGAAAACCGGGAGGAATGTTGGCGGACAACGACGCTGAAAACGCACGTATCATATGGACTCTACCTGGTTCCATCGGCAGACAGGCGTGTGCGTTGGCCGGTATTGAATTCACTTGCCATGGATTTAGAGGAGTCAATGAGCCGTTCATGAAAAATGAATCCGCACTGACATTGCAAGGCCCCGCCGGGCTCCTTGAGGCAATTCTCGATCCGGTTGCTTCGCCGCGTGCGGTGGCCGTGGTCTGTCATCCGCATCCGCTGTTCCAGGGCACCATGCATAACAAGGTTGCGTATATTCTGGCGCGCGCCTTCAACGATCTGGGCGCGGTCAGCATGCGGTTCAATTTTCGGGGCGTCGGCCGCAGCGAAGGCGAGTATTCCGGCGGCATCGGCGAGACCGACGATGCGCTGGCGGCGATGGACTGGCTGAGCGCGAAACACCCCGGCCTGCCCTTGTGGCTCGGCGGCTTTTCATTCGGTGCCTATGTTGCCTTGCGCGCCCAGAGCCGGCGCCCGGTGGAACGTCTGGTGACTGTTGCCCCGGCGGTCGAACGCTTCGATGCCACAACTATAGAACTGCCACGAATGCCCTGGCTGCTGGTGCAGGGCGATGCCGATGAGGTGGTATCCCCGCAAGCGGTGCTTGACTGGGCCGGCAGCCTCGCGGTACCGCCCCGGCTGGAACTGCTGAAAGGGGCCGGGCACTTCTTTCACGGGCGCCTCAACGAGCTGCGACAAACGGTGGTAAACGCGTTTACCGGCGGCTGATACGCCCGAGCGGGCTTCTGATAGACTTTTGCTACGGTCTCGCCCTTTATTAACAACTACTTGGGAGTACATCACATGCGCCGCCTTGCCGCTGCGATCCTGTCGCTGTTTTTTGTCTCCAGTGCTTTTGCAACCAACGACATCAATATCCAGCAACTCGCCCAGCAGGAATTCAGTGACCTGTCACAGGATATGGGCGCGGTGCTGAGTTACAAACCTTTGCAGGGAGCAGCGCCGGAGGGCATTACGGGATTCGATATCAGCGTGAACGGGGGCTGGACCAAGGTCGCGCATCCGAGCGCGTGGAATGCCGCGACCAACAGCACCGACATCACGGGTGTACCGTTCGCGGATGTCCGTGTGTCCAAAGGCCTGCCGTTCGGGATTGATCTTGGCGGCGAGTACAGCGCGGTGCCCGGTTCGAACATCAAGTTGTACGGCGTTGAAGGCCGCTACGCGATTCTCGAAGGCGGCGTCGCCGAACCCGCGATCGGCATTCGCGCTGCGTTCACTCACGTTACCGGCGTGGACAATCTTTCGTTCAACACCAAAAGCCTCGGCCTGTCGATCTCGAAAGGGTTCGGACCGTTCACGCCCTATGCCGGTGTCGGTGAAGTCTGGACCAGCAGCACGCCGGACGCTTCGACGGGATTGCAGAGCGTGAGCTTTAACAGCGGCGAAGTCTTTGTCGGCGCGCAGTTGAATTTCGGAGTTCATCTGGCGCTTGAAGCAAGCCGCCTTTCGGGTAACACCACATACAGTCTGAAGTTCGGTTTCGGGTTCTGATTCACGCATGCGCCGCCGTGTTCCGCCATCGCGCGGAACGCGGCGGCAGCTCGCCGGTCATAACCGGTGACTGACCGTTGATACATTCCTGCCAGGTCCCTGCCCATGTTTGCCTCATTAGTCGATTTTCTCGAGCGTAATTTCACAAGCGGACCTGCCGCGGCCGTGCAGAGTCCGGACACCGACACGCGCCTCGCTGTGGCGGCGCTGTGTGTCGAGATGGCGCGCGCCGATTTCGACGAGCAACCCGAAGAACTGGAGCGGGCCGGGCGGCTGCTTGCCGAGCGTTTCAACCTCGATCGGGCTGAAGCACAGGCATTGCTGCAGGCAGGACGCTCACAGGCGGATCAGGCCGTTTCGCTGTACCGCTTTACCCGCCCGCTGAACCAGACACTGGACATGCCGGGAAAAATCGCGTTGATCGAAATGCTGTGGCATGTGGCCCTGGAAGACGGGAAGCTGGACAAGTATGAGGACGCGCTGATGCACAAACTGGCGGATCTGCTGTATGTGCCGCTGGCAGATTTGATGTTGGCCAAGGAACGGATTTTGAACGGAAAGTAATTCATCCCGCCGGCGTTGCGCCGGTGCGTGATCCTGTGCCTTCAAGAACCGCAGTCCGGAGCCGCGATTTCACGGCTCCGGACTGAATGGCTTATTTCACCATGTCCTTGAGGGCCTTGAGGGCCTGGATCTTGACCACATTGCGGGCCGGCTTGGCCTTGAACATCGTCTTCTCGCCCGTGAACGGATTGATGCCTTCACGTGCCTTGGTGGCCGGCTTGCGCACCACGCGGATCTTCATCAGCCCCGGCACCACGTAGGTACCCGGACCTTTCTTGCCAACGCTCTTGCCGATCAGACCGGCCAGTTCGCTGAACAGGCCCGAGACCTGCTTGCGGCTCAAACCGGTGGTGGCAGCGAGATAGGCGTAGGTTTCCGACTTCGTCATCGGTTTGTCAGACGAGATCGCCGGTGCTTTGGTCGCTTTGGCGACAACTTTTGGCTTGGCAGCTTTGGCCTTGGATTTAGCCTTGCTGGCAGCCTTCTTTTTTGCAGCCATTTAGGTCTCCTTTGGATGGCGATGCAGAATACACGCCGCGAAATCTAGCACACGCAGCGTAAAAGTGTGAGGGTTTTACGCTAAAAAACCCGTGTTTTTTGCATTATCGGCATTCCCGGATCAGTGCCCGAGCAAGACTTCCGGTAGACGCCTGGCGCCGATGACGGCAACGGTTTTGCGACGGCTTGCGGCACCGCGCACGATCTCGACCCGCGACATGGCCGTGCCAAGTTGGTCGGCGAGAAATTTCCTCAGACTTTCGTTGGCGCGGCCGTCAGTCGCCGGCGCATTCACGCGCACGCGCAGTTCGTCATTCACAAGGCCGGTCACTTCAGTGCTGCGGGCGCCGGGCTGCACTCGAACCTTGAGGAGCAGAACCTCGCCGTCGCGACGGTAGAAACGCTCCGGCATGGGTTCAGGTCAAGGGCCAGCCCAGCGGCAGCAGGATGTTGATCACTTGAAGCAGGAGCAGTACGACCAACGGCGAGAAGTCGAGGCCGCCAAGCGGCGGGATCACGCGTCTGACGGGGCGCAGCAGCGGCGCATTGATTTGCGCGAGCATGCGGCCGATCGGGTTGTAATGGCCCTGGCCGGTCCAGCTCAGGATGGCTTCGAGCAGGATGCTGAAGAAGTACAGGTTCACAACGATGAAAACGAGCTTGAGCACCGTCCACAGTGCGACCGCCGCGATGCTTGCTGAAATACCGGCGATCCAGAGCGCCAGCACGACATTGATCAACTGGACGCAGGCAGCGAGCAACAGCGCGGCAAAGTCGATGCCATGCCAGCCCGGGATCACACGGCGCAGTTGCCGCAACGGCACGTTGGTGATTTTCACCACCGCCTGACTCAGCGGATTGTAGAAATCCGCCCGCATCCACTGCAGCAGGACCCGGAGCAGGATCGCCGCCGTGTACAGTCCGAGCAGCGTGTTGATGACGAATATCAGCGCCTGTGTGCCGCGGTCAATGCCTATCATTTCGATTCCTTGCCGAACTGGTGTGACAATTCCGCACCGCGATCGCGCGCTGCGGTCAAGGCGCGCAGGAATATGCTGTCGAGCCCGCCTTCCTGCAAGACTTTGAGCGCGGCGGCGGTTGTGCCGCCGGGCGATGTCACCTGTTGTCTGAGTGTTGCCGCATCAACGTCACTGGCTGACGCCATCTGCGCGGCACCCAATGCCGTCTGCAGCACCAGCTTGCGGGCCACGCTAACGGGCAGCGCCAATGCTTTCGCCGCGGCTTCCATGACTTCCATCACCAGAAAGAAATACGCGGGGCCACTCCCGGACACCGCGGTCACGGCGTCCATCAGTTGTTCATCGTCCAGCCACAGGGCGATGCCGACGGCCTCCATCAGCGTTGCAGCGAGTTGACGCTGGCGGGTGCTGACAAACGCATTTGCATAGAGCGCGCTGGCGCCAAAGCCCACCAGCGCCGGCGTGTTGGGCATGACGCGGACGATGGCCGCGTCATAGGCCAGCCAGCGGCGAATGTCCGGCTCCGCGATGCCTGCTGCAATGGACATGACAAGCGGTCTGGACACAGCGAGCCGGTCGGCGACAGCGCGCGCGGCCTCGCGGAATACCTGCGGCTTGACCGCAAAAATAACCACATCGGCGTCGTGAACCGCGGTGGCATTGTCAGCCGACACCGCGACCGAGTATTTCTCCGCCAAGGTTGTGCGTTGCACCTCGCTTGGATCCGCCACGCAAATCTGTCCGGGACCATACCCGTGCTGCAGCATGCCGCCGATGAGACTCCGCGCCATGTTGCCGCCGCCGAGAAACGCAATCCGTGATTGTCCTGACACCCGAGACTCCGAAATCAACGTTGGTTGCTTGAACTAAGGATACCGGCTTCAGCGTGATCTGGCAGCGCGCGGGCCGAAGATCGCGGTGCCGATGCGTACCATGGTCGCGCCTTCTGCGATGGCGGCTTCCAGGTCGTCGCTCATGCCCATCGAAAGCGTGTCCAGTGCGTGTCCCGCGGCACACAGGCGGTCATGCAATTCACGCAATTGCCGGAATGGCAGCCGTTGCGCGTTGCCATCGCTGGCCGGTGCGGGAATGGTCATCAGACCACGCAAGCGCAGCCGCGGCAAGGTCGCAATGCTTGCGGCCAGCGCCGGCACATCGGCCGGCAGTGCGCCGTGTTTGGACGGTTCGTCGGACAGACGCACTTCAATGCAGACATTGAGCGGGGGCAGGTCCGCCGGGCGTTGCTCCGACAGACGCCGCGCGATGCGTTCGCGGTCCACGGTCTGGACCCAGGCGAAATTCTCGGCCACGGACCGCGTCTTGTTGGCCTGCAGGGCACCAATGAAATGCCACACCACGTTGCGGTTCCGGAACGCGGGCATTTTTTCGAGTGCCTCCTGAAGATAGTTTTCTCCAAACGCGGACTGACCGGCCTCCAGCGCCGCCGAAATCCGCGGTGCCGGCTGTCCCTTGCTCACGGCCAGCAGGGTGATTTCATCGGGATTGCGCCCGCACGCACGCGCGGCCGACCCGATACGCTCGCGCACCAGGGCGATGTTACGGGCCACGTCGGACATGGGGCATTCCTATATGATGGGGTGGAGTCGAGGGCGGAGTGCCGCGGGATTTGCCCGCGGGCCGGCTTCGCTATACTTTAACGCATCGCGCTATCGGGACCGCCGGTCCTGCGCCGCAAACCGGAGAGCTTGCGGCGACCCGTTTCTTGAAACGACGTCCAGGGGAGAATCATGGCTGTCGACATTGCCCAGCTGCTTGCCTTCGGCGTAAAGAACAAGGCATCCGACCTGCACCTGTCAGCGGGGGTGCCGCCCATGATTCGTGTGGATGGCGACATGCGCCGCATCAACATGCCGCCACTGGAGCACAAGGACGTACACGATATGGTGTATGACATCATGAACGACAAGCAGCGCAAGGACTATGAAGAATTCCTTGAGTGCGACTTTTCGTTCGAGATACCCAATCTGGCGCGATTCCGCGTCAACGCATTCAACCAGAACCGCGGTGCAGGCGCGGTGTTCCGCACCATTCCCACCAAGATCCTGACCCTAGAGGAACTGAATGCGCCGAAGATATTCCAGGATATCGCCGAAAACCCGCGCGGTATCGTGCTGGTGACCGGTCCGACCGGTTCCGGCAAGTCCACCACGCTGGCGGCGATGATCAATTACATCAACGAAACCGAGTTCGGCCACATCCTCACCATTGAAGACCCCATCGAGTTCGTGCACGAGTCCAAGAAGTGCCTGATCAACCAGCGCGAGGTGCATCGCGACACGCTCGGGTTCAATGAGGCACTGCGCTCGGCACTGCGCGAAGACCCGGACTGCATTCTGGTCGGCGAAATGCGCGACCTTGAAACCATCCGGCTCGCGCTGTCTGGCGCCGAAACCGGACACCTGGTGTTCGGGACCCTGCATACCAGTTCGGCGGCCAAGACCATCGACCGTATCGTCGACGTGTTTCCGGCCGCGGAAAAAGACATGGTGCGCGCGATGCTTTCGGAATCCCTGCGTGCAGTCATTTCGCAGACCCTGTGCAAGAAAGTCGGCGGCGGACGTGTTGCGGCGCACGAAATCATGATCGGCACCCCCGCAATCCGGAATCTGATCCGCGAAGGCAAGATCGCCCAGATGTATTCCGCAATCCAGACCGGACAGGCGACCGGCATGCAGACGCTCGATCAGAATCTGCAGGACATGCTGCGCAAGGGACTGATTACCAAGGACGAGGCACGGTCCAAGGCTGCCAACAAGGACACCTTTGCGTGACCTGGAGTAAGTGATGGAAAAAGATCAGGCAATCAAATTCATGCAGGATCTGTTGCGGGCGATGGTTGCCCGCAAGGGTTCCGACCTGTTTATCACAGCCGGGTTCCCGCCGGCCATGAAAGTGGACGGCCAGATCACCCCGGCCACCGACAAGCCGCTCAGTCCGGAACAGAGCGCGCTGCTGGTGCGCGCCATCATGAACGATCGCCAGAGCAAGGAGTTTGACGCGACCAAGGAATGCAACTTTGCGATCAGCCCGCCGGGCATCGGCCGTTTCCGCGTCAATGCATTCGTGCAGCAGGGCCGTGCCGGTGCGGTGTTACGTACCATCACGACCGAGATTCCCGATTTCGACAAACTTGGCCTGCCGCCGATCCTGAAAGAAGTGGTGATGAGCAAGCGCGGCCTGGTGATTTTCGTGGGCGGCACCGGTTCGGGCAAATCCACGTCGCTGGCGGCGATGATCGGTTACCGCAACAAGAACTCGAAAGGTCACATCATTACCATTGAAGACCCGGTTGAGTATGTGCATCCGCATCAGGGCTGCGTCGTCATGCAGCGCGAGGTGGGAGTGGACACGGACTCGTGGGAAGCGGCACTGAAGAACACCTTGCGTCAGGCGCCCGACGTGATTCTGATCGGCGAAATCCGTGACCGCGAAACCATGGAGCACGCGGTGCAGTTCGCCGAAACCGGACACCTGTGTCTGTCAACGCTGCACGCCAACAGCGCGAACCAGGCGCTGGACCGCATTGTCAACCTGTTTCCGGAAGAGCGCCGTCAGCAGCTGCTGATGGATCTGTCACTCAACATCCGGGGCATCATTTCGCAACGCCTGATCAAGAAACCGGATGGCGCAGGCCGGGTCGCGGCACTCGAGATCATGCTCAATTCTCCGTTGATTTCGGACCTGATCTTCAAGGGGGAGGTGGCGCAGATCAAGGAAATCATGGCCAAGTCTACCCAGTTGGGCATGCAGACATTCGATCAGGCGCTGTTCAATCTCTACGAAGCCGGCCAGATCGGTTACGAAGAAGCCATCCGCAACGCGGATTCGCAGAACGAACTGCGTCTGCGCATCAAGCTGGAAAGCAAGCGTGACAAGAAGGACGTTCACGAAGGCTCCGACGGCTTGCAGCTTATCGACACCGGTCAGGGCAAGAAATTCTGAATTCAAAACCAGCCTTTCAGGCATCATTCAACTCTGTCTGAGCAACCACCCGACATGGAATCGGCATGAATATCAGCCCCTATCTCAAACTCATGGTGGAAAAAAGGGCGTCCGATCTGTATTTCACCAGTAATGCGCCCGTCAAGATCAAGATTGAAGGCAAGCAGATTCCCGTCGGCAAGACGGTTCTGACGCCGGAAATGGTCAAGGAAGCGGCCTACGGCGTAATGACCGAAAAGCAAATTCGCTCGTTCGAAGTCAAGCACGAAAGCGATTTCGCGATTGCCGAGCAGGACGTCGGCCGCTTCCGCGTCAATGTGTTCATGCAGCGCGGTCAGGTGGCGATGGTGCTGCGCTACATTCCGTCCGAAGTGCCGAAGTTCGACAATCTCAGTCTGCCACCGGTCCTGAAAGATCTGATTCTGCACAAGCGCGGACTGCTGCTTATGGTGGGTGCAACCGGCTCGGGCAAGTCCACCACGCTCGCCGCTATGATCAATCACCGCAATGAAAATCAGGCCGGTCACATCCTGACCATTGAAGATCCGATTGAATTCAATCACCCGAATATCCAGGCCATCGTCAATCAGCGCGAAATCGGTCAGGACACCCTGTCTTACGCGAATGCGCTGAAAAGTTCGCTGCGTGAAGCGCCAGACGCGATTCTGATTGGTGAAATCCGTGATCGTGAAACCATGGAAGCGGCAATCGAGTTGGCCGGTACCGGTCACCTGGCGATTTCCACCCTGCATGCCAACAATGCGCATCAGACCATGGATCGCATCATCAACATGTTCCCGGAGCAACTCCATAAACAGCTGTTCATGGACCTGTCAATCAACCTGCGCGCCATCATTTCGCAGCGTCTGGTGGTGGGCAAGGACGGCAAGCGTCTGGCTGCGGTTGAAGTCATGCTGAATACGCCACACATCGCAGACCTGATCCTGAAGGGCAAGGTTGACGAGATCCGTGAAGCCATGGAAGAAAGTCCGGAGCCGGGCATGCAGTCTTTCGACGAGGCTCTGCACAAATTGTACAAAGACGGAAAAATCGAACTCGAAGAGGCGCTCAAGAATGCCGATTCGCGTTCCAATCTCGAAGCGAAGATAAACTTCGGCTGAAATTTCCCATTTCGACTTGCTGTTGGTTCGAATTTTTCATCAGATATCGGGGGGTCTCAATGTATCGCAATTTTCTTCCGGGGTTGTTCCTAACAATTATCCTGGGTATCGCTGGTACCGCATCAGCGGCCGGAATTTCGACCCGCACTTTTTTCAGCCCGCCGGTCTTCAAGCTGGTGCGCATTTCCCCCAATGGGCGTTATCTGGCCGTTGTCGGTCCTGTAAAAGGGGCTGATACAAAGTATCAGCTCGACTTTATCGATCTCGAAAGCATGAAAGTGGTTGGCCACATGGGCCTGGTGGGCGAGCAGCTGATTGCAAATCTGTGGTGGGCAACCAACAGGCGCGTGGTATTCACAACGGCTACTCAAACAGGCAGTTTTGACCAGCCGTCACTGACGGGTGATATCTGGGCGGTCGATGTGGACGGTCATGGCAGTCAGACGCTTGCCTATCACCTCGGCAAAGGCGAAGCCTATACCTATCATTTCAGTTCTGTGCTCGACATGTTGCGCGACGACCCACAGCATATTCTTATCGAAACCAGCAATTTCAAGGGAAATCCTGTTGTCTATAAGGTTGACATCGGCACCGGCGACAAGCGCGAGGTGCTGACGAGCCCCATACCGGATGGACAACTGATGACGGACAACGACGGCAAGGTCAGACTGGCATCAGGCTATAACGAAAAAACCATCAAGCCGGTACTTGAATACAGGAAGCCTGGCACTCTGGACTGGACGGATATTTCGAGCTTGGTGAATAACCAGCCGATGGACCTGGCGATAGGCCCCGTTGGGTTTACACCCGACAACAAGGACCTGTATTTTGAAGATCTCACGCCGAAAGGAACGATCGGCTTGTACAAAGTCGACCCCGGTACTCTGCAAAAGACGCTGTTGTACAGCGACCCCGATTACGACATCGACAACACGTATTCTTCCACGTCTTGGCTGTATGGCAGTGATCATAAAACTCTGGCTGCATTTCAATACACTGCAGACGTGCCGGAATGGATAGCGGTGAACAAAGCGGACCCCATGGTCAGTCTGATTGCGGGTCTGCAGGATGCCTTTTCAGGGCAATCCGTGTTCGTGACCAGCAAGACGGATGACGGAACAAAGGCTGTGGTTCTGGTGCGCAGCGACCGGAACCCGGGAAGTTACTACCTCTATGATGCCACTACGCACAAAGTTCAATTCCTGTTCAATGCC
Organism: Gammaproteobacteria bacterium; assembly: GCA_035701115.1. GTDB lineage: Bacteria > Pseudomonadota > Gammaproteobacteria > Natronospirales > REEB76 > DASSKW01. Next base: position 10,180 of record DASSOA010000066.1, read on the forward strand.
ATGAATGGCATTGACCCCGATCAGATGGCTATCATGAAACCGGTCACATTCAAGGCGCGCGATGGTTTGCTGATACACGGCTATCTGACTTTGCCAACAGGTGAAACTCATGACCTCCCGTTAGTCGTTAATCCTCACGGTGGCCCATTCAACATACGGGACGATTGGGGGTTTGATCCAGAAGTGCAGTTCCTTGCATACCATGGATATGCGGTGTTGCAGGTCAACTACCGCGGCTCGGGTGGCTATGGAGCCGCTTTCCAGGAGGCGGGTTACAAACAATGGGGCGGCGCGATGCAGGATGATCTGACCGATGCTACGGAATGGGCCATCAAACAGGGCATTGCGGATCCGAAGCGGGTGTGCATTTACGGTGGCAGCTATGGCGGGTATGCGGCTCTGGAGGGCGTTGCCAAGCAACCTGATCTGTATAAATGCGCGATCGGTTACGCGGGCGTTTACGATCTTGCCCTGTTGCGAGGCAGCGCCAATAACCTGGAACGTCGAAGCCTGATTCCTTTTCTAAACCGTACCCTGGGCCAAGACGACGCTACGTTGAAAGCGCACTCGCCTGTGTTTCAAGTCAAGTCAATCAAGGCGGATTTGATGCTGGCCCATGGCGGCGCCGACAAGACCGTTGACATTGCGCACGCTAACGAATTGCGTGCCGCATTGGACAAGATCGGCAAGCACTATCAATGGCTGTACTATCCGAAGGAAGGGCATGGTTTCTACACGACGGATCATAAAATCGTTTTTTACGATGACATGCTGAGTTTCCTGGATAAGGAAATTGGCCCGGGCGTAACCAAACATTGACGGTTGTGCATAAAAAACAAGGCGCCGCATGGCGCCTTGTTTTTATCCGGATTCCCGCTCTGATCAGCTCAACGGAAACACACTTGCGCCATCGAATACCGGACCATCGACGCACACGCGTTTCATGGCCGGACCATCCGGTGTGCGAACCTCGACCGCGCAACCGGCGCAACCGCCCACCGCGCAGGCCATGAATTCTTCAAGCGATACCTGGGCCGGAATATCAAACTGCTGCGCAAGGTGGGCGGCCGCCTTCAGCATCGGGGTGGGTCCGCAGGCGAAGATCTCGACTTCTGCAAGCGCATTTCTGTCGAGGCTGGCGAGCCAGTGACGGCCAAGATCCGTGACATAACCCTCGTAGCAGCCCGCATATCCCTGAAGACTCGCGAGACGGCTTGGAATATCCCAGTCTTCCATCAGCGGCATGCAACCGATGACGCCATCCGGCATGCCGGGAACCAGAATGGTGGATGGGCGGGATTGAAACGGAAACGGCACTTCCGAACCCATCAGCACCAGCGGCTGCCAGCGGGCACGGGTGTCGTGACGCAGTGCATCGGCGACAAAGACCATCGGTGGAATGCCGACTCCACCTCCAATCAGCAGCGGTCGCGGGCGCTCGGGATGAAGCACGAAAGGCTTGCCGATCGGTCCCAGGCAGCTCAGCACGTCTTGCGGGCGCCGTTGTGCGAGCAGGCGGCTGCCGTCGCCAACCACCTTGTACAGGCATTCGATCCAGCCGTCTTCGCGCGACACGCGCATGATGGACATCGGCCTGCGCATCGGCAACGCCGGGTCGCAGGTGAGGTGAACGAAACTGCCGGGCAATGCATGCGCGGCGCATTTTGGCGCATGCAGACGCAGCACATATTGTTCGCCGGCAAATGCAGTGTGGGCGAGGATTTTTGCGTCTTCGAGAAAGATTGTGTTGCGGTGAAGCTTGTCAGTCATGCAAGGTATCCGTAAAAACTTTCATTTCAAATCGGCGTTCGACGCTCAGCTGCGGCTTTCATTCAGGGCGGCCATGACCGCCATTCTCACCGCAACGCCGTTGGTGACCTGTTCGCGAATCACGGATTGCGGACCGTCGGCGACGTCAGAGGTGATTTCTATCCCGCGATTCATCGGTCCCGGGTGCATGACAATGGCATCGGGTTTGGCGCGCGCAAGGCGTGTCGAGTCGAGCCGATATCGCCCGAGATAGTCATTTTCATCCGGCATCGAATGGTGTTCCATGCGTTCTTTCTGAATGCGCAGCATCATGATTACGTCGGCATCCGCAATCGCCTGGTCCATGTCGGTCAGTTTTTTTCCGGGCAGGTCATCCGGCAGCCAGGCCGCGGGACCGGCAAGCCGGATATCCCGGGTGCCGAGCGTTGTGAGCGCCTGCAACGTGGAACGTGCTACGCGCGAATGCGCAAGGTCGCCTACGATCGCGACGGTGAGATCCTTGAAATCCGGTTTGCGCTGCCGGATGGTCAGGACGTCCAGCAGTCCCTGGGTTGGGTGTGCGACGTGCGACTCGCCGGCGTTCACAATGTGAACGTGAGGCAGCGCATGCTCAGCGAGCAGTTCCGGTACCCCGGTATCGCGGTGCCGCACCACGAAAAAATCCACGTTCATGGCCTGCAGCGTGTACAGCGTATCCAGCAGCGTTTCACCCTTGACTGTGGAAGAAAGCGCGACGTCGAGGTTGATCACGTTGGCGCCGAGACGGCGGGCGGCAAGTTCGAATGAAGCGCGGGTGCGGGTGCTGGGTTCGAAAAACAGGTTGGCGACAGTTCGATTGTGCAGAATGTCGAGCTGCTTCGAAGCGTGACCGGGGCGAACGTGAAATTCCTGGGCGCGGTCAAGCAGCGCGAGCAAAGCGCTTCGATCGAGGCCTTCGAGTGTCAGCAGATGATGTAGTTGCGTCATGAATCAACTGTGTTGTTGGAATTGTTGTGGGCGTTGAGCCAGCTTTCGAGAATCACGCAGGCGGCCGCGCAATCAATGTCGTCCCTGGAAATTCGGCGGCGGCCTTCCTGGCGCAATGCTTTCAGCCGCATCTCGGCTTCCCGTGAAGACAGGCGTTCGTCAATTGTATGGATCGGTCCCGTGAAATGCCGGCCCAGTGCGGCGGCAAACTGCCGGGCGCGCCGGGTGATTTCCTGTTCACCGCCGTCCATTGTATAGGGAAGTCCCACCACCAGCTGGTCGGGAGCCCAGTCGCGCAGATAGCGTTGCAGCACCGGCCACTCGGGCGCGCCGTCGCGCGCCGGTACCACGCCAACAGGCGACGCGCTGCCCGTCAGGCTTTGTCCGACCGCGACCCCAATACGACGCAAACCGAAATCAAATGCCAGTAAGGTGATGCCGCGTGCCTCAGGCATGACCGGCGTCGCCGGACAGCAACGTCAAATCCACGCCGATCTTGCGGGCGGCCGCCTGCCAGCGCTCATCGACCGGAAGATCGAACAGTATGTGCGGGTCCGCGGGTGTACTGAGCCACGCGTTTTCAGCCATTTCCGCTTCGAGTTGTCCTGCACCCCACCCGGCATAACCGAGTGCAATGAACGTCTTGTCCGGACCGGCGCCGCGCGCAATGGCGTCGAGCACGTCGCGTGAGGTTGTCACGCCAAGACCGGTATCGAGTTTGAGTGTGGACTGCCAGTCACCGGCCGGCGTGTGAATGACAAAACCGCGCTCCAGTTGTACCGGGCCGCCTTGCCAGACCGGCAGGTCCTTGCTCGCGGCATCCGTGGCGTCAATGGACAGCTGCCGGAAAATGTCGCCCAGTACGACATTGCTCGGGCGATTGATGATGATGCCAAGCGCACCCTGCGCATTGTGTTCGCAGATAAAGGTAACGCTTTGGTGAAAATTGGGATCGGCGAGAGCAGGCATCGCCACCAGGAATTGGTTGGTGAGAAAGTCCTGGCCAGTCATGGCACTTAGTATAACCCGGCACAGGCCCGGTTAATGCGGCGTCGCCAGCACGCCTCCATGACGCGTATCGAGGCGGCCGCCGTTGAACCGCCAGACGTAGACGAAGCGCAGCACGTCGGTGTCCTTGCGAAAACTGGCGGGGAAGGGCGCAAACGGCGCGGCCAGCTTGACGATATGCAGCGCGGCCGCGTCGAGAACCTTGTACTGCGACGGTTTGCGCAGACTCAAGGTCCTGATCGTGCCGTCTGCGTTCAGGGCCACCTCCAGCGCCAGTGAGCCCGAGAGGTGACGGTCGCGGATAACGGCCGGGAAATTCAGGTTCCCGATATGTTCGACCTTGCGCCGCCAGTGATCGAGATAGGGTGCGTACTTGGAGGCGCGGGCGTTGATGGAGACGAACGCTTCGCGTGGATCGGGACTGGTCGCCTCAGGCAGTTGCACGGGGTCGTCGGTGGGCATCAGCGCATCGTCACCCTGGGTCAGCAGGCGCGCGATCAGCGTGCGGGACCCATCGTCCCGCGGCGCGGGCGATGCGTGAGCGTTGGCATATAACCCGGTATCGGTCCGGGTGGTGACCGCCGCATCCTGATCCGCACTCGCGTCGGGACTGCTGCCTTTGCTGTCTGTCGCCGTCCGGTTGCGGCCGCTGTGGTTCACCAGATCCTCGGCGTCCGGCAATCCCGGATTATTGATCGCGGACGGCATGGACAACGGGCTCGACGGGCGCACCAGATCGCGCGTATTGCCCTCGCCGCGCTGGTCCGCCTGGGCAATGTAATCGGCGTGATCCGGCGGCGTCACGCTGCGGGTCTGGACCAGGGTGACTTCGAGCGTCGAGCTGCCCTGCGGCTTTTCGGGCGCGAAGGTGATGCCGAGGATAATGACTGCATGCACGATCACCGCAAAAAACAGGGTTGTCACCAGCCTGTCGCGCGAGCTGATGGTGACGGCGGGCTGCTGTACCGCGTATTCAGCCATGTTTGCGATCGGCCAATCGGGTTGCCACGACGTCGAGAAATTGACCCGCGATATCGAGGCCGTAGAGTTTGTCCAGCTCCCGGACACAGGTGGGACTGGTCACGTTGATTTCCGTCAGATAGTCGCCGATGACATCGAGCCCGACAAACAGCAGGCCCCTCTGTTTGAGAGTAGGCGCGACCTGGGCGCAAATCCAGCGATCCCGCTCGGTGAGCGGCACGCCGACGCCTTGACCGCCCGCCGCCAGATTGCCGCGTGATTCGCCCGGCGCGGGCACCCGCGCCAAGGCGTAAGGGACGGGTTCGCCGTCTATCAGCAGGATGCGCTTGTCACCGGCGGTAATTTCGGGAAGGTACTGCTGTGCCACGGCAAGCCGTTTGCCGCGTTGCGTCAGCGTTTCCAGCACCACTGAAATGTTGGGGTCCTGGCGGTCCAGCACGAACACCGAGGCGCCCCCCATGCCGTCCAGCGGTTTGACCACAATCTTGCCGTGTTCGGCCAGAAAATCACGAATTCTGACCATGCTCCGGCTCATCAGGGTGGGCGGGCAGCAGGCCGGAAACCAGGCAGTGAACGCCTTTTCATTGGCGTCGCGCAGGGCCTGTGGCCGATTGACTACGAGCGCGCCCGCGGTTTCGGCGCGCTCCAGGATATAGGTTGTATAGATGAATTCGTTGTCGACCGGCGGATCCTTCCGCATGAGAATGACATCCAGTTGACCCAGCGCTTCATCGTTCTCATCCCCGAGCTGAAACCAGCCTGCAGCCGCATCCCAGACCGTCAGCTTGCGCAGGCGCGCGCGGGCTTCGCCGGCCCGCAGATACAGGTCAGGCTGCTCCATATACAGCAGTTCCCAGCCGCGGGCCTGAGCCGCAAGCAGCATGGCCAGCGTGGTGTCCTTCGCGGGCCTGATGGCTTCGATGGGGTCCATGACGACCCCCAATCTGATCGGTGCACTGGGCATGGTGTGGTATGTGGCTCCCGGTATTGAGGGGATGGGTTGAGGCGCTGAAATTTATTGCATTCAATGGATTAACTGTGGATATTATGCTAAAAGGCCAACTTGAACTGCTACCCTGACATTGCGGCAGCGCTCCCGCGGGGGGTGCTGTCACGCCGAAAGGGGACTTTTAAGCTCCGGTACCGGCTGCAAGTGGCCCGAGTTCGGCATAATATGTATAAACGCCCGGCACCGCATTTGAAATGCGGGGAGCGTTGACATGAATTCTTCGGTGGAGGTCAAGGTGGGTAGCGAAAATGCCGATGGCGGTCTGAAGGGACTCAAAGTCCTGGTGATCGACGACAGCAAAACCATTCGCCGCACGGCCGAGACATTGCTCGCCAAGGAAGGTTGCGAGGTGGTGACTGCAGTCGATGGGTTCGAGGCCCTGTCGAAGATCGCCGATCACAAGCCCGACATCATCTTCGTGGATATCATGATGCCGCGGCTGGACGGGTATCAGACCTGCGCACTGATCAAGCACAATAACAATTTCCGCCAGACGCCCGTGATCATGCTGTCCAGCAAGGACGGCCTGTTTGACCGGGCGCGAGGCCGCATCGTGGGTTCTGAGCAGTATCTGACCAAACCATTCACCAAGGATGAGTTGGTCGGTGCCATTCACAATCATGTTCACAGAGCGACAACTGCCTGAAGGTTTGTTTGGAACTAGCGCGGCAAGCCGCGCGTTTTGGAGGATGTTTCAAGATGCCAACCGTATTGATCGTTGATGATTCGCCAACCGAGATCCACGTGCTCAAGACGTGGCTCGAAAAAAACGGCTTTTCGACCATCACCGCGGAAAGCGGCGAGGAAGGAATCCAGAAAGCCAAGGCTGAAAAGCCCGATGCCATCATCATGGACGTGGTGATGCCCGGCATGAGCGGTTTTCAGGCCACGCGGCAGCTGTCGAAAGATGCCGATACCTCGGGAATTCCGGTCGTGATGGTAACGACCAAGGACCAGGAAACCGACAAGATCTGGGGCATGCGCCAGGGCGCCGTTGCCTACCTGTCGAAGCCGGTGTCCGAAAAGCAGTTGGTGGACAAGATCCGGGAAGTGACTGAAGGCTGATTGGATGGCTTCGACCCTCGCCGAACTTCGCGACCAGCCGTTTGCGCTGCTGCAGGAGCTGGAACGCCGCAGCCGCATTGCGGCATCGGGCCGTGGGCGCGAGGCAGCACAACAGGAAGAATGGGTTGGGGTCGGCTTTCGTGTCGGCCACACGTTCCTGGTGTCGCCGCGCGAGGAAGTGCGTGAAGTGCTGACATTTCCGGGGGTGACCAAGCTGCCGGGCGCCAAGCCGTGGATGCTGGGCCTCGCCAACATACGTGGTCAGTTGCTGCCCGTGACGGATCTCAGCCAGTTTTTTGGCGGCGCCCCGACAGCTGCAGGGCGTTCGACGCGCGTGGTGGTCGTCAACCACCAGGACGTCCCGGCCGGGTTACTGGTGGATGAGGTTCGCGGTTTCCGCCGGTTCGTTGCGACGGAACGCGCGGACGGGTTACCGGACGTGCTGCCCGGGATGATGCCTTATCTGACCGGGGCCTACAGCTACGGCGGCGGCGAGGAACTTTGGGGCGTACTGGGCCTGCATGGTCTGGTGGAGAGCGCCACGTTCCTTCAGGCTGCGCGCTGAATGAATGCGGGTACAAGAGCCACCCGCAATATCGCAGCGCAGATTGGGAAAGTACGCAAAACGATGGCTCTATATATGGTTATTAGGGTGAACCAAAATGGCTGATACCCAGAAGCGATCAAACAAAGCCCTTTATTTACTGCTGTTCCTGGCGGCAGTCTTTATCGGGTTGGCAATCTGGAATTTCGTGCAGGTAAGTCGCTACTCCACGCAGGACAACGAATTCCTGTCGCTGTCCGCGCAGCAGGCTGTATTGTCGCAGAGCCTTGTACGTGCGGCGGATCAGGCCCTGGCCGGCAAGAACGACGCCTTCCAGTCGCTGCTCAACGCACGAGACCAGTTCGATCGCTCCATTAATCTGATGGGTAACGGCGATTCGCAGTCACTGATGCCGGCCGCCACCGGCGAAGTGCTGTCGGAAGTCAACGTGCTGCAGAGCCAGTGGAACCAGGTGCGTACCGCAGCGCAGACCATTCTGGCGGCACATGACACGATTCTGGTGGCAAACCAGTCGGCGAGCGGAATCCGCCAGACCATGCCCGATCTCATCACGGCTTGGGAGGGATTCTCGGTCGAGCTTGCCAAACGCAGCAACGGCCGCAACGTGGTGTATGCGGCGCGTCAGCCGTATTACGGCCAGATCATTCAGCGTGATGTGGACCTGTTGACCACCGGCGGGAACGGTGACGTGAGTGCTGTCGCGCAGGAACTGCCGGACACCATCCAGAATTTCACCCGTATCACGCGCGGCATGCTTGATGGTTCGCCGCAGCTCGGTATCAGCGCGGTGACGGACTCGCAGCTGGTTGCGCCACTCCGCAATATCAACGTTCTGTATAACAAGATCAACGACAATCTGAACTCCATCACGCCGCTGCTGAATCTTCTGGTCAAGGTGCAGCAAGCCGATCAGACGATTCACAAGCTGAGCGATCAGTTGCTCACCAATGCGCAGGCGATTACCACCAGTTATCACAACCAGATGAACAGCCGCCTGTTCCGTCCCATCGTGGGCTACGTGCTGGGCGGCGTCGGTCTGGTCTTGCTGCTGGGCATTCTGTGGATGTATGTGCTCGGTGGCGATGCCCGGCGCGCGGCGCAGATGCAACAGGAGCAGACCGAACGCAACCAGCAGGCGATTCTGCGACTCCTCGACGAACTCGGTTCTCTCGCGGACGGCGACCTTACCGTACAGGTGACCGTGACCGAAGACATCACGGGCGCGATCGCGGATTCCATTAACTACGCACTCGAGGCGCTGCGCGGACTGGTAACGACGATCAACCAGACGGCGGTGCAGGTGGACGCCGCCGCCCGTCAGACCCAGGCGACGGCAACGCATCTTGCGGAAGCCTCCGAGAACCAGAGTAAGCAGATCAATACCGCATCCACTTCGATTACCCAGATGGCGCACTCCATTGAGCAGGTGTCCGCCAACGCGGAACGCTCCGCGAAGGTCGCACAACAATCGGTGGAAATCGCGCACAAGGGCGGCGAAGCGGTGCGTCGCACCATTGACGGCATGAACAACATCCGTGAAACGATTCAGGAAACCTCAAAGCGCATCAAGCGGCTTGGCGAATCGTCACAGGAAATCGGCGACATCGTGGAACTCATCAACGACATCGCGGAACAAACGAACATTCTGGCGTTGAACGCGGCGATTCAGGCGTCCATGGCCGGTGAAGCAGGCCGCGGTTTCGCGGTGGTGGCGGACGAAGTGCAACGACTCGCAGAACGTTCCGGTAACGCGACGCGTCAGATCGAAGCGCTGGTGAAGACCATTCAGACCGACACCAACGAAGCGGTGATCTCGATGGAGCAATCCACCGCGGGTGTGGTGAGCGGTGCGCAGCTCGCCGAAAACGCCGGTGCCTCGCTGGACGAAATCGAAAAAGTGGCAAACCACATCGCGACGCTGATTCAAAGCATCTCGAGTGCAGCGCGCCAGCAGGCGCAGACCGCAGGCGAAGTGTCCCGCACCATGAACGTGATTCGGGAAATCACCGCGCAGACTACCGAAGGCACGACGGCAACGGCAGTGTCGATCGGCAAGCTCGCGGCTCTGGCGACTGAAATGCGCAAATCGGTCTCCGGCTTCAAGCTGCCGAGCACCAGCAATCAGGAAACCATGATTATTCGCCCTGAACCCCAGGCCGAAGTCAGCCTGGCCTGAATGGGCTGAACGAGGACTTTTGTAAGGAAAAGAATGAGTCAGGCCGCTTCAGACTCGCTGCTGTGGATCAAGAACGAACTTGATCACACCCTGGTGCGCGCGCGCCAGGCGCTGGAAACCTATGTCGAGCGGCCGGAAGACACCGAGGCCCTGGGGCAGTGCCTCGAATTGCTGCATCAGGTGCAGGGCACCTTGCGCATTGTCGAGGTTTACGGCGCCGCGATGCTCGCCGAGGAAATGGAATCGGTGGTGCGCGGGCTGCAGTCCGGCGAAATCGAACGCAACGACGCCGCATTTGAAGTGCTGATGCGGGCGATGCTGCAATTGCCGGATTATCTGGAACGCGTTATCGGCGGGCGCCGCGACATGCCACTCGCGCTGTTGTCGCTGCTGAATGATCTGCGCAGCGTCCGTGGCCAGCCGCTGCTTTCCGAAAGCGCGTTGTTCGCCTACAACCTCGCGGGGCGTACGGCCAGCGTGGTTGGCCATGCGGCTGCGGCTGATGCGTCGAAGGCCGTAGACATCAAGAGTCTGGCCGGCAAACTGCGGCCCAGATTCCAGGCGGCCCTGCTCGGCTGGTACAAGAGTGGTGACGACGCGCATCTCAAGGTGCTGGCTGAAACGGCCGAGAAACTCGAGCAGGCAGCCACGACGCCGGCCGTGTTCGAACTCTGGTGGATCGTCGGTGGTGTAATCGAAGGTCTGCGCGAAAGCGGGATTCAGGCCGAGGTCGGTCTCAAGCAGCTGCTGGGCCAGGTGGACCGTCAGATCAAGCGGCTCATTGATCAGGGCGAAGCGGATGTCGCGGAAGACCCCGCCAAGGAGCTGGTCAACAATCTCCTGTATTACATCGGCCGCGCAACCAGCAACGGCGAACGCATCAAGGCCATCAAGGAATCGTTCAAGCTCGGGGAACTGCTGCCCGACGCGATTGAAGTCGAGGAAGCCCGCGAGGGGATGGCCGGGCCGAACGTCAACCTCATGCGCACTGTTTCAGGCGCGTTGAAGGAGGACATCACACGCATCAAGGACACGCTCGACATTTTCGTGCGCATGGCTAAAACCGATGCCACCGAGCTCGCACCGCTCGACGAGTTGCTGAAGAAGGTCAGCGATACACTCAGCGTCCTCAACCTCGAACATCTGCGCGGCACCCTGGAAACCGAACGCGCGCGTCTCAAATCGATTGTCGAGCGCAAAGGCGAAGCGCCCGACGAAAACGCACTGATGGATATCGCGAGCGGCATCGTGAGCGTAGAAACGCAGCTCGACGAAGCCATGGTCGGGCTGATTTCGCCGGAGGTCGCCGACAAGGTACGCGGCATCGAAGTCGAGCAGACCGAGATGCGCGAAGTCCAGGCTGCAGTTATCCGCGAATCGATCATCAATCTTGCGCGCGTCAAGGAAGCCATCGTCGAATTTGTGAACGACCCTTCGCATGTCGATGGACTGAAGCCGCTGCCGGCACATATCCGCGAGATTCAGGCCAGCCTCCGGTTCCTGCACATGGATCGGGTGGTGGCCTTGCTCGAAAGTCTGCGTCAATACATCCGCATCAAACTGTTGGCGTCGGGCAGCAATGTGCCGGCTCAAAATGAACTCGATCGCATGGCGGACGCCATCGTCAGCATCGAGTTTTATCTGGAAACGGTTCAGCAGGGCCGCGGGAATCCGTTGTCCATGCTCGACAACGCCGAAGCCTGCGTGGCCGCACTCGGTTTCCAGGTCGGGCAGGAATATCCGGAAGACGAAGATGAAACAACCGGCCTCGCATCCCAGACGGGCGTGACGTCGGCAGCGGGCGTCGAGACCTCCGTCGAAATGCCCGGCGAATCCATCGTTATCAGCGAAGCGGCGGAACAGGAAGAAGAGTCAATCACGCTGGAATCGCCGGCGGCCGACGAACCCACCCAGGTGATGGATAAATCCGTCCTGCTGGCGAGCATGGCGCAGGCAGAACCGGCGCCGAAGCAGCCGGCGCCGTCGGCGGCCGGGCCGGCGGTCATCCAGAGCGATGAGGTTGATCCGGAAATCGTGGAGATCTTCCTGGAAGAAGCCCAGGAAGTCATGAGCTCGCTGCGCGAGAATTTTCCGCGTTGGCGCTCCAACCCCTCGGACACGGAAGCGCTGACGACCGTGCGCCGCTCGTTCCACACCCTGAAGGGCAGTGGCCGCATGGTCGGTGCGCGCCTGATCGGTGAATTTGCATGGTCGATCGAGAACATGCTCAATCGCGTGATCGACCAGACGGTCTCGGCCAGCGATGAAATGTTTGCGCTGGTTGAGCGCAGTATTGAAGCGTTTCCGGAACTGATCGAGCAGCTGGAAGTCGGCACTCCGCCCAAGATTGACGTACAGCCCTTGATGGATTCCGCCACGGCATTCAGCCGCGGCGAGCCGACGCCCGGCGCAGCTCCTGCGGCAGCCCCTCCATCCGCACCGAGACCGGCCGAACCGGCCGAACCGCGTCGCGCCGCTTCCGCCGAGGAACCCACCATGGTGTCGCCGGCCGGGCTGCAGGCAGTCGGCAGCGACGAGCCGACGGTGATCGCACCACGGGTGGAAATACTCGCTCCGTCGGGCGGTATGGACCCGGTTCTTTACGAGATTTTCAATCGCGAAGCCGAGGGACACCTTGCCGTGCTGGCGGAGTTCACGCGGCAGGCCGCGGCAGGTCACGCGGAAATTACCGAAGAACTGGTGCGGGCGCTGCACACCCTGCACGGCAGCGCCGCGATGGCGGGTGCGGGCGGAATTGTCGCGTTGCTCGAACCGCTCGACCGGTTTGTCGGGGAATTGCAGGCATCCAATCAGCCGGTGCCGATCAATGATGTTCAGCTTTTCGGCGACGCACATGACGCCGCGCGCGCCTTGCTGAATGCGCTGGGGGAGGCCGCATCGCCCCCGCCTCCGGATCGGGAATTGCTGGCACGCCTGCAGGCGCTCAAGGCAGCTGCGCCGCCCGCCGGCACGTCGGAAGCGATTGTGACCGAAGACATTGTCATGTCGGGCCCCGCTGAACCCGCGCCAACGCCGGCACCGGCGGCTGCGAGACCCGCGCCAGAGAAGGACAAGCCGCTCAAATACGTCCAGCTTGCCGACCTCAAGGATTTTGATCCGGAACTCGCGGCGATCTTCTTTGAAGAAGCGACCGAATTGCTGGAATCCACCGATAACACGATGCACCAGTGGAGTCAGCGCAAGAGCGACCCCGGAATGGTCACCCAGCTGCAGCGCAATCTGCACACCATCAAGGGCGGCGCCCGTATGGCCGGGCTGGTCCCGATGGGTGATCTCAGCCACGAAATGGAGACCGTGCTGACCGACATTGTGGACGGACGCATCGCGATTTCCACCGAGCTGTTCGCGCTGTTGAATCGCGCGGTTGACCGCCTGCATCGCATGCTTGAACAGAGCTACGCGAATCAACCGATCGTGGACGGCGGCGATCTGGTAATCGAACTCAAGCGCGTTCACGGGCATACGGTGGACGAAGAGCTTGAGCCGGAGACACATGAAGAGCGGTTCGAAACCGTGCGTGCGCCGGCACCGCCGCCGCCGATTATAGAGTACGGCCAGGAACCCGCAGCTGAACCGGCTGCCGAACCCGCTGTCGCGCCTGAAGAGGATATCGCTGCGGCCGAAGCTGCGTTGGGTGGTGAGGGCGAGCGCCGCACCGGATCCCGTATCCAGCACGAACTGGTGCGCGTGCGCGCCGACCTGCTCGAGAGCGCGCTGAATTACGCGGGCGAAATGGGTATCTATCGTTCGCGCCTTGAACAGCAGATTACGACCATCAACTTCAACCTGACGGAACTGGATCAAACGGTCGTGCGTCTGCGCGATCAGCTGCGCAAACTGGAAATCGAAACCGAAGCGCAGATCCGTTCGCAGTTCGTGCAGGAGGGCGGCGACGTCAACCCGGATTTCGACCCGCTGGAACTCGACCAGTATTCAACCCTGCAGCAATTGTCGCGTGCGCTGGCCGAATCCGTCGGCGACCTTGTCAGCATTCAGGCCTTGCTGTTGAATCAGGCCCGTGAGGCCGAAACGCTGCTGCTGCAGCAGTCCCGCGTCACAACCGAATTGCAGGACGGCCTCATGCGCACCCGCATGGTGCCCTTCTCACGCCACGCCCAGCGATTGCGCCGTGTGGTGCGGCAGACGGCTGACGAGACCGGCAAGCATGTCGAACTGCGGCTGATGGGCGCCGAAGGCGAAATGGATCGTCAGGTGCTCGAACGCGTGCTGGCGCCGCTTGAACACATGCTGCGCAACTCGGTTGTGCATGGCATCGAAACCGGCGCGCAGCGTAAACAGCGCGGTAAACCCGAGGCTGGTACCATCACGATCGCGTTGCACCGCGAAGGCTCCGAAGTGGTGATGGAGGTCAGCGATGACGGCGCCGGTCTGAATCTCGCAGCGATCCGCAAGAAAGCCGAGCAATTGGGTCTCACACGTTCCGACGCCAGACTCAGCGACCGCGACGTCATGGCCTTCATTCTCGAAGCCGGCTTCTCCACCGCCGAGCAGGTGACGCAGGCGGCCGGTCGCGGTGTGGGCATGGACGTGGTCGCGAGCGAAATCAAGCAGCTCGGCGGCAGTCTGCGCATTGACTCGCAGGCGGGGAAAGGCGCGCACTTCACCATCCGTCTGCCGTTCACCCTTGCCATTACCCAGGCGTTGCTCGTCAGCATGACCGATCAGCTGTACGCGATCCCGCTGCCCAGCATTGAAGGCATCGCACGGATTCCGCGCGCCGAACTGGAACGCCTGATGGCGGGCGACAACCCGGTTTACATGTACGGTGGCCGTCCGTATCACCTGCAGCATCTGTCGGTGTTGTTGGGCATCGGCGCACCGGAGTTCCCCGAGGATCTCACCACCGTGCCGTTGCTGCTGGTGCGCTCGGGCGATTCGTCCATTGCGATTATCACGGAAGGTATGCAGGGCAGCCGTGAGGTTGTGGTGAAGTCGGTCGGTCCGCAGGTTTCGAGCATTCGCGGTGTCTCGGGCGCGACGATTCTCGGCGACGGCAGCATTCTGCTCATTCTTGACGTGACGTCGCTGGCGCGCGGCGCGGCGCTCGAAGAAGAAGCGCGGATCGAAGTCGTGGAGCGCGAGGCGCCGAAGGAAGATACGCGTACCGTTGCGATGGTGGTGGACGATTCGATCACCGTGCGCCGCGTCACGCAGCGTCTGCTCGAGCGCTACAACATGAAAGTCATTACCGCCAAGGACGGTGTTGACGCCCTGGCGACACTGCAGGAGAACATTCCGGACGTCATGCTGCTCGACATCGAAATGCCGCGCATGGACGGCTACGAACTCGCACAGCACATGCGCAACGACGATCGCTTCAAGAATATCCCGATCATCATGATCACGTCGCGCACCGGTGAAAAACACCGCAATCGCGCCATGGAAATCGGCGTCAACAAGTATCTTGGCAAGCCGTACCAGGAAGCCGAGTTGCTTGAAAACATCCAAGAGCTTGTGGGCAGCTTCAGCCCGCAGCGTACCCGCTGGTAATGCGCCGTGGCCGAAACCATTGAAGAAGTCTACAGCCTCCTGATTCCGATCGCCGGCGGCAAGCTGATTCTGCCGCGTCTGTCGGTTGCAGAGGTGACCGGTTACGTGCGGCCGAAACCGGTGCGCAACGCGCCGGCCTGGCTGCTTGGTCTGATGCCGTGGCAGGGACAGGATATCCCGCTGGTTTCATTTGAAGGACTGTGCGGCCGCAAGATTCCCGAGCGCGCCAGCCGCACGCGTATCGCGGTAACGTATGCCATCAACGAACAGCTGGAGCCACCGGTATTTGCCATCATGACGCAAGGCTACCCGTATCTGGTGCGCGTCAATTCAGCGGTGCTTTCGGTCGAACCCGAGAATGAATTCAGCAACGGCGAGCCGGTCGTTACCCGCGTCCGCATGGCGAATGAGCGGCCGTTTGTCCCCGATATCGAGGCGATCGAACAGCATCTGGTGGAAGCGATGCCGGAGCGGCACACCGCCAGTCTCGGTTGAACGGTTAGCCGATATCTCCCCACAGCGACTGCAGAATACTGAGCGCGACCACCCCGGCGGTCTCGGTGCGCAGAATTCTTGGCCCCAGTCGCATGCCCTGAAATCCCGAGCGCAATGCCAGCGTACGCTCACCCTCACTCAGCCCGCCTTCCGGTCCGACCAGCAGCATCAATTTCCGGCCAATCGGACTTGCCAGCATGCGTAACGAGGTATCGGCGGATGGATCCAGCAGCAGTTCCAGCGTGTCATCGGAATCGAGGGCGTGCAGGAACTGATCGAATGACAGCGGTTCCTCGAGTTGCGGGATCAGGAGGCGCCCGGATTGTTCGCAGGCACCGATTATCACATTCTGCCAGTGAGCGAACTTGCGCGCCGAGGTTTTGTCATCCAGCCTGACCACACTGCGCTCGGTCGTCACGGGCACGATCCGCGCGACGCCGAGTTCAACCGCCTTCTGCAGCGTGTAATCCATGCGCTCGCCGCGGGAAATTCCCTGTACCAGCGTGACATTGAGCGGAGATTCGGTGCGCGCAGGCTGCTGGGCCGTCACACTTACCGAAGCGCGGTTTTTGACGGCGCCTTCCAGACGCGCAGAAAACTCCCGGCCATTGCCGTTGAACAGTATCAACGCCGCGCCTGCCTTGAGGCGCAGCACGGTGAGCAGATGTTTGGAAGCGGCGGGTTCCAGTTCCAGATGCTGGCCCATGTTGAGCGCTTGCGGCGTGTAAACCCGCGGTATTCTCATCTGCCGTCCCGCACGGCGCGTTCGATACCCTCGCTGGCAACCTCGCCCATGAGCGCGATTTCGTCTTCCGTGACCACGTACGGCGGCATGAAGTACACGACATTGCCAAGCGGACGCAGCAGCACGCCGCGGGTAAGCGCATGTTGATAAACCTTCAAGCCACGCCGTTCCTGCCATGCAAAGGGTTCGCGCCGGGCCTTGTCTTTCACCAGCTCGATGGCGAGGATCATGCCGTGCTGGCGGATTTCAGCAACGTTAGGGTGGTCTGCAAGGTGTTCGACTGCACGATGCATGGACGCGGCCAACCCGCGATTGCGTTCGATGACGTTGTCCTCGCGGAATATATCCAGTGTCGCCAGCGCTGCGCGGCAGCCAAGTGCGTTACCGGTATAACTGTGGGAATGCAGAAACGCGGTGAGGCGGGTGTAGTCGTCGTAAAACGCCTCATAGATGCGCTCGTGAGTCAGCACGACCGACAGGGGCAGATAGCCGCCGGTCAGTCCCTTTGACAGCAGCATGAAATCCGGCGTCACGCCGGCCTGCTCGCACGCAAACAGCGTGCCGGTGCGACCGAACCCCACCGCGATTTCGTCGGCGATCAGGTGCACGCCGTAACGGTCGCAGGCTTCGCGCAACAGCTCCAGATACACCGGATGGTACATGCGCATGTTGCCGGCACATTGCACCAGCGGTTCGAGAATCACCGCGCAGGTTTCATGGTGATGTCGTTCGAGCGTTGTTTCCATCTCCGTAAACATGCGGCGGGTGTGGGCTTCCCAGCTTTCACCGGGCTCGCGCAGGAAACAGTCGGGCCCGGGCACCGTGATCACGTCCATCAGCAGCGGCTGATAGGTGGATTTGTAGAGTTCCACGTTGCCGACTGCCAGCGCGCCCAGCGTCTCACCGTGATAGCTGTTGCTGAGTGTGATGAAGCGCGTCTTTTCCGGTTTGCCGACGTTGCGCCAGTAATGAAAACTCATTTTCACGGCTACTTCGACCGCCGATGAGCCGTTGTCGGCGTAAAAACAGCGGCTCAGGCCGGGCGGCGTGATCGCGACCAGACGCTCGGAGAGTTCGACGACCGCTTCGTGACTGAACCCGGCAAGAATCACATGTTCGAGTCTGGTTGCCTGTTCCGCCAGCGCGGCGTTGATGCGCGGATTGGCGTGGCCGAACAGGTTTACCCACCAAGAGCTGATGGCATCGAGGTAACGGTTGCCGTCGAAATCCTCGAGCCATGCGCCCGCACCGCGCCGGATGGGCACGAGCGGCAACCATTCGTGGTCCTTCATTTGCGTGCACGGATGCCACAGCACGGCAAGGTCGCGGCGTGCAAAATCGGTATTGCGGCTCATGCGGAAAAAGATGCTTTCACAGTGATGCGACAGCGGTCTGCGTCATGCAGAACTGACGAATCAGTTGATCGAGTATTTCCAGAGTGGGATTGAGGGTTGCCAGCGGCAACGACTCGTTGGGCTGGTGCGCGACACGGATGTCGCCGGGACCGAGCACCACGGTCTGCATGCCGAGCGCTTGCAGGAATGGCGCTTCGGTACTGAATGCAACCGCTTCGGCACTGTGCCCGGTCAGCCGTTCGGCGGCGCGCACGATGGCCGAACTGGCCGACGTCTCCAGCGGATTCACGCCTTCGAACAGGCTGTGGAATTCCAGCGCGAATTCGCGATCGGCGAGCGCGGCTCGCAGGCGGGCCTGCAACTCGGCACGCACGCCGTCGACCGTCATGCCAGGCAGAGTGCGGATATCAATGTGCAGCTCACACTCCGGGCAGATGCGATTGGGGTTGTCGCCGCCCTTGATATAGCCGAGATTCAGGGTCGGAACCGGCACTGAAAAATGCGGGTCATGATGGCGATGCTGCAGTTCGTCACGGTAATCGAGCAGGCTGCCGATAACCCGGTGCATCCCTTCGAGCGCGTTGCGCCCCAGTGCCGGGTCGCTCGAGTGGCCGGCCTGGCCGATTACCCGTACCGCTTCCATGAGAATGCCTTTATGCATGTGCACCGGGCGCAAGCTGGTCGGCTCGCCGATAACCGCATAGCGCGCCTTCGGGCGCCCCGCGGCCACCAGCGCCCGGCCCCCGCTCATGCTGCTTTCTTCATCCGCGGTTGCAAGAATGATGAGCGGCTGGGCGAAAGTGCTGCCGGCATGGCGCGCTGCCGCTTCGATCGCAAGCGCGATAAAGCCTTTCATGTCGCTGATGCCGAGGCCATGCAACAAGCCGTCGCGCTCGGTCAGCACAAACGGATCGGATTCCCAGCGGTCCTGGTCGAATGGGACTGTGTCCATGTGCCCGGCCAGCACCAGCCCGCCGGGGCCCTGGCCCAGGGTGCCGATCACGTTGAATTTGCCGGGAAATCCGGGGATTTCCTGCATTTCGACCGCGCAGCCGATGGATTCCAGCCAGCCGGCAATGCGGCTCGCGGCTTCGCGGTTGCTCATGTCGAATTCGGGGCTCACGCTGCTCACTGACGGCGCGGCAACGATGCCCTGGAGCATTTCCTTGAGTTCGGGAACCGGACGTTTTACGGGCATCCTGTGGTCCAGCAGACGAGGGGCAAGGTCGCATTTTGCGCATTTGCGCCGGGCAGGGCAACATGAGCGGCATGGCAACCGTGCGCTACAGCGTAGAAACCGAAACCGGAGCGCTCTCCGGCGCCAGGCAGCTGGCTTCACCGCATTGTGACGACCGGCCGGCTCAAGCCGGCATTGATCTGCTGGTGATTCATGGCATCAGTCTGCCGCCGCGACAGTTCGGCGGGGTTTGGATCGAAGACTTTTTTCTCGGGCACTTGCGGGCCGATGTCCATCCCTATTTCGAAAGCATCGCGCCGCAGCGGGTGTCAGCGCATCTATTGATCAGGCGCGACGGCGAAGTGGTGCAGTTTGTGCCATTTCAACGGCGTGCGTGGCACGCGGGCGTTTCGATATTTGAAGGGCGCACGGCTTGCAACGATTTCTCGATCGGCATCGAACTGGAAGGCTGCGACGATATTCCTTACGAGGCGACGCAATACAACGCATTGGACGCTGTCACGCATGCATTGATGCAAGCCTATCCGGCCATTACGCCGCAGAGGATCGTCGGCCACAGCGACATCGCCCCCGGACGCAAGACGGATCCCGGCCCGGCATTTGACTGGCCACGCTTTCGTGGGCGACTGGCCTGAGCCCGCTCGTGCAGTTCCCGGTGCAAGTGGGTAACATGGCATCACCCGGCCGATTCGAACGCGGAGTTCGCCGATGAGTTTTGTCGCCCTGCTGCTGGCTCTCCTGCTCGATCAGGGGCTGCGCCACCTTGAGCCGCTGCGCGGCCCGCGCTGGTTCCGTTCCTATCTCGAAGCCATGCCGGGATTGACGCGGCCAGCGGAATCCTGGCGCGCGAGTTCGGCGGTGCTGATAATTGTCCTGGTGCCGGCCATCGTGATCCTGTTCCTCGGGCATTTATTCGCGCACATCTGGGGCCTGTTCGGATTCATCTTCGCGATTGCGGTGTTGCTGTTCACCCTGGGGCCGAGGGATCTGCCGCATGAGGCGGACGCCTACATGGAAGCAGTGCAGTCCGGCGATGAGCAACGCGCTGCGGCGCTAGCGCGCCAGTTGTTGCAGAGCGAGCCTCCCTCCGATAGTGCGGCGCGAACCGAAGCGGTGACGCGCGCTGTACTCGCCGTTGCCAACGACCGCTTGTTCGGTGTCATGTTGTGGTTCGCGTTGCTGGGGCCCGCGGGCGCCGTGCTCTACCGCACCACCCAGTTTCTGAGTGCGATGTCAGAGGAGTCGCCAGTCTCGCCGCAGTTCAAGGCGGCAACGGAGCGCCTGTATGGCATCCTCGCCTGGCTGCCGGCGCATCTCGCGGCGCTGGGTTATGCGCTGGCCGGCAGTTTTGAAGATGCCGTCTCCGACTTGCGCAGTTACTACAATACCTGCGGGGCACAGTTTTTCAGGATGAACAACGACGTCCTCGTTTGCGCCGGACTGGGCGCCCTGCGCGGCGTTGACACTGAATCGGGTATCGGCAGGATGCGTTCGGCGCTGGCACTGGTGCAACGCACGCTGATTATCTGGCTGGTTGTATACGGTCTTTTGACCTTGTTCGGTCTGGCATGGTGATTCGCGCAGCGCTTGTGCTGCTGCTTTCAGCCCTTCCACTGCAACTTCGTGCCGCTATCACGCTGACGGGCGCCGATGGCCGCCAACTCAAGCTTGATGCGCCGGCAAAGAGAATCGTGAGTCTGGCGCCCGATCTCACCGAACTGGTTTATGCTGCAGGCGCGGGTGACACACTCGTCGGTACCAGCGCCTACAGCGATTACCCGCAAGCGGCCAAGCGTCTGCCGCGCATTGGCGACGCGTTCCGTTTTGATATGGAACGCATCGTCGCGCTTGAACCCGATCTGATCCTGGCGTGGGACGGCGGTACGCCAATACCGGTGATCGAGCGCCTGCGCGAACTGCACATGAAGGTGCTGGTGATCGGTGCAACCGATCTCGCGGATATCGCCCGCAATCTGGAATTGATTGGCCAGGCAACGGGACATACACAGCCCGCCAATTCTGCGGCGCAGGCATTTCTGGCCGGTTTGCAGGCGATACGGAATCAGTATGCGAATCGCGCCCGCGTCCGCGTGTTCTATGAGATTTCGGCGACGCCGCTGTATACGATCGGCGGCAATCAGATCATCAGTCGTGTGCTTGACGTGTGTGGCGGCAGTAATGTATTCGGCGACCTGAAGCCACGTGCGGCCGCGGTTAATCTCGAAACCGTGCTGTCCCGCGATCCCCAGGCGATTGTTACCGGTGATACACCCGGTGCGACACAGCGGCTGAAACTGTGGCAACACTGGCCGCAGCTGAGCGCAGTGAAAACAGGCAGTCTGTTCAGTATTTCCGGCGATCTGCTGGATCGCTCGACGCCGCGCATGCTGTTCGGTGCGGCTCAGCTTTGCCGGGACCTGCAACAAACCCGCGAGCGGCTGTCCGGTCTTCACTGACCCTTGTTTCCCGCCGCAGGCAGGGCGGGTGGCGCTAGGCTTTCGTCCGTTCGTGTTTCCAGAGCACTTCGCTGCCGCCGTCCTGACGTGCGATCACGCGCGCCAGCACGAACAGCAGATCAGACAGACGATTGAGGTAGCGCACGACTTCAGTGTTGACCGGCGATTCGCGATGCAGACTCAGCGTGCGCCGTTCCGCACGCCGGCACACGGTCCGGGCGAGGTGACAGATTGCGGCAGCACGGTTGCCGCCCGGCAGAATGAATTCCTTGAGTGGCGGCAAATCTGCATTGAACCGGTCAAGTGTCTGCTCCAGCCAGGCAATGTGGTCAGGCGTGATCACGGTGTATCCCGGGACACAGAGTTCGCTGCCGAGATCGAACAATTCGTGCTGGATGCGGGTCAGTGCTTCGCCGATACCATCAGGCAAGGTCTCCGCCAGCAGCAAACCGATCACGCTGTTCAGTTCATCCACCGTGCCGTAGGCTTCTACGCGCGCGCTGTCCTTCGGTACGCGCGTGCCGTCGCCAAGACCGGTGGTGCCGTCATCACCGGTGCGCGTGTAGATCTTGGAAAGGCGATTACCCATGTGTGCTGTCCCGAATTGGTGAAGCCGGATTTTAGGCTTATGTCTGGCAGTGCGGACAGTAGTAGGTGGCACGCTGACCGGTGACGGTGGCGACAATCGGGGAGCGACAGCGATCGCAGGGCCATTCTTCGCGGTCGTAAACCCGGAGGTGCTGACGGAAATAACCCGGCGCCCCGTCTTCGCGGACAAAATCCCGCAGCGTGGTACCACCGGCCTTGATCGCAGCCGACAGGACGCGCCGGATCGCGTCCGCCAGTCGCAGGTAGCGGTCACGCGAAATCCTGCCGGCGGCACGGTGTGGATGGATACCCGCCAGAAACAACGCTTCACTCGCGTAGATGTTGCCGACGCCGACCACGATGTGGCTGTCCATGATGAAACTCTTGATCGCCACCTTGCGTCCGCGTGATTTCTCGAACAGGTAATCGCCCGAAAACGCATCGCTCAACGGTTCCGGTCCCAGGTCCCGCAACAGTTTATGGCGTTCCGGGTCCGCGCTGGTCCAGAGCACGGTGCCAAACCGGCGCGGGTCGCGCAGGCGCAGCGCACGGCCGTTATCCAACACGAGATCAACGTGATCGTGTTTGGCGGGCGGCGTCTGCGCGGGCAATACCCGCAAACTCCCCGACATGCCGAGATGCACAATCGCGGTTCCGGCGCGGGTTCTGAACAGCAGGTACTTGCCGCGCCGCGTCACGGCTTCAATACGCTGACCCGGCAGGTTTTTCAGCAGCGACGGCGGAACCGGCCACCGCAGCCGGCGTTCACGCACGGTGAGCGTCTCGACGACGTGGCCGAGGACGTGGGGTTCAATGCCCCGGCGTGTGGTTTCGACTTCCGGCAGTTCGGGCATCTGGCATTTCCTTTTTCCCATTATGCCCTGACGTGGTTTTCCTGGCTGCAGTTTCCAGGTGCAGCAGTGCCTTGCCTTCGTCCTGTTCCAGGCGGTATTCCAGATTGAGATCCGGGCGGACCAGCACCAGAAAATCGGGGTTTTTGAGGATTTCGAAACGCACCGGGGCGGACTTGCCGGCAAGCTCGATTGCCACCTCACCCGCGGATTTGCCTTGTTCGGGCGCGACCACGTCCTGCGCGCGTGCGTTATGCCAGGCGTCCACCAGTTTCTGGATGCTGTCCGCAGAGATGTCGGGATTGGCCGGGGCAAGCTGCCATTTGCCGTTCTTCAGGGTGAGCGTGGCATTGGGCAATTGCAGCGCGGTGATCCGGGCATTGGCGGGCAGCAACGCCTTGTCCACCCACCACAGCGCGTCGTGACTCAGCCGATAGAACAGGCTGCCGTCAGTGAGATAGACGGTGTCGCCGACCTTCACGTAACGGTGGCCCTGCAGCGGCTCCGTGTTGCCAAAATCAATTTCCGTGTTGTTCAAGCGCAGGCGCACTTGCGGATCGGCGAGTCCATACTGGCCGAGTTGTGCCGCGTCCGCCGCAAAATGGCTGATCGTCGGATCGCTGAGGCTCTTGAGCAGCGGGTTGATGAGGTACTCGTCCGCCGCCATCTGGCGCGGTGCAAGCATTTGCCAGCGTGCGTTTTCACGCTCTAGTTTTACGGTATCGGTACCGTGCCGCTCGATCTCGATCGAACGGATATCAGCGGCCTTCAGGGACGTGAGAGGTGGTTGAGCCGGCGGTTTCTTGATGCCCGGCTTGTACCACGCCAACAGGGCCAGCGCCGCGATACCAACAAGCAGAACAAGATTGAGAATGGTGCGCTTGTTCATGTTGCCTCGTATTATCTGCGCCGCCGCTGCATCCAGAAGGTGATGCCGAATACGATCAGGAACAGGGGCAGCGCAAACAGGAAACCGACGCTGATCATCGCGTTGTCGGTGCGGGACAACGTCAGTGTGCGGTCCGGCGCCGGTTGCGGGTTGATGTTGAGATAGGTGTCTTCGTGCGACAGCCAGTTCAGGATGTTGAGACCGAGATCCAGGTTACCGCCGTTGTTCAGAAAGGCATTGGAAAGGAAATCGCCGTCGCCGGTCACGACCACGCGTTGTTCCACCGACGTGTGTTTGCCGTCGCCCGTCTTGTCTGTGGAATCGGGATTGACCTCGCGTGTCAGTGCCATGCCGATGGCAAGCGGACCCTGCTTGTCGCCACGTTTGGCATCGAAGCTGACGGCGCCGGCAAGTTTGCCGGTTTCAAGCCAGCTGCGTGGCAGGGTTTTCAGAAACGGTGCAGCAAGCCAATCCGTGTTGCCCGACGTTGTAATCGAAGTCGCGCGCGCATACAGCGTCGCCGTGTTGAAGCCGCGCGTGATCAGGCTGTCGCTGCCGTACTTCGCCACCAGCACAACGGTCGGATCGCTGATACCGAGCAACTGGGAATCCGGGTCCACAATCGTGCCGTCGCCGAACTGGATCCCCAGTGCCGTTGCCAGCGGTTCCAGGCCGTACAGTTTTCCAGGATCGCCCAGCCACAGCAGATCGCCGCCGCGTTTTACGTAGTCCGTGACGAGTTTGACGCTGCCCGGCAGCAATTTTGCCTGCGGACCGGCGATCACCAGCACGGACGTGTTGGTCGGAATGCTCGGGTTCTCCGCCAGATTGAGCGTTTCGAGTTTGAACCCTTTCTGTTCCAGCTGGGTCCCGAAGTCGCCGAGATCAAAATTGTGATGGCCGTGCGGATCGCGTTCGCCATCCCCTTGCAGGAACACGACGTAGCGGGTGGTCGCGCGTGCGAGCCGCTCGATTGCATTGCTTACCGTTGATTCGTTGACCTGGGTGGTCTTGTCGGTGCGTCCGTCGTAACTGATCACCAGTTCGCCGTCTGCGGTAATTCCCTGTTCACGTGCCGCCTGCGGATTGGTATCCGGATTCACAAACGTCAGTGTGGTATCCGGCTTCACTGCCTTGTATTTGTCCACGAAGTGCGTCAATGCGGTGCGTAATTCCGGATTGGCGCGCGCAAAAGCAGTGAATTCAAGCGGCTTGTTCAGCGTCTTGAGCAGTTTCACGCTCGCTTGCGTCAGCGAGTTGCGATGCCCGTACGTCCAGTCGGCCTTGTAAACGTATTGGGTACTGAGCCAGGCCGCGACGCCGATAAAAGCCAGGAACAGGGCGTAGAAAATCAGATTCTGCAGTCGAATCTGCAAGCGGGATTTGCGGGTGACGCGCATGTTTCGATGCTTCCGGAATTATTAGTGTTGCAATCGGTAGGAATCGAGGCGACGGATGCTCAGCACCAGAAACGTGACGATAAACAGCAGGTAGTAGATCACATCGCTGGTATTGAAAGCGCCGCGCAGCAGCGATCCATAATGATCGAGTAATGACAGGTAATGGAATGTTGCGCTGTAGCGGTCATCGCCGCTGCCAGCCCAGCTGATGACCCACAGCAGCAGCAACACGCCGAAGCTGCTTACCGCGGCGATGACCGGCTGCCTTGTCAGGCTGGACATGAACAGTCCGACCGCCGCAAACGCGCCGAGCTCAAGTCCCAGTCCCAGCACGCCGGCCAGCAGCTTGCCGTAATCGAGATGCGTTCCTGTCATCAGCGACAGCGGCATCAGGGTAATCATGCCCAGCATGATCAGCAGGAACAGCAAAAGGCCAAGGTACTTGCCGAGCACGATCTCCGTCATGCTCACCGGCGCGGACATCAGGAGGTTCAGCGCACCACTGCGGCGTTCCTCCGCAATCAGCCGCATGCTCATAAGCGGAACCACCATGAGCAACACGATGCTGGCGCTGCTGAACATGCCTGCAGCCACGAAATCTGTCACGCCGGGCGCTGACGGGTTTCCGGCCAGTGAGGGCGCGAATTTGAGGAACTGATCCACCTGAATCAGGAACAGCCACGCGAGGATGAACTGGATAACGGCAAGTACGCACCAGGCAAGCGGGGACAGGAACATCTGCCGCAATTCGCGCCAGGCGATGGTGAAGATCATCATGCTGCTGCCTCCGTCGCGGATTCTTCGCCGGCTGTGAGCGCGACGAAAATCTGTTCCAGGGTTTTGTGTTCCTGAACCAGCTCCTGCAGGCCCCAGCCCTGGTTCACTGCTGCCGCGGCTATCGCTTCGGCGGGATTGTGTCCGGGCGTGAAGGTGACGCGCACCCGACTGCCGGTCAGTTGCTGCACACTTTCCACGCCGGCGATTTTTTCGAGCGTGCCGCGATCAGACGGCTTCCCCGTCGCGAGCAGCAGGCTCGATGCCTGCAATTTCGCTGACAATCCGTCCAGCGTGTCGTTGAATACCAGACGGCCCTTGTTGATGATCTGCACGCGGCTGCACAGGGTCTGTACTTCCGGAAGGATGTGCGTGGAAAGAATCACGCTGTGTTCACGACCCAGCTCGGTGATCAGGGTGCGGATTTCGCGGATCTGGATCGGATCGAGTCCGACGGTGGGTTCATCGAGGATCACGACTGCCGGCGAATGAATGATCGCCTGCGCGATGCCGACGCGCTGCTGATATCCTTTCGACAGGTTGCCGATCAGCCTGCGCCCGACATCCTTGAGCCCGCAGCGCTCTTTGGCCAGTGCGCGGGCGGCAAGGCGCTGCGGGCGCGGTACACGGTTCAGTTTTGCGCAGTATTCGAGATACTCGTCGACTGAGAGTTCGGGATAAAGCGGCGGTATTTCCGGCAGATAGCCGATGGCGGATTTCGCGCGCTTCGGTTCGTCGAGCAGATCGACGCCGTTGATCAGCACCTGACCGGCGCTCGGCGCCAGGTTTCCGGACAGGATCTGCATGGTGGTGGATTTCCCGGCGCCGTTGGGGCCGAGAAACCCGAGGATTTCGCCTTTGCGCAGCTCGAAGCTGACATCCTGAACCGCGCAGTGAGAGTCGTAATAGCGATAAAGACTCTCTACCTTGACGAGTGTTTCGCTGTCATTCATGGGCTCGAACCGGAATTTGGAGTTAGGTGTTTGGGGCCGGTGAGCCAGCCCCCCGGCTGGTAAATCACGTTGCCTATAGTCGCCCGACGGCGCGGAAAGTTCCATTGGCCGGCCGCAGGAGGGTCCCCGACCCCTTGCCGCACTAAGGCTGATGGCGGAAGGCCGGGCGGCGGTAGACGCATCTGGGCGGTTCCACTATAGTTTTTACCCTGCTACAGACTTTTTCTTTCGAGGTATCCCCGCTTGCTATTCATTCATGGCCTGATTACTGAGCCGCTCTGGATTGTGCTGATTGCTGCGGTTTTCATGCACCTTACGATCACTGCAGTGACACTGTACCTGCACCGGGACCAGACACACCGTGCCCTGGATCTGCACCCCGTCGTGCGGCATTTCTTCCGCTTCTGGTTATGGATGACCACCGGCATGGTGACGGGCGAATGGGTCGCCGTGCACCGCAAGCACCATGCCCATTGCGAAACCGAGTCCGACCCGCACAGCCCCAAGATCCGCGGCCTGCGCAAGGTCCTGTTCGAGGGCGCGGA